>CALXLI010000056.1 GCA_944389155.1 uncultured Spirochaetaceae bacterium | reverse complement strand
GCACGAACTCCCATGCAAGCGCCTCCATCTCAGGTGTTGACTTGAAGACACCAAGGCCATTGCCGCCAAGCGGAGCATAGATATTGCCATTGATTGAAGGGAATGTAACAAGAGCATACTCGAACTTTCCATTGACACCCTTTGATATAGAGCCATTGCCAGCGCAGGAATTGAGAAGCATGGCAAGTGAACCGTTCTTGAAGTCGTCCTTTGCAGTGCTATGCTGATTTGACGGGAGAGAGCCTTCCGCTGCCATCTGCTGGAAATCCTCAAGCAATGCAATCACTTCCGGCTGGGTGAAATCCACATCAGCATCACCTTTTATCACATCAGCACCAGCTGCCTTGAACATTCCATTGAGATACCAAGGTGCATCAGCGGGAACATTGAAGCCGTATATGTCCGTAACGCCGTCGCCGTTGGTGTCAACAGTGAGTTTCTTTGCAGCCTCCATAACCTCATCCCATGTCCTTGGGATCTCTACGCCATACTGCTCAAAGAGATCAAGGTTGACATAAAGGACAGGCATCGATACCTGGAAAGGTATAGCAACCTTAACTCCCTTATATGTGTATCTCCCCCAATATGCAGGAAGGACATCGGCTTTCTCCTCTTCAGTCATAAGCTCATCGACCGGCACGAGAACGCCAGCATCGTAAAGCTGTGGGATGCCATAACGCTGGCTTACAAGGCCAACATGCGGCAGTTCTCCGGAAACAGCTCCCGCAATATATTTCGTGGTAAGATCATCATAATCAGATCCAATTCCGACACGTGTGACCTTCACATCTGGATGGGAAGCCTCGAATGCAGCGATCTCTTCTTCGAACTTGTCGTTCATCCTTGTCCAGAACACCAGCTCTGTCTTGCCATCTGCTGTTGTGGATGACTCCTTGCTGCCGCCAGCCATAACACTCATTCCGCAGACAACAGAGAGAATAAGAACCATAACAAGAAACTTTTTCATTTTTCCTCCTTTTGCAATACGCAATCTGTGACCAAGCCCAACTTACTTGAGCCCGACTTTCGTAATTCCCTGGACAAAGTATTTCTGCAGGCCGACAAACAAAGCCATGACAGGCAGGATGATAACTGTCGAAGCAGCCAATATCTTTGGCCATTCGCTGCCGAGATCCGGATCAACCATGTACCTGAGGCCTGTCTGGACTGTACGCATTTCAGTAGCGCTTGTAACAAGTGTCGGCCAGAGATATGCATTCCAGCTGCTCACAAATCCAAATATGACAATCGTGGCCAGAGCACTCTTTGCAAGCGGAAGCACAACTTTCCAGAACACCTGCATCAGCGTTGCGCCATCTATCTTTGCAGCATCCATGAGAGCGTCAGGAATCGTCTTGAAGAACTGACGTAGAAGGAAGATCGCGAACATGCTTGTCAGGAGCGGTGCAATGATAGCAAAGTAGGTATCTGTCATATGCCAGGAAGCCATAGTCAGATAGTTCGCGATAATCGTACTCTCAGATGGGACCATCATCGTGCAGAGGAATATATTGAACAGGAACTTCTTGCTCTTGAAATCAAGCTTGGCAAAGGCAAATCCCGCAAGAGGGCATGTTATAAGCTGTGCCGCAACTGTCAGCAGGGATGTTGCAATGCTGTTGATGAAGAAGCGTCCAAATGGAGCCATTGCCATAGCCTCCGGATAGTTCTGCCATCTCCACACATCAGGGATCCACGATCCTTTTACGAATATATCGGATCCTTCGCGGAAGGATGAGAGAATCATCCATACATATGGAATCGCTATAATGAAAGCAACTATTATCAGAACAGCATATCTTGCGACTGAGTAAATGATCCTGGTACTCTTCTTATTGGTCATACTGCACCTTCTTCTCAAGTTTTCTCTGGAAAATATGAATGACGAGAATCAGCACGAAAAGGATATTGGAAATCGCCGATGCATATCCTATCTGGAACCTGTTGAAAGCGTAATCCTGCAACATGATCACCAGGTTCTGCGTTGATTTTGCAGGTCCACCATCTGTAAGCATGTTTATGACAGTGAACATCTTCATTACGTTTATCGTGTTCAGGATAAGAAGCATGAATGTTGTCGGAGACACAAGAGGGAACAATATATGCCGTATGCGCTGCCATGTCGTTGCGCCGTCGATTGTCGCAGCTTCAAGCACTTCAGATGAGATATTCTGAATACCTCCGATGAAGACAAGCGTGTCATAACCTATCATCCTCCATATCGTAACCCAGCAGATGCACCAGAAAGCAGTGCTTGACTGGTTCAGCCATCGGACAGGAGTGACTCCGAATATCTCCAGGAACATATTCAAGGCACCATACTGTGGATGGAATATGAAAAGCCATACGGAAGACATCGCAACCATCGATGTAACATGCGGAGCAAAATAAAGGGTTCGGAAGAACACGCTGCTTTTCGATCTTGAAGACAGCAGCAAGCTAAGGAAAAAGCCACCGATAAGCGTTACTGGCAGGATTACAAGGACATATCCTATTGTCCTGAGTATCGTCTGCCAGATTTCAGGAGAACTGAACAGCTTCGCATAATTCCTGAACCCTACGAACTTCATTGCCGTGACCATGTTGTATGAGAAGAAACTCAATACAATCGACCTGACAACTGGATAGATAACGAAGATGAGAAGCGGGATCAATGCAGGTATCACGAAAGCAATACCTACAGCTTCATTCTTCAACAGCTTGACTTTCTTTGCATCCATTTCAACTCCTCAGCTCTTTCCCAGCTTTAAGGATTTCGTTTATAAGCACCCCATCAACCTTCATGCATTCCCAATGCCTGAGATTTGAAAGGTCTGTATATCCTACAGTCGAATGTGTCCCACTCATTACCCAGATCTGCTTTCCCTTTTCGTGGATCTGATCGATCCTTTCCTGGGTAAGCCATGGCTCCCACAGCCTTATATACTCGCAGCTGGAACCAAGGAAGGCTGGAAGATCATCTTCTGTGGGCATGAATGAAAGAATACGTATGCTTGGATCATCATCCTTTGCAAGGGAAACACCTGCAACCTTCTCTATGCCAAGGACAACCTTATCTTCAGCAGCATGCCGATGTATCACATCCAGGACAGCAGGAAAATAAGGAACATCGCATTTCAGATGAAGAAGCACTGGAGAAATATCAGCAGAAAGGAGTTCGTCAAGTGTATATGTCCCCATGGATGGATCGGAAGTATGCTTCAATGACAGGAACTCCTTCAATGACATCTCATTTATATCCTTATCTATGCCAAAGACCCTTTTTGCATTCGCATCATGGCAGATGACAGGGACATCCACTGCCGTCGTGAATCGTACATCAAGCTCAACAAGATCAGCACCGTTCATCAGAGAAAACCTGGCTGCCGCAATCGACTGTTCCGGATACTTATCCGTACCGCCCCTGTGTGCAATCAAAATCATCCAAACCTCCAAGCAATGAAAGCTTTTTATCCTTGAAAAAAAGGATAAAGCCTAACCTATCAAATTAAAAATATTATTTTTGATGGTAAATCATAGACATATTCTATGGATAATCGTACACTCTTTTCTACATAACGGGAAGACTGAAATGACAATATTGGCATCAATACCGATAATAGCTCTCATAGCATTCATGCTGTCAGGAAGGATTTCAGCAATAACGGCATATGCGGCAACTTTCATGATTGCGGCTGTGATTGCACAGACAGCATTCTCAATGACAATGGCTGAAACGCTGACAGCCACTCTGGAAGGTGTTCTTTCTGCATTATGGCCAATATGCCTGCTTATCTTCTCATCCCTGCTGCTCTTCAACCTCACAATAGGGGAAAAGGAGAAGGAACAGCTCAAGGATCTCCTGCTTGATAAGGAAAGCAAGGAAGAGGAGGCATCAGTACTGCTGATTGCGCTAGGCATCAGCTCTATACTTGAAACCCTGATAGGCTTCGGAATCTCGCTGGTGATTCCCCTGTCATTCATGATTTCCACCGGATATGACAAAATACGGAGTGCAAGGGCGGTCCTCATCGCGGTATCCATACCGACATCATTCGGCTCGCTTGGAATGCCGCAGGCAAACCTTTCAACAGCAACAGGTATAGCAATCAATGAGATAACTGGATTATCGCTCCTTTATGAACTGCCTCTTATCCTGCTTCTGCCTTATTCTGTACTTGTTGCCTATAATGGCAGAATCACGATAAGACGCGAATTCCTGCCTAAACTGGTGCTTTTCTCAGGCCTGTATGCTGCTGCATATGAAGCTGGTGGATTCCTTGCAGGTCCGATATTGCCGCCAATAGCAGGAGGCCTTGCCATTTCCATTGCCATTATCCTCAGCAAACCGCAGAAAGAACATAAGAAGCAGCACTCATTCAGATTTATACTGCCGGTTATCACTGCCCTTACCATGCTATGCCTGCCAATATTCATCCCGCCGCTACGCAGGATACTCCAAATGGCCAGGATCTCAACGCCGATATATTCAGGGCCCGATCCAAAAGTCCTGAGATTCTACCTGCTGGATACACCAGGCATCCTGATCCTGTCCGGAACATTGATCGGAGCATTCATCAATAAGATACCTATTGCAGATATGCTGTCAGCTTCAAAGAAGACAATAAAGGAGAACTGGAAGACATTCCTGTCAATGTGCCTCGTATTTTCGATATCAGCACTGATGGGTTATTCTGGCATGACTGAGAGAATAGCAGACGGCATAATATCATTGACAGGAAGGTTATTCCCGATAATGTCTACATCAATTGGCGTATTAGGCTCATTCATCACAGGCTCCAATTCATCATCAAATATGCTTTTTGGACCGATACAGGCAACAGCTGCCACAAACATCGGCGTATCAGCGGCTCTCCTGTCAACATTCAATGCAATAGGCGCAAGCATAGGGAAGATAATATCACCTCAGAATATGATACTCTCGTCTTCTGTCTGCAATGAAATAACATTCAGCTCTCTGAAAAAGGCAATGCCTATCTTTGCTGCAATGCTCATCATAGCGACAATCAGCTGCTGCATAGCTGTTTATCTATAAATATTAAGAATATGTTAATAAATTGTTAAGAAAATGTTGACAGGACAATTTTCCTCACCTATCTTTTTCCTCATGGAAAGTCTAGACGAAATACGTGAGCTTACAACATTGTCAATGCTTCTCAGGATTTTCGTCTCCATCGTGCTGGGAGCAATACTGGGAATTGAACGGGGATTGAAGAACAGACCTGCAGGCCTGAGAACATATATTCTTGTCTGTATGGGATCCTGTATCATAATGCTTACCAACCAATACGTATATGCAGCATACAAAACAGGAGATCCTGTAAGGATGGCCGCCCAGGTTGTCAGCGGCATAGGCTTCCTTGGAGCAGGTTCAATAATCGTAACGAAGCAGAATCAGATAAGAGGCCTTACAACAGCTGCCGGGCTATGGGCTTCATCTGCTGTCGGGCTTGCAATCGGTATAGGTTTATATGAAGTTGCGATTGTCGGCGCTTTCGCCATACTCATAATACTCCGTGTCCTTAATCATTGGGATGCAATCATAAGGCATCGGACAAAGACAATGAACATCTATATAGAGCTTAAGAACAGGAACTGCATTGGCGAATTCATACATTACCTCAAGCTTCATGGATTATATGCAGAGAATGTCCAGAATGAGAAAGCCGGGATCTCATCTGATGCAGCATTCATCTTCACGCTCAAAAGCTCATGCAATGCAACTCATGATGATATGATTGCAATACTTGAGAAAAGCAACGCCATAAACTACTTTGAAGAGCTCTGATTCACCACACTATGGGTTTCTGCCCTGTGCGTGAAAGGAATTCATTGCAGGCTTTGAAATGGCCATTGCCGAAAAAGCCGCGGTAAGCGCTGAGCGGGCTTGGATGCGCAGACTCAAGAATCAGATGGCAGCTTTTTGAGATAAGTGCTTTCTTGCTCCTTGCATAGCTTCCCCAGAGCATGAACACCTTTGGCCTCTCATCATCGCCTAGTGCCCTGATGGCATTGTCCGTGAAGATCTCCCAGCCTTTTCCAGCATGCGAAGCAGCACGGTGGGCAACAACCGTAAGAGTGCTGTTGAGAAGAAGCACACCCTGTCTGGCCCATCTTGTAAGATCACTGGACCATGGGCCCTGCTCCACGCCTTCATTCATTATTTCCGTGTGGATATTCTGAAGCGATGGCGGCTCCTGCGTTCCTTCCATCACAGAAAAGGAAAGACCCATTGCCTGTCCGGGTTCATGATATGGATCCTGCCCTACTATTATGACCTTGGTATCAGCAAAGCTTGTCAGGGCAAATGCCCGGAATATCTCATTCATCGGAGGATATACGGTCTTGCTGAAGTACTCGCTTTTGAGGAATCTCCTCAGTTCTCTGTAATATGGCTTCTCCTGTTCTATATCAAAAAGAGGCTGCCAGTCATTGCCAACGTTTATCATACCATAACCTCCTGGCACAGCCGCTCGTAAGCAAGCTTTCCGCTTCCTTCGAAGAATACAATGCCTGTCTGTATGAATCCAAGCTTCTCCAGCAGATGCTGCATGATGCTGTTGCTCTTATCTGTATCTATCCTGATTGAAAGAGCGCCTTTGCCTTCCGCAAGCTTTTCGCATTCAGCTATAAGCGATGAAAACAGTCCCTTTCCCCTGACGCTGTCTGAGAACGCGATGCGATGAAGAGCTATATAAGGGCCATCTGCCAGCCATTTCCCTTCAATCGCATCATAAGTCTCATCGTAGTCGACTATGGCAAGATAACCAATGATCCTATCATCCTGCAGGACTTTGTATCCAATCCCTGTCTCTGCATCGCTCTCAACGAGTGGAAGAGAAGGATAGCCATCAGCCCATTGCATATTGCCATATGAAAGCTGGAAGGCCCTCGCCTCCTCTATTATCTCCATCACCTTTGGAATGTCTTCTTTTGCTATCCGCTCAATCTTCATGACATGATTATCATACTTTGCGGCGTGAAAGTGAACTACTGCATTTCCCATTAAGATAATGCTTTCATAGACAGTTAATCTCATCCTCAGAGTCTGGAGACTTCTTTCTGCTTTTTGAACAGGACCATTCCTATAAGAGCTGTCAAAGGCGTTACAAGAACAATTCCGAATGCCCCTGCAAGTGTCTGCACGATTTCAGCTGCTATGGACTTTGATGTGAAGATATTCAAAACAGGTGTTGCCTGTGCCATGTAAACCATCATAAGCGTCAGATAGCTTCCCATATATGCCAGGAGAAGCGTTGTTATCTGAGTGCCGACACCAGCCTTTCCGACCTCCATGGCAGACTTGAAAAGCTCCTTCCCTTCTGTCTCAGGAGCATGTTCCTTAACCTCCCACATAGCAGCGGATACATCTATCGAAAGGTCCATGATAGCGCCTCCCGCACCAAGACACACGACACCGGAGAAAAGCGATGTAAGGTCAAGCCCCATGAAGCCGCTGTAGAGAAGCGATTCGCTCATCTCAAGCACAGAACCATGTATACGAAGATATGATGTCATCAGGACTGAGATGATCAGCGTTATGATAATAGCTGAGAATGAGCCAAGGATCGCAGCAAGTGAACGCCTGTTCAGCCCGGATACCATCGGAAGGGTGACAAGAGTAAGCAGGACGAGCGTGATAGCGCACATAAGGAGCGGATTCACTCCATTCAGCACAGATGGAATGAGAAGCTTCCATATGGCGAGGAAGGCAAAGGCAAAGGACAGGACCATCCTTATACCTCTCAGACCGCTGAACGCAACGAGAGCAAGGACAAACAAGGCAATCAGGATAACCTCCTTGTCCAAGCGATAGTAATCGATCATGTTTATGAATATCGGGTTGTTATCTGCATCACGCTCTACAAGGACCCATGCTGTATCCCCCGTCTGGAACACCTTATCATCCTTCAGGCTTCCTGAAAGCATGTTTACAGCATCCATCTCAAGGCCTTTGTGCTCACCAGAGAGAACACGTACATGGCAGCGCTGATCGCCGGTCCTGAAGAGTCCCGTCTGTATTATCGTGCTGTCATCTGTCCAAAGCACCTCTGCCTTGGCGCCTGTCGCGTTGAAGTATATTGCCCGTTCAAATCCTGTCGGAATGACGATAAGGACAACAGAGGCTAAAAGGAATGCTGCTATGAATGCGATATTCTTCTTTCTTTCGTTCTTTGTCATATTACGTAAAAATGGGGAGAGAAGCCTCTCCCCGTCCTATTATCAGCAAGGATTATCTTGCGTTCGTAAGATCCATGAGCTTGTGTGCGACTTCGGTGTTGTCGTAAGCACCGACGAAGAGCTCAGCTCCCTCTCCGTATGCATATACAGGAACCGGAAGGCCTGTATGGGCATAGCTTGTCCAGCCGATACCAGCCTTGTTGTTGATGATGTGCGTGAGTGTTACGCTGATTGGGTTGTAACCACCATAGAGGAGTGATTCCTCATATCCATCAACATTTCCGCTCTGATCATCTGCATATGCCTTCTCAAGCTTCGCATACTCATAGTCGTTCATCACGAGAGCGTCATCTGCAGCGCTCTTGCCAGGAGCAACAAGACCGAAGTATTCCTCTACCATTGCCATCATGTCATCGAATGTGAATGACCCATCAGCCTTTGCCTCTTCAACAAGAGAGTCGAACTTCACGAATGAGCACTTCTGGTTTCTGAGGATATCGAAAGCTGTATTATAGCCTGTTGCTGCATATCCGATTGTCATACCGCCAGTCTCATGGTCACCTGTCACGATGATGAGGGTCTCATCTGGATGATCCTTTGCAAACTCAACAGCAACCTCTACAGCTTCATCGAGAGCGATTGTGTCGCTGATGTTTGCAAGTGCATCGTTGGCATGGCCTGCCCAGTCGATCTTTCCACCTTCAACCATCATGAAGAACCCTGTCTCGTTATCAAGGACATCAATACCCTTCTTGACGAAATCCTTGAGCTTAAGGGAATCAGCTGGAGCATCGAGAGCATAAGGCATAGCGCCATCATCCTGAAGAACTGGGCTGTATGCATATACCTTGCCGCTGTTTCCGTTGAGGCTGAGGATCGTATCCTTGTCGTTTGTGACAAGATATCCATTGTCCTCAAGAACCTGGTAGATTGACTTGTCGCCATCCTCTGCATGGTTGACAGAACCGCCTGCAAAGTACTCAAAACCGGACTCAGCCATCTGCAGCCCGATATCATAGTAATCATTTCTTGATGCGATATGAGCATAATATGCAGCAGGTGTTGCATGGTTGATCGTAACCGTTGATACAATACCGATCTTCCAGCCCTTGTCATGGAGCATCTCAGCGATTGTCACTCCAGGCGTAACCTTGTCCACACCCATTCCGATGACTCCGCTATGTGTCTTATATCCAGAAGACAGGGATGTAGCTGTTGAAGCTGAGTCAGGGCAGAATGATGTTGAATCCTGTGTATACTGCAGACCGACAACAGGGAACTGTGTGAATGTAAGCTTGTCAAGTTCGATAAGGCCTGACTCATTTATTCCATTGAAGACCTGTGCGGAGTTAGTCTGAGGTGAGCTCATTCCATCTCCGATGAACATGAATACATATTTAGGAGAAGCATCCTCTGTGTATTCTCTGATTGCGCTTTCTGTTTCCATACCGCCATTTGCGAAAGCGGCTGAAACAACCATGATGAGAGACAGAAGCGTTACTGTAAGTCTTTTCATCTTAAAATTCCTCCAAACCAAGTCGTGGATTGACCACGCTTGAAGTCTAGCAGGAACGAAAAGGCATCATCTTCCTCATTATGGTTAGCTGTCTGTTAAATAGAAGAAAAGAGATGCAGGGCTCTGTTAAATGGATGTTCAGGTATTGCTCATCACGATCTTCTCGCAGGCGTCTGCAACATGCTCGCAGGCATCCGCACACTGCTCAAGATACCTATACACATCCCTCCACATGATGATTGCAATTGGATCTGCCTCATCTTTGTGAAGAGATCTCATGTTCTTTATGAAGAGGGCATCGGCTTCTTCCTCGAGCGAGTTGATGTTTATGATCTTCTCCCTGAGAGTCTTCGAGTGCCTGAAATTCCTGAACTCCTCAATCATCGCAAGCATTTCACCGCAGCACTTCTCCACAACGCCCACGACATCCACCATCTCAGGCTTTATCGTCCGGATATTATCGCAATAGAGACGCAGGACAACATCTTCAAGCTTATCCACAACCTCATCAAGAGCCTGGCTCAGGAGTATGATGTCATCACGCTCAATCGGGGTGATGAAAGCCTTTGCAAGCACATTCATCAGGTCATGCTTCTTCTTGTCAGCAGCATGTTCGACCTCGTGGATCTCTGCAAGGACTGAATGCAGCGTATCGGGATTATAGTCCTCAATGCACTTCTTCAGGAGCTTTGAAGCCTCAACTGCACATGAAGCGCAGGATGCGAAAGTATCAAAATAGAATGAATCCTGTTTCTTTGCCATAACAACCTCTTAGAAAATGAATAGGAATATCTTAGCCATCAGAAAGCTTATCAGGCCACAGCCTGGGAATGTGAAAAGCCACGTAAGCATCATCGAACGCACGACAGAGAAGTTTATCGCGCTCAGTCTCCTCGATGCCCCGACGCCCATTATCGCACTGGTCTTCGTATGTGTCGTTGACACAGGGATTCCGAAAAGAGATGAGAAGAGAAGGCAGAGAGATGCTGCGACATCAGCGCTGAATCCCTGATACTTCTCAAGCTTCACCATATCCATTCCGACAGAACGGATGATCTTCTCTCCACCTATGCTCGTACCGCATCCCATCACGACAGAGCATAGGACCATAAGCCAAAGCGGTATCAGCACACCATCAACGCTTGAATGCCCGTTTGCAAAGGCTATGCCAAGGAAAAGGACACCTATGAACTTCTGTCCGTCCTGGGCACCATGCATAAAGCTCATAGCAGCAGCACCTGCAATCTGGGCATAGCGGAACAATACATTGGCTATGCGCCTATCCATGCGGCGGAAAAGGAGGACAACAGCCTTGCATACTATCCATCCCATGGCAAACCCCAGCAGGAGCGACAGGAAAAGGCCATATATAACCTTTATCCACTCCCCTCCGTTTATCGCCCCGAATCCCTGCCCGGAAGCAAGGGCTGCACCAGTAAGGCCTGCAATGAGGCTATGGCTCTCGCTTGTCGGGATACCGAAATATGATGCAGCTGTACTATATACGACAATTGAGAAAAGAGCCGCTGAAAGCGCAATCAAAGCAGTGCTGGTATCAGAGCCGAAATCAACCATGTTGCTTATAGTCGATGCAACAGATGCATTTATCTTTGTCATCACAAGCACGCCCAGGAAGTTGAACACAGCGCTCATCATTATTGCCGGACGAGGGTGCAGGCAGCGCGTGGTTATGCATGTTGCTATAGCGTTCGGTGCGTCAGTCCAGCCATTCACGAATATGACCCCAAGCGTCAAGGCTGCTGTAATCAGCAATGCTGGAGATGAGAATATCTGCTGGCAGAAATATGAAAAAGAGACATCCATCAGAGAGTCTTCCTCCCAATGCATCGTAAAATATGAGTTATTTTCATGTAAATTGCTTATTAAGAAAAATGTATTAGAAATTTGTTAGCATCATTTTCAGCAATTATTAGGAATATTTATGCATAAAATATAGAAAATTCTGCATAATAAACATATTTTATTTGACAGCTGACCCCCAATCATCCACACTGATGCAAAAGGGAGATCGAAAATGCCAGAAATCCATTTCTATACAGGGGAGAACATTCCGCTTGAACTGCATAAAGTCCGGATAGTCCAGAAACTTGACCTCGTGCCTGTCGAGCGGAGGCAGAAGGCCATAGAGGAAGCTGGAAACAACACATTCCTGCTCAAGAACAAGGATATATTCCTCGATATGCTCACAGACAGCGGCGTAAATGCCATGAGCGACAGGCAGCTGGCTGCTATGATGATTGCAGATGACAGCTATGCAGGAAGCGCAACGTTCACACGCCTTACGGACAAGCTTGAGGAGATATTCGGCACAAAGTACTTTCTTCCAGCGCATCAGGGAAGAGCTGCAGAGAACATAATCGCAATGACATTCGTCGAAAAAGGATCGATAATCCCGATGAACTATCACTTCACGACAACAAAGGCCCATATAACAAGGCTTGGCGGATATGTTGAAGAGGTTGTGATAGATGAAGGCGTGAAGATCACAAGCACACATCCATTCAAGGGAAACTTCGATCTGGACAAGCTCAGGAAGCTCTTTGAGGAAAAGGGAGAAAGGATTCCATTCGTAAGGATAGAGACAGGGACAAATCTCATCGGCGGACAGCCTCTGTCGCTTGAGAACATTGAAGCTGTTGCGGATATGGTCCATAGCTATGGCAAGCTTGTCGTCATGGATGCAAGCCTGCTGCAGGATAATCTCTACTTCATAAAGACAAGGGAGGAAAAGGCTAAGGATCTCTCAATCAGGGAAATCACGAAGCGGATTTCCGACAAGATGGATATCATATACTTCTCAGCCCGCAAGCTTGGCTTTGCCCGTGGCGGCGGAATAGCGATACACGATGAGAAGCTATATCTGAAAATGCGGGAGCTTGTCCCGATGTTCGAGGGATTCCTTACATATGGCGGCATGAGCGTCAGGGAAATAGAAGCCATGACAGTAGGCCTTGAAGAGACCATGGATATGGATGTTATATCCCAAGGGCCTCTATTCATAAAGTACATGACAGATGAGCTTATAAAGCTTGGCGTCCCTGTAGTCACCCCGGCTGGAGGACTTGGCTGTCATCTTGATGCTACTCGTTTCCTTCCACATGTAAGACAGGAGGAGTATCCGGCAGGAGCTCTCGCTGCAGCTGTCTATATTGCAGGCGGCATAAGAGGAATGGAAAGAGGTACGATATCTGAACAGAGGGAAGAAGACGGAACAGAGCATCTTGCATCAGTAGAGCTTCTGCGCCTAGCTCTGCCTAGAAGGGTATTCACGCTATCGCAGGTGAAATATGCAGTGGACAGGATCAAATGGCTTTATGACAACAAAGACCTTGTCGGTGGCCTTAAATTCGTGGAAGAACCATCATCGCTCCGTTTCTTCTTTGGCCGTCTGTCCCCTACCTCACCATGGCAGGACAAGCTTGTAAAAGCATTCAGGGAAGACTTCAAAGACAGCCTCTGATGAAAAACAGCAGCGGGAATGGCAGATAATAGCCATTTCTGCTGTAGAAGGAAATCCTATATACCATTTAAAATAAAAGAGCCGTTTCCGCACAGGCTAAGAAACGGCTCGCATCAAAAATTGATCCAAAAGATCCGGAACTAGCATTCCAAATCAAATGTCCTTATTTCATTATCGGACAGCGCTCTCACTGCTGCCCCTGTACGCCCAGGACGTGTCCCCTGAAGCATACTTGCGCCTGTAGTCCCGAACCGTGTAGGTGTTAAGCCCCGTTATTGTCGCCGTTGCCTTGTACCCCTTCCCCTGCTCGAACAGCTCC
>CALXLI010000055.1 GCA_944389155.1 uncultured Spirochaetaceae bacterium | reverse complement strand
CATAGAGAACCACTCCGTCAAGCTGGACATAGCCGCGAAGGACAGCAAAGGGAAGCTGTACAACACAGAGATGCAGAAGGCATCTGGCAGGTCACTGAGGAAGTCATACGGCTATGGCAGGCTTCCTGAGTCTTACGTCATATTCATAACGCGGAAGGATATATTCAGGAAGGGACAGGCCATATACAAGATAGAGCGGCGCATTGAGGGCTCATGGGAGGAATATGGAGACGGGACGCATATAATCCATGTATGTGCAGTGAATGCAGATGAGGATACGGCCCTTGGGCATCTTGTGCATGACCTTTTATGTACAGATCCGGAAGACATATATTACAATGAGCTCAGGGAAAAGGTGAGCTATTACAAGAACGAAGAGGAGGGGATTATAGAGATGACAACTGAATTCAATAAGATGCTTAAAGAATCGAACGACGAAGTCCGCAGGGAAACAGAGCTGAAGATTGCCCGAAGCATGATTGCAGATAACGTTATGTCGCTAGAGAATATTGCTAAGTACTCTGGCCTTTCGCTTAATGAGGTTAAAGCCATTAAGAACAGCATCAATGTATAAGAAAGAAAAAGAGCTGTCCTGAAAGCCTTTATGCTTCCTGACAGCTCCTGAGATTGCTTTTCTGTCTATTACTCGACAACTGCAAGAATGTCAGAGTAGGAGAGAATCAGATAATCCTCGCCATTGTCCTTGATCTGTGTTCCGGCATATTTGTCGTGGATGATCTCCTGACCTGCCTTGACTTTGATTGTCTCATCATCTCCAACTGCGACTACTGTCGCAATCTGTGTCTTTTCCTGTGCTGTCTGAGGAATGAAGATGCCGGAAGCTGTCTTCTCTTCAGTAGCCTTAGCCTTTACAAGAACTCTGTCACCAAGTGGAAGAATTTTCATATTATCACCTCGTTGTATATTGGTCTCTGGACCATATAGGAATATACATATCGATCTGAAAAACGGCAAGTGGAAGATTTTCTTCATAAGCTCTTCACTTTTCGCGATTTCATATTATATTCCATGTTGTAGGTGCAGGATATGGAGACAATTGGCAGTACTTACTATAGGACAGGTATAAATGAGGCAAGGAAGGGAAACTTCGAGAAGGCATTTGATGCCTATTCCCTCGCTTTCCTCATAAGGAAGGGAAAGACAAAGCCCTCCCTTGAGTTCATCTCATTCTATAGGTATCAGCTGTTTTCATATCTCAAGGGTAAATGCTCGTTCATCCTCTCTCTTCCAGAGGGTGATATGATCACGGATCTTATCTGTGATGAATACCAGGACTTCCTGGATTCCCTTGCTGAATCTCCTTTCTGCATAACCGGAGATGGAAAGAAGAATCTTCTGGAGAGCGTGAGGATCGTGTTCCCGTGCCTATTTGACACGGAAGATGATGAAAGCGCCCTCTGAGTATCAAAATGACACTCAAACTACCAGGATGTTTTCTCTTGTGTCATTATGACGCTTTGCTTTCAATAACTACTCATTTCATCTGATTATATATTTATATGTAACATAAATAGTTATCTGTAATATTGTGAAGTTGGCACACTTTCTGCATGTCTATTTGTGTACTGGAGGTACGCAATGGACACAGCAAATATCAGAAAGAATGATTACCTTGACAGCGATAGCGATAACGAGGTCCTCTCTATATATCTTAAGGAAATAAACAGAATACCGCTTCTGACACATGATGAGGAGACAGAGCTTGCTATCAAGGCCAAAGCCGGCGATAAGGCTGCACGTGAGCGCCTTATAAGCAGCAATCTCAGATTCGTTGTATCTGTTGCCAAGAAGTTCCGTGGGCAGGGACTGCCGCTTCTTGACCTCATCAATGAAGGCAATATCGGCCTCATAACGGCAATAGACAAGTTCGAGCCGGACAAGGGCTATCATTTCATATCATATGCAGTATGGTGGATCCGTCAGTCGATTCTCAAGGCCATCCCGGAGAAATCAAGGGCTGTAAGGCTTCCTCTCAACAGATCCAATGAGCTTATGCAGATCCTCAAGGCAAAGAAAGCTCTCATGCATACGATGGAGACTGCTGAGCCGACTGTCGAGGATATTGCGAATGAGACGGGCCTTGATGCGAAGCTCATCTCTGATCTTCTTGCCGTAAGCAGCGAGATGATGTCATTCGACAGTCCCGTGAAGAAGGGTGAGGACGGCTCTTCGACATATGGGGATTTCCTTGAAGATGAGTCTGCAGGTCCTGAGACTCAGATGATGGACAAGGCTCTGAAGGAAGAGGTCAGCTCCCTTCTTGACATCCTCACGGACAAGGAGAGGGATATTATAATAAAGCGCAATGGCCTTGATGGAAATGAGGCTATGAGCCTGAAGGAGATTGGCGAGGGCTACTCCCTTACTAAAGAGAGGATACGCCAGATAGAGAAGAGGGCTCTGGAGAAGCTAAGAGCGGAGAGCATCCGCCGTGGAATGGATGCGTTCATGGCATCATGATCAGGGGAGGCGTTCAGCCTCCTTTTTCATTGCATCTGCTCAAGATGCTTTTTTATCGCCTCGACAGTTTCTTCAGAGATTATATGCTCGATGCGGCATGCATCTTCCATAGCGATTTCGTCGCTTACCCCGATTTTCTTAAGGAAAGATGACAGAAGCTTATGCCTTGAATATATTGATGACGCTATTTTCCTGCCTGCATCGAGAAGCTTTATGCTTCCTGTTTCGCTGTTTATCGATATATAGCCATTTTCCCTGAGGTTCTTCATGGCCCTGCTGACACTCGGTTTCGAGAACCCCATTGCCTGTGCAATATCGATGGAGCGGACAATCTCCCTGGTTTCCGAAAGACGCAGTATAGTCTCCAGATACATTTCTGCTGATTCCTGTATTATCATTTTTTCCGTTCCTTTTCCGATATTATACAGTATTTATGCAAGGAATAGCCATTGTATTGCAACAGTGAAACAATGTTCCATTTTTGTAATATCTAATTTCTGTAAATTTCAGCAATTAGATTGACCATCTTAACAGTTGTAATTACCATTGCGTTGTAATTTAAGAGGCACACAATGGAGAAAAAGAAAAAGTATGTATACTTCTTCGGCAATGGAAAGGCCGAAGGAACAGCAGAGATGAAATCACTGCTTGGCGGAAAAGGTGCCAATCTTGCAGACATGACAAGCATTGGGCTTCCGGTGCCGCCCGGATTCACTATCACAACAGAAGCATGTGCATACTGGGATCAGCATAATGCATATCCAGAGGGCATGAAGGATGAGGTCCTTGCTAACCTGAGAAAGCTTGAGAAGCTTATGGGAGCCAAGCTTGGAGATAAGGAGAATCCTCTTCTCGTATCTGTAAGATCTGGTGCAGCCCAGTCGATGCCTGGCATGATGGACACGGTTCTCAATCTCGGACTCAATCCTGATTCACTTGATGCTCTTATAAGAAAGACGGGCAACGAGCGCTTCGCATGGGACAGCTACAGGCGCTTCATACAGATGTTTGGCGATGTCGTAATGGGAGTTCCGCATGAGAAGTTCGAATATGCCCTTCAGGCTGTGAAGGATGAGAACGGAAAGCACTTCGATACGGAGCTCGATGTGGATAATCTCAAGGATGTCATCCGCCGCTATCTGATTATATATAAGAAAGCTACTGGCGAGGATTTCCCGACAGATCCTGAATATCAGCTTTTCAAGACGATAGATGCGGTATTCAGATCATGGAACAATGACAGGGCAATCAAGTACCGCCTGATGAATGATATCCGCGGTCTTCTTGGGACAGCTGTGAATGTTCAGTGCATGGTATTCGGCAATATGGGAGAGACATCTGGAACAGGTGTTGCGTTCACTCGTGATCCATCTTCAGGTGAGAACAGGTTCTATGGCGAATATCTGATGAATGCTCAGGGTGAGGATGTCGTTGCAGGTATAAGAACTCCACAGAAGATGGAGACAATGCAGGCTGTCAATCCTGAAGCCTATGAAGAGCTCCTGAAAATCCGCAAGATCCTTGAGAATCATTACCATGACATGCAGGATATTGAGTTCACTATCCAGGAAGGAAAGCTCTACATGCTTCAGACTAGAAGCGGGAAGAGGACTATCTTCGCATGGCTCAGGAGCCAGGTCGAGATGGTTGAGGAAGGCCTTATCGATAAGAAGACAGCAGTGTCGCGTGTACCTGCCTCAGAATTCAACAAGCTTTTTGCGCCTGTTCTTGATACTGCATTCATCCGCGACAATTCCCTTAAGGAAGTGACTCATGGACTCAACGCTTCTCCTGGTGGTGCATGCGGTGAGATCTATTTCACAGCCAAGGATGCCGAGGAAGCTGCGAAGATGGGCAAGGATGTCCTTCTCGTCAGGACGGAGACATCTCCTGAGGATATCGGAGGAATGGCTGTATCAAAGGGTATCGTGACATGCCGTGGTGGCATGACAAGTCATGCCGCTGTTGTTGCAAGAGGCATGGGATGTCCTTGCGTATCAGGCTGTGGCGAGATCCATGTCGATGAGATAAAGAAGACACTTGAGGTCGGTGGCAAGATCCTCTCAGAAGGCGATTACATGGCAATCGATGGATTCACAGGTGCTGTTTATGCACAGAAGATACCTGTTCGCAATTCTGAGATCATGCAGGTTCTCGAAGGCACTATGAACGAGAACGAGTCAGTGCTTTATCAGAACTACAAGAAGTTCATGGACTATGTTAACGAGCTTAAGACTATGTCTGTACGCACTAATGCAGATACACCTGCTGATGCTCATCATGCTGTTCAGCTTGGTGCTGAAGGCGTAGGACTCTGCAGGACAGAGCATATGTTCTTCGGTGGTTCAAGGATCATTTCCATGAGGAAGATGATTCTCGCCGATACATATGGAGAGAGGCAGATTGCGCTCTCCGAGCTTCTTCCTATGCAGAGAGAGGATTTCATCGGAATCTTCCGTGAGCTCAAGGGACTTCCTGTCACGATCCGTCTTCTTGACCCACCGCTCCATGAGTTCCTTCCGAATGACCACACATCGCGCCATGAGATGGCTCTCCAGCTTGGAACGACTGTTGAGGCAATCTCCAAGAAGATCAACTCTCTCCAGGAGTTCAACCCGATGCTCGGTTTCCGCGGATGCCGTCTTGCTATTGTCTATCCGGAGATTCTCCAGATGCAGGTTAGGGCAATCATCGAGGCTGCAATCACAGTGAAGAGACAGGGACTCGATGTACATCCAGAGATCATGATTCCTCTTGTAGGTATCTATAAGGAATTCCAGTTCTGCAAAGAGAAGGCGGAGAAGGTCATCCAGCAGGTTTTCGATGAGCAGAGCCTCAAGGTTGAGTACAAGCTTGGTACGATGGTTGAGGTTCCAAGGGCTGCTATCACTGCAGATGAGATTGCAAAGGATGCAGAGTTCTTCTCATTCGGGACGAATGACCTCACTCAGATGACTTGCGGCTTCTCACGTGATGATGCGGCATCATTCCTTACTCACTATGTTAATGATCCGGACAAGCAGTTCTACGCATATGATCCGTTCCAGACAATCGATTTCGATGGCGTCGGAAAGCTCATAAAGATGGCTGTGGAACTCGGTCGCGGCGTAAGGCCTGGAATGAAGATGGGTATCTGCGGTGAGCATGGCGGTGATCCAAAGTCAATCGCATTCTGCCAGAAAGTAGGACTTGACTATGTATCCTGCTCTCCATACAGAGTGCCTATTGCACGCCTCGCAGCAGCACAGGCAGCTATTGCAAATAACTGATTGATTCAGCAATGAATTAGAGCGTATCGATTTCCGGTACGCTCTTCTTTTTGATTCCTGACTCTGGTAAATATCACTGACAAGGCTACAAAACTTGGAAAATAGTGCAGTCTGAGATTGTAAAACTTGGAAAATAGTGCAGTCCACAGAGAATAAGGATGCGATAATCAGGCTGTTATTATTGTGTTACAGGGGTCACGAAATCAACAGTTGGATAAACTTTAGAAGTGTCCATATGTAAGCGATTTTGGCGATAATTGATGAAAAACAGCATGTAATTTTGATTCTTTGAAAACATTGAATGAATGAATCCATTTGCCTTCATTCCTGTTTTCTATATATCTTATATATATTGCTTAATATACTTGGCAACCAGTATGGTGGTGCTTGACTAAAAGGCGATAATTGAGCCCATATTATCCTGACAATTTTTATGTTTTTGTTGGGAATAAGCAGAAAGTTTATTATCCCTGTTGATATTACTAGAGATAATAGGCATAATCAGCCTGAAATGTTCGATAACTTTTTGTTTTCGGAAATTACACGCAAAGGAGCATAGATGAGAATACAGCATGCACTGAGGATATCAATCAGCTTGATTGTT
>CALXLI010000054.1 GCA_944389155.1 uncultured Spirochaetaceae bacterium | reverse complement strand
GTCTACGTACAGGCTGCTGCTTCTTATCAGGCTCTCGAATTCGGATTCACTGGTCTTGATAGTCTTCATCTCATCAATATTATAGCCGATTTCCTCTTCTCTTATTTGAGGGAGCGATTCCTCCCCTTGAAATACGGGCCAGATGTCCTTAGCGTATTTAAAGTGCTCATACTATCTATACGCCCTGACTCGCACTTTTGTCCAACTTTTATGGTGAACTGCTTTTATCTTTTTTTCTTGACAAAATTCATAAAAAGCGTATTTTTAAACTTTTTATTTTTATTTCTTGCTTATTTGTTGTGCATGGTGTAGAGTTGTGGCAAGAAGTGGGATAAATTCCCATAAAATGGTGGAAAAGATGCAGTTGCTTACTGGGATGTACAATGCAAAGATTGACGATAAAGGTCGTCTCTCCCTGCCTTCCCGTCTCCGTACTGCACTTGCATCTGAACAGGTTGTGATTCTCCCAGGGCTGGATGAAAACCACCTGATGCTGATGACCCCTGAGTATTTTGAAAAGGAATTCTCCGGGCCAATTCTCTCATCCCCAATGGCTATGCTCGATAAGAAGAAACGTATCCTTATCAGAAAGCTCATATCACCAGCACAGTACGTTGACATCGACAGCTCAGGAAGAATCAACATCCCCCTTAAGGACAGGGAAAGGTATTCCCTGCCCAACAGGGGAGAAGCTCTCCTTGTCGGAACTGGATATGCGGTGGAGATCTGGAATCCGGAAGTTTTCGATTCCTTCTCGGATGATGAATCCATCGCAGATCTTGTTCAGAGCATTTACGAGGAGGGAGAGTGATGGAGATTGTCCATTACCCTGTACTGCATAAAGAGGTTCTTGAGAATCTTCCGATCCCAGAGGGTGATTCACTGTTGATTGACTGCACTACAGGGGAAGGTGGCCATACATCGCTTTTTTTGGAAAGGTATCCAAACCTGAAGGTTATCGGGCTGGATAGAGACAGGGTTATTCAGCAGAAGGCTATAGAACGTCTTAGACCGTATGGCTCTCGCTTTACACCAGTTCTTTCTTCGTTCGATGATTATCTGAGCACAGCAGATGCTGAGTCCGCAGATGCGATTCTCTTCGATCTTGGAATAAGCATGTTCCATTACGTTGAGAGCGAAAGGGGCTTTTCATTCAGAAGAGATGAGAAGCTTGATATGCGGCTCAATCCCGATGAAGGCATCAGCGCTCAGGATGTAGTGAATGGATACTCAGAAGAAGCGCTTGCGGATGTGATCTATCGCTATGGAGAGGAGCGGTATTCCAGACGGATTGCACGGGCCATAGTGCAACGTCGTCAGGAAAGGGAAATAGAAAGATCGGCAGAGCTTGCCGATATCATCTTCCATGCTGTTCCAAAGGATTATCGATACGGTCGCATCCATCCTGCAACACGGACGTTTCAGGCCCTGAGGATTGAGGTCAATGGCGAACTGGCAAAGATCGAACCTGCTTTGAAAAGCGCCATCAGGGTCCTGAAAAGAGGGGGACGGATAGGAGTGATAACCTTTCATTCGCTTGAGGATCGGATCGTAAAATGGTTCTTCAAGGATGAAAGCGCAAAGGATGATAAGGAGATAAGGATCATAACCCGGAAGCCTATTGTCCCGTCTGAAAAGGAAGAAGAAGAGAACGCGCCTTCCCGCAGCGCGAAATTAAGGGTAGTCGAAAGGATCTGAGGTTTGTATGAAAGAGATTGAATTCAATAGGAATATCACAAGATCGATCAAGTGTCTTATTATCGCAATGGTTTCTCTTATGTTCTTGGTTACCCTTATCCCTCTTTGGCAGATTGGCGCAAGAAGCAATGCGGTAGCTGACTATGCAAGCGTCATTGTTGAAGCGACTGAAATCGATAGGGAAGCAAAAGCCCTCAGGGCTGCTGTAGCTGCAGGTTTACCGGAAAGTGACAGTGAGTTTATTCACAGTGCATCTATTTGAATCGGCGAAAGTTGTGTATAATCCCGACTATGCCAAGGATTCCCTCTGAACGAAGCTATGATGATATAACATACAAAGCAGGTGATAACCGGACGAATACATCCGGTTCATTCTCTCCGTTTACTTTCCTTTGCATTTCATTGATCCTCACGCTGCTTGGCCTTGTCGTGCTTTACAGTGCCTCATATCCAAAAGCAATAAGCTTAGGCTATCCTCATTATTTTTATTTCCTGAAGCAGGTATGCACTGCCGTGATTGCGGTTGTCGTCGGCGCGCTTGTGACGCTGATGCCGCTGCAGTATATGTCGAAATTCTTCGCTTTCCTCCTTCCTGTTGCGCTTGTTTCTCTTGTGATCACGCTCATTCCAGGCTTTTCTTTCGGGAGCCTTCTTGCATTCAAGGGGATCCCTATATTCAATCCTTCTTCATTTGCGGTATTTGCAGCTGTATTCACTGCAGCGGGGCTTCTGCCTTATACCGATGAGGAGAGAAGCGTCAGGTGCGTAGTATCTGCAGCCATTTCCCTGATAGCCCTGGAGATACTGATCCTGTTCTCTGGGGGGCTTCCTTGGTTTGTCCTGTCATCAGTCATACTTCTTCTGATGCTGCGGCGGGTGCGCATTCCGAAGCTTGTCCTTATCCTTGCATTCATTTCCATGGTCCTTGCTGCTGCAGGAGCTGCCATGGCCCTTCCGGAGCTTCTTTTTCCGATGTATTCCACTGTGATTCCTGTCGTTGATGAATCGCTTTATGATGCTGCGCTTTCCGTTTCCAGGCAGGCCATAGCTGATGGGGGCATTGTAGGAACAGGACTTGGATCTGGACTGTATAAGCTTGGTGAGATGATAAGCCCCGAATCACAGTTCATATTCGCGATCTTTTCGGAAGAGCTCGGTGGAATCGGGACTATCTTCATCGTGTTCCTATTCATCATCTATCTGGTAATAGGTGTCAGGACCTCAAAGCGTGCAATCGAGAAGGAAAGCGGATTTGCGGTCTCTCTTAGCTACGGACTTTCCCTTATGATAACCCTTAAGGCACTCTGCAATCTTCTCTACGTTGCAGGGATGCTGCCTTTTTCTGGGATCATGCTTCCATTCTTCAGCTACTCCATGGAAGAGGAAGCGATAACAATGCTGTCAACTGTATTCCTATATAAGCTGGCATACAAGATGGGGAGGGAGCATGAGTCCTGACAGCAAAGCTTTCATAATCGCATCTCCCCTTATATTGCTATCGCTGCTCTCTTCGTTCATCCACATGGGGGGAATGAGGATAACGGGCATTGAGATAGAGTCTTCGACTCCTTCAATCGAAAGGGCAATCCTTCCATTGAAGGGTTGTTCCTATATATCGAAGGAAATGTCGGAAGCTGTCCGGAGAATCGATAGCCTATGCTATATAGACAGCACAGCCACATCATTTTCAGATGGAACTGTCCATATAGTGCCGGAGTATAGGGATGGGGGAATCCTTGCACTGTCTTCTGACGGTGTGTTCCTTGTCTTCTCCGATAGTGCCGATGAGCTTGATCTGCGGGATATCCCGCAGCTTCTCTCCATATATCCTTCGGTATATATAGATGATGAAGAGCTCAGGTTCTTTGAATCTTTCGGCTTTGATCATGAATTCTTTGCAAGAGAAGCGGAGGAAGGAAACAGAGCATCTTCCATCCGTCATGCACTTGATGATAATGTTAGCGATAAGGGGGTAGCGGATTCCGCTCCTCTTGGCTTTGAGGGATAGGGCATTGGTTTCTGATAAGACTCTTGTTGGACTTGATATCGGTACAAGCTGGGTACGCGCTGCAATTGGTTCTGTTTCGCGCGATGGCAACTTGATGATAGAGGCAATCTCTGAACGTGCAAGCGATGGCGTGAGGTCTGGATCGATAGTCAACATCGAACAGACGCTGAAGGTCATAAATGCCGTTGTGTCTGATGCAGAGCTGCAGGCTGGCACGGAGGTTTCCTCCCTTATACTGGGTGTCGGTGGCGATCATATAAGGGGAATACAGTCCTCCGGCGTTGTCGGTATACAAAGCAAGGATCAGGAGATAAAAAGAGAGGATATAAGGCGTTCCATCGATGTTGCGAGAGCCCGTGAGCTTCCGAAGGATACGGAGATAATCCATACCCTTGTTCAGGATTTCCAGGTTGATTCCAGATCTGGCATAAAGGACCCGATAGATATGCTTGGCCATAGGCTTGATACAAGCGTGCTTTTGGTGACAGGCTCATCATCGATCTGCCAGAATCTGCGCAAGTGCGTGCAGAAAGCGGGTCTGCAGGTGCAGAGGATGGTTCTGCAGAGCCTTGCAGACAGCGAGGTTGTCCTTGCTCCGGATGAGAAGGAGATGGGCGCTCTTGTGATAAATATCGGATCCGGAACAACAAATGCCATAGCATATGTTCAGGGAGCTCCTGTCTATTGCGGTGGGATACCGCTTGGCGGTGATAATGTCACAGGGGATATTGCATATATGCTTCAGATTCCGCGTGCTGCTGCTGAATCCCTCAAGATCTCAGATGGATGCTGCCATACTCCATCTGTTTCCGAGACGGATATGGTGATAACCCCGGCAGTTGGAGGAAAGCCTTCGATAAGGCTTCCAAGGAAGGAGCTTGCCAAGCTGATTGAACCTAGGATGGCTGAGATCTTCTCGATGCTGTCCGGTGAGATGGAAAAGCTGGATGTCTCAGGGTCATTTGGGGCTGGCATCATACTTGTCGGAGGAGGAGCTCTTCTTTCTGGTGCGACTGAGCTTGCCTCCGAGATCTTCAGGATGCCCGCCAGAATAGGGTTTCCTGAGGCAATCAACGGGCTTGACAGGATGTATATAGATCCAAGGTATTCAACGCTTCTGGGACTGTTGAAGATTGAAGCAAAGAAATATAGGGAGAATCCGAATCTCGGACAGCCAAGCAAGGAGAAATCCGGACTGGGTGGTAAGGTAAGGAATTTCTTCGGAAAGCTATTTTGAGAGGTGCGGCATGGATTTTGATATTTTCGACATTGAAGATGCAACAGCAACGGAACAGGCTGCTCCAACTATCATAAAGGTAGTCGGAGTAGGTGGTGGCGGTGGTAATGCAGTCAACAGGATGATTGCGTCTGGATTGAGGAAGGTTTCATTCATTGCCCTCAATACAGATGTCCAGGCATTGCAGCGCTCTAATGCCCAGACACGCATAGCTATCGGCAAGGAGCTTACAGGCGGGCTTGGTGCTGGAGGAATCCCTGAGGTCGGAGAGAAGGCCGCCATTGAGTCCAAGGAAGAGATAAAGGCTGAGCTTGAGAACTCAGATATGATATTCATAACAGCCGGAATGGGAGGCGGAACCGGAACTGGTGCTGCTGCTGTCGTTGCAGAGATCGCAAAGTCCTGCGGTGCATTGACTGTGGCTGTCGTCACAACGCCTTTCGCATTTGAGGGAAAGAAGAAGCTTCTGCTTGCCCAGCAGGGAATCGAAAAGCTTAGAAAGCAGGTCGATACGCTCATCCTGATCCCTAACCAGCATCTCTTGAAGGTCGTTGAGAACAATACGCCTATCAAGCAGGCTTTCCTCATTGCTGACAGTGCGCTTCTGCAGTCTGTACAGGGAATTTCAGACCTCATTACAGAACCAGGTGAGATAAATATCGACTTTGCAGATGTAAAGACAGTCATGAAAGGCAAGGGAGATGCCCTTATCGGACTTGGATTCGGAGAAGGGGAGAACAGGGCTGTTGATGCTGCGCGCCTTGCTATCTCGAACCCTCTGTTGGAAAATGCAAGCATCGATGGTGCAAAGTCCGTGCTCGTCAATCTTGCAGGCGGTGACAATCTCACGCTTCAGGAGTATCAGGACGTTGTGGAGCTCATAACGGAGAACTGCGCAGAGGATGCCCTTATAATCGCGGGCCAGAGCTACAACCAGAGCCTTGGGGACAGGATAAAGGTAACAGTCGTCGCTACGGGCTTTGAGGAAAGGCAGGCTTCCACATCTGTCGAGCCAGAGACAGAGATCTTCAGGAAGAGGGAAGAGCCTGTGCATGAGCCTGTGCAGAAACCTGAGCCTAAGGAAGAGGCAAAGCCAGAACCTGTGCAGAAGCCTGTCCAGAAGCAGGGCTCAGATCCAGCAACGATAACTGTCAACAGATGGCAGGACCTGCAGATGCAGCTTGGAAAGAGAAGCGGTACACAGAGCGATTACTCGATTCCTGCTGTCCTCAGGTATTCACGCCATGACGAGGATGATGATAAGTGACAGCAAGGGAGGATCTCCTCAGGCGCTTCGATGACTATATTATATTCACACGTCGCCTCTCTGAGAAAACCAGAGAGGTTTATTCAATGGATGCAAGGGTATACCTTGATTTCCTTGATAGCGTGGATGTGAAGCTGGAAGAAGCTGGGGTTGAGGATATAGAAAGCTATCTTATCCACCGGAAGGAAGAGGGGATAGAAGAACGCACAGAGGGAAGGATACTCTCCTCTCTCCGTTCGTTCTATATGTTCCTATCTGAGGAAGGCATTGCCGGCAGCAATCCTGCGACGCTTGTGGAGAAGCCAAAGGACAGGCAGCAGCTTCCTCGTGTGATAAGCGAGAGCGAGGTTGATGAGCTTCTTTCGTCATTCCCTCCCGATGATCTCCTCAGCGAACGCGATTACACGCTCTTCGAGCTTATATACTCATCGGGAATGAGGATATCAGAGGCCGTTTCGCTTGATGTCTCTTCCTACAGAAAAGCCGAAAGCACTATATCCGTGATAGGCAAACGGGACAAGGAGCGTCTTGTATTCATCGGAGAGGTAGCATCTGATGCCTTGGACCATTATCTTGATGCTGTAAGGCCGAAGCTTCTGAAAAACGACAGGGAAAGCGCGCTCTTCCTCAACAGGCGAGGCGGACGGCTGACACGTCAGGCTGCACATAAGCGCTTTCATGAGGCTGTCGGAAGACTGGGGCTTGATGCGACGATCCATACCCTCCGGCATTCTTTCGCGACGCATATGATAGAGCACGGTGCGGATATCAGGAGCGTGCAGGAGATGCTTGGCCACAGCGATGTAAGGACTACGCAGATCTATACTCATCTGGACACATCCTCCATCCTTGCGTTCTTCGATAAATACTCTCCGTTAGGGGATAGTGATGATTGACCCATTCTCTCTCGTCTTTCTGCTGCCTCTTATATTCCTGGCAGGCTTCATAGATTCGATAGCAGGCGGTGGCGGTCTTGTTTCGCTTGCATCGTACTATGCAGTCGGACTGCCTCCTGCGACTGTGCTGGGGAACAACAAGTTCTCATCTACATTCGGTACCATCGTATCTGTCTGGAACTATGGGAAGAGCGGTAAGATATACTGGCCCATAGCTGCATTTGCCTCGGTTTTCACCATCGCTGGATCACACTTCGGGGCGGTGCTGGCATTGCGGTATTCTGATTTCATCCTTTCATATCTCCTGCTTGTCGCGCTTCCATTCATCACCGCGCTTGTCATCGTCCCAAGACGGAAGGATGGTGAGAGAAGGGAGATTGGACGACCGATGCTCTTTGCCTTCTCAGCTGTCCTTGCTGCAGCCACCGGTCTGTACGATGGGTTCTTCGGCCCCGGAACAGGCATGTTCCTGACAATAGGGTTCTCAATGCTTGGCTTTACATTCCTTGAAAGCGCTGGAATCACGAAGGTCATCAACGCAGCCTCGAATGTTTCTGCGCTGATTACATTCATGATCTCAGGCTCTATTGTCTATCAGATCGGAATACCTGCAGCCATTTTCTCCATCGCTGGCAATGCTCTAGGCTCGCGTTTTGCGCTTCGATATGGAGACAGGGCGATAAAGCCTTTGCTCATTGTGGTCATAGTGCTTCTGTACATCAATATAATCATGTCTCTCCTATAGTTGGACGGAAATGCATCCCAGGGCGTATATATAATATGAAGCAAGATTATATTTCTCTTATAGACCTTGGGGATGAGATGCGGAAATCAAGCATTGAAGGAATTTCGTTTGCCTATCGAGGGACACTGCCTTCGGGGAAGGGGGTGATGCTGGCAAGCCAGAGATTATCACTTAGCCATGATGAAAGGAAAGCTCTTTATCTTTCAGCTTTGGAAGCGTCTCTCTCAGGCTTTGATATCATCACAATAGGAATGCGTGGAGGTCTTTACTCTGTCCTTAAGGGGGCTGAGGACGGAGGCGGCAGGCTTCATCTTGTCTCTTGCGAGAGGATGGATGTGCTTGAGAAAAGGCGTAAGGAACGTGTGATCCGCACGCTCTTGACAGGTGGCTCTGTAATATCAGCTGATGATGGAAGCAGAGCCAGGGAACGTGCTGCAGAGATTGCCATTTCCTTTTCATCCGCAATTGTTACGACAGAGCTTGGCACAGTAGCAGGAAATGCACTCGATAGGGGCCTTGAATGCTCTATTCTCCGTTCATCACTTTATATGGATGATGCAAGGCATGCTGCCTGTGAAGGAGCTCCCGTAGTTGATACATTCTCATCATTCCTGGCATTCCCGAAATGCATTGCCTATCAATGCGATAGCGGTATTTATGGATTTGGCCGCGAACGATTTGGTATACTGAGGCTATGAGAGAGATTGAAGATTTCCTTTCATATATCGAATCTATACGGGGACTGTCTGGGAACACTGTCAAAAGCTACCGTGTGGATCTGGAGGAGTGGGAGATATTCCTAGGAAAGATCGGAAAGAGCGTTGAGGATTTCTCAAAGGAAGATGCAAAGGGCTATGTCAGGGAGATGATGGCTGAGTTTGCAGAGCGTTCCGTCATCAGGAAGCTGACAGCGCTCAGGACCTTCTATGGCTATATGCAGAAGCGCGGTGTCGTTGATTCCGATCCTTTCTCCTCTATTTCCATGAGGAAGAAGGAATCAAGGCTTCCATCTGTACTGACAGAAGAGGAAGTGAAGGAGCTTCTTTCCCTTCCACGGAATTCATTCCGCGATGAGAGGGACCATATGCTTTTCCTCCTTATCTACAACTCAGGCATGCGCATAGGGGAGGCGCTCTCTGTCGATGTCGGCGATCTTGATTTCCAGAAGCGCAGGATACTCATTACGGGAAAAGGCGATAAAGAGCGGTTTGTGTTCTTCTCAAAAGGCACAGGCGATGAAATGCGCGTTTATCTTGCATTGCGCTCAGAGTACCTTTCCCAGCTCGGCAGGAGCGATGAGGAGGCATTGTTCATCGGAACTAAGGGTGGAAGGTTGCCCTTTAGTTCAGCTCATATTATCTTTGAGGAATATAGGGCAAGGCTTGGTTGGCAGAAGGAGTTCACTCCCCATACCCTCCGTCATTCGTTTGCAACGCATATGATGGACCGTGGTGCTGATATCCGTCTTGTGCAGGAGCTGCTTGGGCATGAGAGCATCTCCACGACTCAAATCTATACGCATGTCTCTCGACGGCGACTGAAGAGCGTCTATGATGGCACGCATCCTCATGCAAAGGAGAATAAATGACTATCCACGGAACCACGATCTGCGCTGTCAGGAAGGATGGCAAGGTAGCTATCGCAGGAGATGGCCAGGCGACATCCGGAGAGGGTGGAATCGTGATGAAGGGCAACTGCCGCAAGGTAAGAAGGCTATATGATGGGAGAATAATCATAGGGTTTGCAGGCGCAACGGCAGATGCTTTCACCCTTTTTGAGCTTTTCGAGGGGAAGCTCAGGCAATATAACGGTGATCTGATGCGCTCTGCGGTAGAGCTTGCAAAGCAGTGGCGCACAGACAGGGCTCTCAGGAACCTGAACGCCATGATGCTCACATCTGATGGAAACAGGATCTATCTGATAACAGGATCCGGTGATGTCCTTGAGCCTGAGGGGGATGCAGCTGGCATCGGATCGGGTGGCGCATATGCCCTCGCGGCGGCAAGAGCTTATCTTGATGCTGGGGTCGATCTGAGTGCAGAGGAGATAGCCCGCAAGTCAGTCTCGACAGCTGCGGACATCTGCATATATACCAATCATAATATTCTTACAGAGGTTATAGATGGAAAGGCTTAATGCAAAGAAGCATCTTGATGATATGGTTCCTTCTGAAATAGTGAAGGCTTTGGATGAATATGTCATAGGGCAGGATGATGC
>CALXLI010000053.1 GCA_944389155.1 uncultured Spirochaetaceae bacterium | reverse complement strand
GCAAGAGCGTAACGCCTAAATGCATAGCAGGCATAATGAAGCCGGACAGCGGTCATATCGAATACAATGGCAAAGTGCTCTTCGACTCAGAACACCACATCAACCTACCTCCTCAGAAAAGGCATATAGGCTATCTTTTCCAAAGTTATGCACTGTTTCCAGATATGACAGTAAAGGAAAACATACTTGCTGGAGCAAAGTGGAGGAAAGACAAAGCTGAAAGGCTGAAAACAGCAAGGTGCGTATAAAGATAAAAGATGGAGGGATAAAACCCCTGGCAGAACCTTAATATCGTGAAAAGAATGCATCAACAGCTTCAAGCACAGCGCCTGTCACCGCACCTTCGCTTCCACCGCTGCTTATAGCAGTATCCGCATCAGCTTCATCAGGATATGATGATACAGAAATCGTGAAAGGAGCTTTGTCCCTTATCTTCTTACCGTTCTCTTCAACGCCTATGAAAACAGTGGGATGGAGCTTATCAAGCACATCGGCAGCACTTCCTGCAAAAACCGGTATACGACCTTCATCAAGCACATGGAAAGCATCATCAGCCCTTTCGATCCTTTCCGTCCTCTCTGATGAAACACTTCCTGCTATGAGAACATCATACCCTGCTCTCACCAGCCTCTCTGCAGTAGCGGCAGAGAGGGAACAGCATCCTGCAATCATGATGAATCTTGCTCGCCTGTCCCTGCCAGGAAGCCCGCTTCCCGCACTATAGGCCTTCATAACCTCAGCAGTGATGGATACAGCAACTTCCTCTGGAGTCTCCGCGCCTATATCAAGGCCGATTGGAGCGAATATGCGCTTATCTGGGATGATACGGGAACGAGATGCCATCGCACCTACATAGAATGCCTTGGAGTAATCTATCATAGAAAGAACGTCATCCTTGCTATGGATCGTGACAATCAATGCAGAATGCGCATCAAGGACAAGGGTGCTGAGGATCTCGCTCCAGCTGCGGCCTGTGTGTGTCTCCGCTGCGAACGGACAATCCACAGGGTTTATGTCATAAATATAGAGAGCATATCCGACGGAATAAAGTGTCTTTGCAACCGCACGGCCGACATACCCATACCCGATAATATAAGCCCGCTTTGCCTTGTTCACAACATCAACCATGAGCTTTACGCTTCCCCTCCCGGTACTGACATCTATTATCCTGCCTTCCCCTTCTTCAATCGCCTCTAGCGAAGCCTTCACTGCGGTATTCTCAATAAGATGCCCACCTATCGTCGACTCCGTTTCACCTTGCTCTGTTACAAGCATACGGCCAGACCTTCGCGGCACGATGCCATCGCTTCCGATTATCGTAACAACCGCAAAAGGAAGGTTCAGCCTATCCAGCTCCTGTGCTCTCCTGGACATATCACCCTGCATATGATCCGCATTATATCAGATATAGCGTCCTGTTATGCTATCGGAAGAAGCTTTTATATCTGCCGGCGTGCCAACAGCAACAACACGTCCGCCATCCTCACCTCCGCCGGGTCCCATATCGATTATGTAGTCAGCGCTTCTTATGACATCCAGATCATGCTCGATGACGACAACTGTCGCACCATTTCCAATCAAGGTATTGAAAACTGAAAGAAGAGTCTGCACATCAAGCGGATGCAGTCCTATCGTGGGCTCATCAAAGACAAAAAGAGAATCGCTCTGGTTCCTTCCCATCTCGCTTGCAAGCTTCAGACGCTGCGCCTCTCCACCAGAGAGTCCCGGAGTCTCTTCACCCAAGGTAAGATACCCAAGTCCCAAAGAACGCAGGACAGAGAGACGATCCGTTATCGTCTTCTTATCAGAAAGCGCATCAAGCGCTGTATTGACATCCATATCCATAAGCTCTGGAAGCGAGTATTCCTTCCCGTTCCTGTTCATGTACTTTATGCCCTTTGCCTCCTTTGAATACCTTGAGCCTCTGCATTCAGGGCATGGGATATCTACATCGGGGAGGAACTGGACATCCAGGCTTATCGTCCCGGTCCCATCGCATACAGGACAGCGCAGACGTCCCGTATTGTATGAGAAATCCCCAGCTTTCCAGCCACCGGCCTTAGCGCTCTCGGTTTTAGCGAAAAGCTTTCTGAGCTCATCATGGACATCTGAATATGTTGCAACTGTTGAACGTATGTTTATGCCGATTGGGGATGCATCGATAAGCTTTACGTTCCTTATCCCATCGCATTCCACAGCCTTCACGTGCAAAGGAAGCTTCCCATCCATTGTCACAGCAGCAACAGCGGGCACAAGGCTTTCAAGGACAAGTGTTGTCTTTCCAGATCCTGATACCCCTGTTATTACGGTAAGACGACCTTTGGGAATGGAGATATCAAGAGGTTTGACTGTATGGATCTTATCTGTTGATAGCTTTATGGCACCAAAGGCAAATACATCAGCACGGTTGCTTATCTTCGCCTTATCCTTCCCCGAAAGGAATGGCGCTATCCTGGAAGCGCTGTTCTTCTCTATGTCGCTTACGCTTCCTTCTGCAATCACATATCCGCCGTTCTTCCCCGCATCCCTTCCCATCTCTATGATCCAGTCCGATGCAGAGAGGAGCTGTGTATCATGATCAACGAGAACAACAGAATTCCCATCTGCCACAAGGTCATTCATAACCCCTCTCAGGCCTTCTATATTCGATGGGTGAAGCCCGATTGATGGTTCATCAAGAACGTACAGGACCCCTGTAGTGCGATTGCGCACAGCACGGGCAAGCTGCATTCTCTGCCTTTCTCCTGTCGAGAGGGTCGAAGCAGCTCTGTCCAGAGAAAGATATCCAAGGCCAAGATCCATCAGACGACGTGCGGTATCGAAAAAGGCTTCAGAAATGTTCTCTGCCATGCTTCTCATCTCATAAGGCAGTGATGAAGGAATAGAGCGAACCCATTCCATGAGCTGGGAAAGCGTCATCGTACAGACCTCATCAAGTCCCTTTCCCATAAGACGTGGAGCCCTTGCGCTTTCTGAGAGCCTTGAACCATGGCATTCTGGGCAGATATCTTCCTTCAGGAATTTCTCAACTCTCTTCATGCCCTGTTCATCCTTGACCTTGGAGAGTGCGTTCTCAACTGTATAGACAGCATTGAAGTATGTGAAATCAAGTTCCCCTGCCTGGTTTGAATTCTTCGATTTATAAAGGATGTGCTTCTTCACAGCAGGCCCGTTATAGACAATATCCTTCTCCTCATCCGTCAGCTTGGAAAAAGGCACATCAGTCCTGACTCCCATTGCCCTGCATACATCAACCATCAACGACCACATAAGTGAGTTCCAAGGAGCAACAGCACCTTGGTCGATTGACAGGGACTGATCTGGAACAAGCGTGGAGATATCAACAGTCCTGACGATTCCCGTCCCGTTGCATCTTTGGCACGCTCCCTGGCTATTGAAAGCAAGTTCTTCAGCACTCGGTGCATAAAAGCGTTCTCCGCATTCAGGACATACAAGCTCATGGCCTGCAGCGACATCAAGCGTTGGAGAAAGATAATGGCCATTAGGACAACGATGTGATGCAAGACGTGAGAACATAAGCCGTATCGAATTCAGCAGCTCGCTCCCTGTACCGAATGTGCTCCTGATACCAGGAATGCCAGGACGCTGACGAAGCGCAAGGGCGGCAGGGATGTAGAGGACATCATCAACCCACGCGCGTTCAGCCTGCGTCATCCGTCGTCTTGTATAGGTTGAGAGAGACTCAAGATAACGCCTTGATCCTTCTGCATACAGGACACCAAGGGCAAGAGAGGACTTGCCTGAGCCAGAAACACCAGCTATCCCGACTATCTTGTTCAGAGGGATATCCACATCTATATTCTTCAGGTTATGAACCTTTGCGCCTCTTACTTTTATAGAGTCAATCATATGATGATTATATACAGCGGCCCGCAAAAAGAAAATATAATATTTTTAATGATTTATAATTCCTAATAAAGAATATTAAAAATGAGTTAATCATAAAAAGATTATGCTGTATAATGAAAAAAGGAGGACTGATGAAAGTTGTGATAATAGGAGGCGTTGCAGGTGGTGCAACGGCTGCAGCAAGGCTCAGAAGGCTCTCAGAGAGTGCTGAGATAATAATAATAGAACGAAGCGGTTTCATATCATATGCAAACTGCGGACTGCCGTACTATATCGGAGGTGTAATAGAAGACAAGAAGAACCTTACCCTTCAGACACCGGAAAGCTTCTGGAAAAGATTCAGGATAGAGGCAAGGGTGAACAGCGAGGCTCTTTCAATCGACAGAAAGAACAGAAGTGTCCACATAAGGAATCTCAAGACCGGTGAATGCTATCATGAAAGCTATGACTACCTTATTCTCTCTCCTGGAGCGGAAGCAGTTGTACCAAAGATCCCCGGCGTAGAGAGCGATAAAGTGTTCACACTGCGTCATACAGAGGATGCTTTTGCGCTGAAGGACGTTTCTGACAAGTTCATAGATGGAAGGGCTATAGTTGTAGGCGGTGGCTTCATAGGGCTTGAATGCGCGGAGAATCTTGCACATAAGGGACTTGCTGTAACGCTCATAGAAAGAGCTGGACATGTGATGAATCCCTTTGATCAGGATATGGCCGCATTCCTGCATGATGAGATGAGGAAGAACGGAATTGACCTTCGCCTCGGCACATCCCTCATTGAATTCCGGGAGAATGGAAAAGGAATAACCGCGATTACGGACAAAGGAGATGTCTATGCAGATTTTGCGGTCCTTGCAATCGGTGTGCGTCCTGATTCAAAGCTTGCAAGGGAAGCTGGACTTGAAACAGACAAGCGTGGCTCGATAATAGTCAACAGCGCAATGCAGACAAGCGATGAGCATATATATGCAGCAGGAGACGCTGTCTCAATCCTCAGCAGGGCAACTGGAGCAAAGGCAATGATTGCGCTTGCAGGTCCAGCGAACAAGGAAGGAAGAATAGCTGCAGATAATATCGCAGGGATAAATAGCACATACAAAGGCGGCACAGGCGTTTCCGTACTCAAGCTCTTCTCCCTCACAGCAGCATCTGCTGGAATGACAGAGGAAACTGCAATGGCTATGGGAAAGGATTATGATACTGTATTCACATACCAAGGTGATCACGCAAGCTACTATCCTGGATCAGAGTCGATGATGATAAAGCTGATCTATGAAAAGGATTCAGGACGCATACTTGGCGCACAGATAGCAGGAAAAAGCGGCGTCGACAAACGCATAGATACAGTCTCGATAGCAATCGCTGCAGGACTGGGGGTGGAAGACCTTGTCTCCCTTGATATGGCATATGCACCGCCTTATTCCTCTGCAAAGGATCCCATGAACATTGCGGGATACATAGCGGAAAACAAGATGCAGGGACTGCTTGACGAATTCAGCTATCGTGACATACCGGCAATCGATAAGAACAAGTCAATGCTCATCGATCTCAGGACAGAGCAGGAAGTGGGCTCTGGCATGATAGAGGGCGCAAAGGACATCCCGCTCGATGAGCTGAGGGACAGGACTTCAGAGCTGGACAAGGACAAGACAATCTATGTGTACTGCAGAAGCGGACAGAGAAGCTATATTGGAGCAAGGATACTCACAGGCCTTGGATTCAAGGCAAGAAGCCTGTCAGGAGGCTACCTGCTGTACTCACAGATCCAAAAGGATAAGGCATAATGCAAGAGGGCGGCATGCCCTCTTTCGCAAGCTATCATTACTAATATCTATTTTGTTAGATGAGAAGGAGTAAGCACTACAATATTCTCATCATACACATCACTGCTCTCTATTGTGCTTCCGTCTTTTGCAAGCACCCTTTCAAAATGCGATGCAAACGGAGAGAGTGTGCTGATGACATCAAAGCCAAAGCCTTCATCATCGCTCCTGTAATGCATAGGAACAGCAATGCGAGGCCTGTACTTCTTGACAATCTCTGCAGCTGTATCTCCATCTATGGTGAAGAACCCTCCCACTGGAATGAGCATGACATCAAGATTGTACAGGGCTTCATTATCTATGGTGCATCCAAGATCCCCAAGATGTGCAATCCTCGTCTCACCATCGCTGATTATGAATATCCTGTTCCCGCCTCGCTTGCTGCCTTCTGCATCATCGTGAAAGGTATCTATCGTCTCAACAGTAAAAGGAGAAGCCCCTCCCTTTATGATACTGACGCCCTCCCTGAAATTGTGGTCGCTGTGTTCATGAGTACAGAGAACCTCGGAAGCCTCTTCCCTTACATCTTCAAGTCCAGGAACAGAGCCATCACAATATGGATCAACTACGATGGCATACCCATCCTTCTCTATGCGAAAGCATGAGTGCCCTATCCAAGTTATCTTCATATTATATCCTCCACTATTGATGGAACATCCTTTCCTAGAACTTCAGAAAGGACTGTGCATATCGTCTGATGATCTTCCTCGCTGGGCATTCCGGAAACGGCAATCGAGCCAATGCCAAGTCCTGATTGGAGAAGAATAGGGAAAGCTCCACCTTCAAGAGCATACTCGGACGCGGAAAGGCCTATCTCGGCAAGTCCCCGCCCTTTCTTTCTGTTTTCCAATGCAACCCTCATGGAGCTCTTCTGATTGAGCTCAGCTGTATTTGCCTTACGCTCAGCCCATTTGCGGTTGTTTCCGCTTGTGCCTTTCATAGCCTGAGCAAAGACCTCCAGGCCATTGACACGCATCAGCACGTATGCAAAAGCACCTTTGGCCTTTATCGCAGAGACTATTTTCTCTCCAATCGCAACAATGTCATCAATGGAGACGCTTTCAAAGCGAAGCTCCTCTTCCTGCTTCGCAAGCAATTCAAGAACCGTATCGTCAGACATCTTCGAATATCCCCTTCTCCTTGTTCTTCCTCACATGGTCTGCGCTGTAGATACGCCCACCCATGGTTATATAGACGCCATGGGATAGCATCTGGACCGCACTTATCGCACAGCCAAGATTGAACACAGCATCACTGTTCTCAAGTGCATAGGGAATCATAGCACCGGTGAAGACAAAAACATGCCCATCATCTTCTGCAAGATTCTTCTCCAGAAGCTGCGCAGTCTTAACCATCGTATCCGTTCCGTGGATTATTATTACCATCTTCTCATGGGAAAGAAGCGCATTGCGGACAATGGTTTCTCTCTGCTCTTCAGTCATTGCAAGGCTATCGACAGCCAATAGATTGTCCAGATGGATGGGAAGCGTGACACGCGATTGGTTCAGGATGCGGGGAAGCTGGCTTTCAGAGAAGATAAGCTCACCTTTGACAGCATCGTAAAGCTTATCGAAAGTACCACCTGTCGTGATTATCCTTACCGTCTTTTCATCCATGTAGAAACTATAGCACAGTTTTCTCATCTTTCTCTTGCCTTTAGGGAAAGATTTAGGTAAATTATCTTCAACGCGACTGTCATATAATGGTTATTATCCGAGCTTCCCAAGCTCGTGACGCGGGTTCGATTCCCGTCGGTCGCTTCAGCCCGGATTTTGTCCGGGTTTTTCTTTTTGCGCCTATGCTTTTATTGACAATCTGAAAACAATTCCCACGATTGTTCATATGGCTGAAAATCTAAAAGGTTTGGATCTGACTGAGGGGTCGATTGCAAAGACCTTGATAATCTTTGCTCTGCCTTATCTTGCTGCGAACATACTTCAATCACTGTATGGCGCAGTTGATCTATTTGTCGTGGGGCTGTACTGCAGTGCAGAAAGCGTTGCAGCTGTCTCAACTGGAACTCAGGTAACGCAGATAGTCACCAGCCTGATAACAGGCCTTACCCTTGGAAGCACGATCCTGATTGGATCATATAAAGGGGAAAGGGATGAAGAGAGCGTCAAGAAGGCCATAGGGACAACGCTTACCATCTTCTTCTTTGTCTCTCTTGCGATCACATTCCTGCTGTTGTTCTTCCTAGATGAGATACTCACAGCTCTACGCACACCATCCCAGTCATTTGCTCTGACAAAGGAATATGTATCGGTATGTGCCTATGGCTGCCTCTTCATCTGCGGCTACAATGCAATAGCGGCAATACTTCGCGGCTATGGGGACTCAAGAAGCCCCATGCTCTTTGTCCTGATAGCCTGCATTCTCAATATAGTGCTTGACTTCCTGTTTGTCTCATCATTCGGACTCGGGGTCGGGGGAACAGCATTGGCAACCGTTATATCGCAAGCTGTAAGCATGGTTGTCTCCGTGCTTTACCTCAGGCATAGGAATTTCATATTTGATTTCAGGCTCCGCTCATTTGCACCGGACAAGGATATAGCCCTGCGTCTTGCCAGGATAGGCATTCCGATCTCATTCCAGGAAATGGCAGTGAGGATATCATTCCTGTATCTGACAGCGGTCATGAACGCAATCGGCGTGTACAGTGCTGCCGTTGTAGGGATAAGCGCTAAATATGATGTATTCGCTATGCTGTCTGCAACATCGCTTGCAAATGCGCTTGCTGCGATAACAGCACAGAACTATGGACGCGGAAGCATGGACAGGGCAAGGAAGTCACTGTGGCTTTCGCTTCTCTTTGCCTTGTGCGTTGCATTCTTGTTCTGGCTATGGGCCCAGCTCTCGCCTGAGACCATGATAGGTGTGTTCACAGATGATGAGGCCGTGATACAGGCAGGAATACCGTTCTTCAGATCATGCAGCTATGATTATATAGCCGTAACGCTTGTATTCATCCTAAATGGATACATCAACGGAATGCAGAAGACCGTATGGACCATGGTAAGCTGCACATTCGGTGCCATTGCGCTCAGGATACCGCTTGTCTGCATCTTCAGCAGGCATTTTCCAGATAACCTCGGCGCACTCGGCATGATAGCACCTACAGTCTCGTTCATCATGGCATTATATACCTTGATATATGTCATGAAAGGAAAGAAAGCCCAAAAGGGAAACTGAATCATTGACGACTGAGAGGTTGATTTATTATCATTGAGGTAATATATCGCACATAAGTGCAAAGGAAGGAGAAGTGGACGAAGGGCCTGGCAGTAAATGCCTGAACACAACAGAACCTGAGCCTCATTTATGCATGATTGAAAAACTTTTTCTCCGCCTCTGACTGAGAGGTACTGAAAAATTTCAAAGGAGAAAAAGGATGACAATAGCTCAACAATTAGCATTACAGGTAATACTTATACTTATCAACGCATTTTTTGCAGCTACGGAAATTGCCGTAGTCTCGCTCAACAAGACAAAGCTTGAAAGGAAATCAGAAGAAGGCGACAGAACAGCGACAAAGCTTCTGCGCCTTACAGAGAACCAATCTGCATTCCTATCTACGATACAGATAGCGATAACGCTTGCGGGCTTCCTTGGCTCAGCTTTCGCTGCAGACAACATCGCTGTATATTTCGTTCCGATCTTCAAAAGCTGGGGGCTGCCGCTTTCAGATGCAACGCTTGGCACTATCGCGGTTGTGCTTACGACTATCATAATCTCATTCTTCACCCTCATATTCGGAGAGCTTGTCCCAAAGAGGATCGCTCAGCAGAAATCATATGCTGTTGCAAAGATGGCCTGCTCTGTTGTCTTATTCCTTGCAAAGGTAATGAGACCTGTGATATGGGTACTCTCCGCATCAACGAATGTAATACTTCGCCTTCTGGGACTCAAAGGAGAGGGCGCTGATGAAGATGTTACAGAAGATGATATAAGGCTTATGGTCGACGCAGGCGGGAAATCAGGATCGATAGAAGAAGATGAGAAGGAATGGATACAGAATGTATTCGAATTCAATGATATCTCAGTCAGCGATGTCATGACACGTGAGCCTGATGTCGTCTCATTCCAGGTCGATACTCCTGAATATGAGATATTGGACACAATCAAGGATACAGGTCTCTCAAGATATCCTGTATATGGAGAGGACATAAACGACATACTCGGCATACTCAACGCCCGTGATTTCCTCATAAACCGCAATGAAAGCGACAGGAAGAAGATAAAGGACCTGCTGCGTCCTGCTTATATGGTTCCAGAATCAATCCATGCAGACAAGCTCTTCACGGACATGCAGGCAAATAAGACGCATATCGCAATCGTTGTGGATGAATATGGCCAGACCATTGGTATAATAACGCTTGAAGATCTCCTGGAGGAGATTGTAGGCAACATCTATGATGAATTCGATCCGCAGGAAGAGACTCCTATACAGAGGATCGGAGAGGATGAATGGAAGGTAACAGGCTCTGTAAGCCTTTCGGACTTCTCGGACGAGACCGGGATAGAGCTTGAAGAGAACGAGGACTATGACACGATCGGTGGCATGGTGCTATCAACACTGTCCCAGATCCCTGAAGATGGAACACAGCTTGACTGCAGGATAAATGGACTCGATATCCACGTTACGAAGATAGAGGACAGGAGAATCGAGGAAGCTATAGTCAAGAAACTACCTCCAGAAGAAACGAAGGATGAAAGCTCCGAGAAGAAAGACAAGGAAGAGGAGCAGAAGAACTAGCAGCAAGGCTGTCAGAGATGGCAGCCTTTTTCATTCAACCATCTGCAGTACCAGTCCTCTTATAAGAAAGCGAAGCGTGCTCTCCTTGTTCTCAATCTTATCTACATGAAGCAGTATATACAGCAGTGCTTCATACCCCTTTGCAAATGAGTTTATATCATTCTCATCTTCAATCGAGAAATAAGAGAACAAGGATTCAAGGATAGGACGGAAGCTCCCCTTGAGCTTATCACGTTCAACGTTTCCGTATTTCCTGAGCACAAGCTCCAGCTCATTTCCATCAAGGAATCTGTAGAGTCCATCAGTATAGAACTTCCAGAGTATCGTGAAGAATATATCGGTAAGTGATGTGACTATGTGGTTCTCATCAAGTTCCTGGAGCTTCATAAGGTACAGATTCTCCAGCTCAGAGATGAATGTCGTGATCATGTCCAGGAAAAGCGCTTCCTTATGCTCATAGAAAAGATAGAATGTGCCCTTGGGGATATCCACACGGCGGACAAGCTCATCAACAGTGGTCTTCTTCACCCCATACAGCCGAAGGCACTCTCCTCCCTCTCTTAGCAACGCTTTCCTTATGTTCTCTTTTTCTGTTTCTGTATATTTCTTAGGCATATTGACTAAAATAGATTTTATAGTCAGCAAAAGGGCATTTTCAACCATTTTTCGCTGAAAATAACGGTTTTTACCTACATTTTTTCTTTGACTCCCGAACGTACAGGACTTACGATTGAATCATCGAAATAAAAGGAGCAATCAATGGCTGCAGTAGTACTGAAGAATATCTGCAAGATCTATGATGGCGGCGTTAAGGCTGTAGATAACGTTAACATCGACATCGAAGATCAGGAGTTCGTAGTTCTTGTAGGCCCTTCCGGTTGTGGTAAGTCCACAACACTCAGGATGATTGCTGGCCTTGAGGATATCTCCTCAGGCGAGCTCTACATCGACGGAAAGCTGATGAACGACGTTCCTCCAAAGGATAGAGATATCGCAATGGTTTTCCAGAACTATGCTCTTTATCCTCACATGACCGTTTATGATAACATGGCATTCGGTCTCAAGATCAGGAAGTTCCCGAAGGATCAGATCGATCAGCGCGTTAAGGAAGCTGCTAAGATCCTCGACATCGAGTCACTTCTTGACAGAAAGCCAAAGGCACTTTCCGGTGGACAGAGACAGCGTGTTGCTGTAGGACGCGCTATCGTCAGAAAGCCAAAAGTATTCCTCTTCGACGAGCCACTCTCAAACCTCGACGCTAAGCTCAGAGTCCAGATGAGAGCAGAGATCTCTGGTCTCCACAACAGGCTCAAGGCAACAATGATCTACGTAACGCATGACCAGGTTGAAGCTCTTACGATGGCTGATAAGATCGTCGTTATGAAGCTTGGCGTTATCCAGCAGATCGGCGGACCTATGGAACTCTACAACGAGCCAGACAACAAGTTCGTTGCAGGCTTCATTGGATCACCTCCGATGAACTTCCTCCAGGTAAAGGTCGATAAGGAGGGAGACAAGGTCTATGCTAACGAAGGTTCATTCCGCCTTGAAGTTACACCTGCACAGGCCAAGTACCTCCAGCCATATATCGGCAAGGAAGTGACATTCGGTATCCGCCCAGAGGATGTTGAGTACTCACACACACCAATGGATGGAAAGACTATCAATGGTCACGTAT
>CALXLI010000052.1 GCA_944389155.1 uncultured Spirochaetaceae bacterium | reverse complement strand
CACGGAAGTGAAACGCCCCCGCGCCGATGGTACTGCGGCTCGTCCGTGGGAGAGTAGGTAGCTGCCAGGTTTTTTTTTCGCACTTTTCTCCCCCTCTCATAGAGGGGTTTTCTTTTTGCTTCTATCTTTGTATTTTTCTTTTATGAATATAATCTTTGTCTGCCATGGGAATATCTGCCGCTCACCGATAGCTGAAGCTGTTTTCAGGAATCTGGTGAGAAACGAGAAGCTGTCTGATAAGTTTATTATAAGTTCAGCGGGAGTTTCATCTGAAGAGAGCGGCAATGATATCTATCCTCCAGCGAAGGCTGTTCTTCGCCGGCATGGCATTCCATTCATGCACCACGCTGCTCATCGTATAACAGATGATGAATTCCGCTCTGCCGATCTCGTGATAGCCCTGGACCGTTCTAATCTTTCAGTCCTCAAGAGACGTTTCGGCGATAATGACAAGCTTCGGATGCTTTTGCCGCGTGATGTCGCAGATCCTTGGTATACCGATGATTTCGACACTGCTTATTCTGATATAGAAAGTGGATGTATTTCACTTCTTATGGACACAAAGTCTTTGTTTCCTGATATACTTGAATAAATTGATAAGGAGAGCAAAATGGATATTCGCTATTCAACTGGCAAAGAGCCATTTAAGAGAATGACAACAGATGAACTCAGGAATGAGTTCCTTATTACAGACATCTTCAGACCAGATGATGTGAGCGCTGTATACTCACATGTTGATAGAATCGTGACTATGGGTGCCATGCCTGTCAAAGAGACTATCTCAATTGATAAGAACATCGATACATGGAAGAACTTCGGTGTCACATATCTTCTTGAGAGAAGAGAGCTTGGTGCTATCAACATCGGAGGAAAGGGAAAGGTCGAGGCTGATGGCACTGTGTATGAGATGGATCATTTTGATGGCCTTTACATCCCAATGGGAACAAAGGAAGTGAAGTTCTCTTCAGACGATCCAGCAAATCCTGCAAAGTTCTATATGTGCACGACTCCTGCACATCGCCCATATCCTGCAAAGCTTATTCCTCTCAAGGATGCTATCCATAAGCATCTTGGATCACAGCTTACATCAAACGAAAGGACTATAAATCAGTACATCCATCCAGATGTTCTTGATACATGCCAACTTTCAATGGGCCTTACGCATCTTGAGCCAGGTTCTGTATGGAACACAATGCCTGCTCATACACATGAGAGAAGAATGGAAGTCTACTTCTATTTTGATATCCCTGAAGATAACGTCGTATTCCATTTCATGGGAGAGCCTTCTGAGACAAGGCATATCGTAATGCACAATGATGAGGCTGTTATCAATCCAGCATGGTCAATCCATTCTGGCTGCGGTACATCCAACTATACATTCATCTGGGCTATGGCTGGCGAGAACAGGGCTTATGATGATCAGGATGTTCTCAAGACAGACAAGGATCTCAGATAATCCTTATCTCATCCATTCTGAGGCTGTCGCTGCAAGGTGACAGCTTTTTTCATGCTAAGTGTTGGTATAATCAGCTTATATCTGATATAACTAAATAGCTTCGGAGACTATTATGGAGATAAGACTAAGGAACCTGAAACGAAACTATGGTTCACTGCATGCTGTTGATGATGTCTCTTTGGATATCCCATCAAATACAGTTTATGGGATCATCGGACGATCAGGAGCGGGCAAATCAACGCTTGTGCGTCTGGTATCTATGCTTGAAAAGCCAGATGTGGGTGAAGTTTATTATGACGACAAGCGTGTGGATAACCTTTCAAAGAAGGAATTGATAGAAGAGAGAAGGAAAATAGGGATGATCTTCCAAAACTTCAATCTCTTTTCTTCACGCAGTGCAGAGGATAATATTGCCTATCCAATGGAAATCTGCCATATGGATAAGGAATATATAAGGAAGAGAACAGCAGAGCTTTTGTCGCTTGTTGGACTTGAAGGGAGGGGAAAGGCCGCTATATCCACACTCTCGGGCGGTCAGAAGCAGAGGGTGGCTATTGCGCGTGCTCTTGCAGTGAATCCTTCCATACTCTTCTGCGATGAGGCTACCAGCGCACTCGATCCACAGACAACCAGGGCAATCCTTGCGCTTATCAAGGAAATACAGAAGAAGATGAACCTCACTGTCGTGATGATAACCCATCAGATGGAGGTCGTCCGTGACGCCTGTGACCGTGTCGCCGTGCTTGATGCCGGGCATATAGTTGAGGAGGGCACTGTCTCTGATATCTTCTCATCTCCAAAGAGCGCAGTAACAAAGGATTTCCTTTCATCCCTTACGACAGTTCACGATTCTGTTGTGAGATGGTCAAAGGAAGGAGGACACTATACACTGCGCTTCAGAGGTACAAAGACCGATGAGCCTATAATATCAACAGTGTCTCGTGAAACCGGCGCGATATTCAACATAAGAGCTGCTGGCGTGCAGAATGTTGACGGAGAGGAACTTGGTATCATGATTACGGATATCGGGCCTGACGCAGGGACTGCAGAGAGGGCAGTTGCTCTCCTTAGGGAAAACGGCGTCACTGTAGAGGAGGAAGCATAATGCAGACGATGATCAACCTTGTTATGCAGTCTACGTGGCAGACTATTGTCATGGTCTTCCTTTCAACAATATTCTCACTCATACTTGGGTTTCCTGTGGGAGTGCTTCTGCATGTTACGGGATCTGAGGAGCATGGTGGCATAATCCCTCATCCTGTATTCTGCAATGTGCTTTCACGTATCGTGAACATCCTGCGTTCGTTTCCTTTCCTTATCCTTATGATAGTGCTGATGCCTCTTTCAAGGCTTATTATCGGAACGAGCATTGGAACGATGGCAACTGTCATTCCTCTATCTATTGCAGCAGCGCCGTTTGTTGCGAGGGTCATTGAGAGCGCACTCAAGGAAGTCGATCCAGGTGTTGTCCAGGCTGCAAAGGCTATGGGATCATCCAATTGGCAGATAATCTACAAGGTTTTGATTCCAGAAGCCATGCCTTCGCTCGTTTCGGGCGTAACGCTTACAATCATAAATCTCATAGGGTACTCAGCAATGGCTGGTGCAATCGGTGGTGGCGGCCTCGGAGATCTTGCCATAAGATATGGCTATCAGAGGTTCAGGCCTTCATACATGGCAGCTGCTGTGATCATAATCATCGTCATGGTTGAGCTGATACAGTTCATAGGCGACAGGATAAGCGCCAGGCTTATATCAAAAAGATAGCAAAGAGGCTCCTGCAAGTTTTCGGCAGGAGCTGTTCTTTTATTGATTTTTAGTTTTTATTCATTGCTATATAACAATATAAAAATATACTGATAAATTTTGCGCAAAACCGCATGATGAAATATTGCATAAAAATCCATCTTTGTGCATAATTTGGCCATCAAAGGAAAGGAGGATAATCATGTTTACAGCTGCTATGATCACAATGATGATGTCCTCTATGATGATGCCCGTCAGGGCATGATTACTTATTCTTCTACGACATGATTATTTTCGGTTGAAAGGTCCTCGGTGGACATATTATTGACAGGTAATCCTGATACACAAATCAATGGAGATAGATATGAAAAAAGCAATTGCTTTGGTTTTGATTGTACTTGTTGCAGCTACATCTGCATTCGCAAATGGTTCAGCTGAGTCTGATTCCAACGTCCTCAAGGTGGGAGCAACGCCTGATCCTCATGCAGCTCTTCTTAACCTTGTCGTTGATGATCTTGCAGAAGAGGGCATAGATCTTCAGGTAATCGAATTCACTGATTATGTGACACCTAATGAAGCTCTTGCCTCTGGTGAGCTTGATGCTAACTTCTATCAGCATCTTCCTTACCTTGAGTCCTATAATGCAGAGAGAGGGTATGACCTTAAGAGCGCTGGTGGAATACATATCGAGCCTCTTGCTCTTTACAGTGAGAAATATGACTCATTGGAGGCTATCCCTGATGGCGCTACTATTGCTATCCCAAATGATCCTACGAATGAGGGAAGGGCTCTCCTGCTTCTGCAGAGCGCAGGATTCATCACACTGAGCGAGGATGCGGGTCTTGAAGCTATTCCTTCTGATATCGTGGATAATCCAAAGAACCTTAAGTTCACGGAGATTGAGGCTGCTTCGCTTCCTAGGATCCTTGTCGATGTCGATGCCGCTGTCATCAATGGAAACTATGCTATCCCTGCAGGGCTCATCGCTACTCGTGATGGACTTTATGTGGAAGGTGCTGACAGCCCGTATGTGAACGTCATTGCAGTGCAGAATGGAAGAGAGAACGATCCTGCAATCCAGGCTCTTGTCTCAGCACTCAAGAGCGATGAGGTCAGAGAGTATGTTGCAGAGCGCTATCCTAACGGAGAAGTCATACTTGTAGACTGATGCATATATGAGCATTTGGAAGGGCTGCCTTGCCGGGCAGCCTTTTCTTATGCAGTCGTAAGGGGTATCATTGGGCAATGATACCTGTTGAAATATTGATGATAGCAGCAGTGGGCCTTTCAGCCCTCTCCGTCGTTTTCCTCATAATGATCCTTGCAAGAAAGGACAAGACCAATGATGAGGCTATATACCTCAAGGCAATGCAGGATCTTCAGGACCGGCTTTCTGTATCGATGGATTCGTTCCGTTCGTCAATAGAGCAGCGTCTTCAGGCACTCGATGCTGCGATTTCTGATATCAATACATCCCAACGTTCCCAAATGGCCCTTTTCTTCAAGGAGAACAGGGATCTCAATGACAAGCTTGACAAGAGACAGAAGGAAGGAACGGATTCCATCTCATCTATTCTCGCAGAGATCAGACGTGAGAACATGAAGACAATGGAGATGGTTGTGAAGGAAACCTCTTCCCTTACGGAGGAGGTAAGGAAGGGGATGGATAAGATAAGGACCGAGAACTCTGAACAGCTTGACAAGATGCGCATTACAGTTGATGAGAAGCTTCAGAGCACGCTGGAGAACAGGATATCGAAATCATTTGAGCAGGTGACGAAGAATCTTGAAGCACTTTATAAGAGCATTGGCGAGATGGACAAGCTTGCCGGTGATATCTCATCGCTCAACAAGATGTTCTCGAATGTCAAAGTCCGCGGGACATGGGGCGAGGTACAGGTTGAGAATATCCTTTCGGACCTGATGACAAGCGCGCAGTATGTGAAGAACTATTCACCAAGGAAAGGCGGTGCGACAGTTGAGTTTGCAATCAGGCTGCCAGGCCGCAGCGGTGACGAAGAGATCTTCCTGCCGATTGATTCGAAATTCCCAAAAGAAGACTTTGTCCGTTATTCTGAGGCTGTTTCTGCAGGTGATGACCTTGCGATAAAGCAATCATTGAAGGATCTTCGCTCACGCGTGCTGTCT
>CALXLI010000051.1 GCA_944389155.1 uncultured Spirochaetaceae bacterium | reverse complement strand
CGAAAATCGACAAGGTCTTCCAGGAAGAGGCAAGGACTATCCCTAACTATTACAGCCCTGAAGCACCGATCGGAAAGGAAGACAAGGACAATCTTGCGATAAAGTTCTACGGAGAGCCTACGAAGTTCCCATTCAAGGCAAAGGATCATGTACAGCTCGGAGAGGCACTGGATATCCTCGATTTCGAGAATGGAGCAAAGGTATCCGGACAGAAGTTCTACTATATAAAGAACAAAGGCGTTATCCTTCAGATGGCACTTGAACGCTATGCGATGGATATAGTGCTCAAGCATGGCTTCACCCCGTTCATCACCCCTGATATCGCCAAGGAGGAGATCCTCCAGGGAATAGGCTTCAACCCACGTGGGGCTGAGTCCAACATATACACGCTCGAGGGAACCGGCACATGCCTTGTAGGAACAGCTGAGATAACGCTCGGAGGCTATTATTCAGGGGAGATCATCGACAAGAAGGACCTTCCGATAAAGATGACAGGGCTATCACATTGCTTCCGCCGTGAAGCAGGTGGAGCTGGCCAGTACTCAAAAGGGCTATACCGCGTGCATCAGTTCTCAAAGCTTGAGATGTTCATATACTGCCTGCCTGAGGACAGCGACAGGTTCCACAAGGAGATCCTTGCAATCGAAGAGGAGATATTCCAGGGACTTGGCATTCCTTACCGCATCGTCGATACAGCGACAGGAGATCTCGGAGCACCTGCTTATCGCAAATACGATATAGAGGCATGGATGCCAGGACGCGGAGATGAAGGAGAGTACGGAGAAGTCACAAGCACATCAAACTGCACTGATTATCAGGCACGTTCGCTCAACATCAGATACAGAGATGATGATGGCAAGCTCAAGTTCGTGCATATGCTCAACGGAACTGCAATGGCGCTCTCAAGAGCTGTCGTTGCGATAATGGAGAACTACCAGGAAGAGGATGGGTCTATCAGGATTCCTGAAGCACTTATCCCATACTGCGGCTTTGACAGGATAGAGAGGTAAACAATGACCAGCGCGCTGATAACTGATTTCTACGAACTGACGATGATGCAGGGGTACTACCTTGAGCATCATGACTCAAGGGCTGTCTTCGACATGTTCTATCGAACAAATCCTTTTCAGGGAGGATACACCATATTCACCGGAATAGAGGAGCTTATAGACAAGCTGGAATCTTTCTCATTCAGCGCTGAGGACATTTCCTACCTTGAAAGCCTGGATATGTTCGACAGAAGCTTCCTTGAGTATCTGAAGACATATCGTTTCCATGGTACTGTCTATGCTTTTGACGAAGGCACTCCTGCATTCCCGGGAGAGCCTCTCATCAGGGTTGAAAGCGACCTCATGGATGCACAGCTTATAGAGACCCTTCTCCTCAACACTGTGAATTTCCAGACACTGATTGCAACAAAAGCATCAAGGATGGTGCTCGCAACAAAGGGGATGGGAAAGATAATGGAGTTCGGCCTGAGACGTGCCCAAGGTGAGAATGGAGCGCTCTCTGCATCCCGTGCATCATTCATCGGAGGCACGAAAAGCACAAGCAACACGCAGGCTGGAAAGGTATTCGGCATTCCTGTTTCTGGAACGATGGCACATTCCTGGATAATGAGCTACGCAACTGAGGAGGAAGCTTTCAGGAAGTTTGCAGAGCTATACCCGGACAATGCGATCCTTCTCATCGACACATATGATACCCTTGGCTCTGGCATACAGGCAGCAATCAAGATCGGCCTTGAGCAGAAAGCGAAGGGAAAGAAGATCGGAGTCAGGATCGACTCAGGAGACCTTTCATACCTTACAAAGGAAATAAGGGCAAGGCTCGATGCAGCGGGACTTGAGGATGCAATCATCTGCGTCTCAAATGACATCACAGAGGATATAATCAAGAGCCTTATGTCAGATGGTGCGCCGATTGACAGCTGGGGAATAGGAACACATCTAGTGACAGGAGGTACGCAGTCATCGCTCAATGGCGTATACAAGCTGAGCGCAAAGGAAGTGGATGGCGTATTCCAGCCATGCCTGAAGATATCAAACAGCTATGAGAAAACGACAAATCCAGGGATAAAGCAGGTATATAGGTTCTTCGATAAATCCAACTCCCCTATTGCGGACCTGATTACACTGGACGAGGAGAAGCTTGAGGAAGGAAGGAACTACACGTTCTTCCATCCATTCTCAACAGCTGATCTCTTTGTGATGAAGGCATCCCGCTATTCTTCCTTCAAACCGCTCCTTACCAAGAAGATGGAAGACGGCAGACGGGTATCGGAACGCCGCTCGCTGAAGGAGATCCAAGAGACCTCAGCGGGGCTTCTTGCATCATTTGACAGAAGCTACAAGAGACAGATAAATCCTCACATCTACAAGGTATCGCTATCAGAGAAGCTGAGGAATCTGAAGACTGATCTCATAGTCTCTGCACGTGTCAAGGAAGAGGAAGCCAAAGCCTGATGGTCCTTTCCTATCGCAAAAGCAGGATAACGCTTATAGCACTGCTGGCCCTTACGGCAGTGCTTACCGTTCTCATCCTTCTTTTCCACGAATCAGGCTTTTCAGGGGAAAAGGAGATACTTGCTGTCATCGTAGCCTCACTGGGAGCTTTCATATCAATCTCTGTAGCCAGGCTTGTCATGAACAGCGAGATCCTTTCTCTTCGTTATATGCTCATCAATGCGATAAACCTCGAGAAATGCGCAAAGGAACTGGAAGCCGCTTCTAAGAGGATGAGGAAAAGATCAGAGGATAAGTTCCAGACAGCGCTCCAGGCAGCTGACGCGCTGAGCATACTTGGTCGAAGCGATGAAGCGATTGCCCTTCTCCTATCAGCAGCTGAATGCAACCCTACCCCTGAGCATGCTACCCAGTTCCTGCTATCTGCCCTCAGGTATTCAATCCTCGCAAAGGATGGAAAAGGCTCTGTCGAATATAAGGAGAAGCTGAAGACAGCCCTGAAAGGGCTGAAAGGCGGAATCGGCAAGGGCCTTTACGAGAAGGAATTCAAGCAGTTCGAGAGTTTCCTTGATGGTGAGGAGACCTTGCTCATACATAGATTCCGAAGCGCTGACAATACGCTGATAAAGCTTGAGGCTGCGATGATGCTTTCAGGATCAGAGAATGAAGAACTGAGAAAAGAATGTATTGAATTTATATCAAAGCCAAAAGAAATTGAATGATAACAAAAATAATCCCTATGAAAAACATAGGGATTTTATATTATTCAACTATCATCTTCAGGTGTTTTCCATTTCTGAATCAATGTAAAGAAATCTGTTTTCTGCAGCAGAAGCTGCTTCTTCTTTATCTCTTCATTGAACAGATCCTTATCTACATAAGGCTTCCACTTCTCAGCAACGTTCTTACCTGCGATATGCCTGATGGAGAGAGCCTTGGTATAGAACCTGTTGACACCTTCGCATAGCGATCTGTCCTCGATTATCGAAACACGCTCAGGGAACTGAAGCGCAAGGGCACGGGTTGTGAATATCCTATAGCCAAGGAGATAGCAGCGAACACCAAAGTCCATCGCCTGATAATACTCACCTGAAATCAGGGTATCATAAGCTCTCAGCCGCTGGAACAGAGCCCTGTCATATAATCCAAGTTCCATCACAGGATACAGGTTCTCATCTTCCCTATCCTCTTCGATTGCAGGGACAAATGAGAGAGGCTCTACATTCTTTCCCTTTATGAACGGAGCGCGCAGGGTCGGAAGTATTTCACCTGAAGATGAAATCATGACTGGAGTGATTATTGCAGGATGGTTGTGGGATGCCATCTTCTGCATGAGCAGATCGCCTTCAAATGCGATAAGCACGGAATCCGTCCTGACAACAAGGAAGTATGTTGCATAGCACTCATCTGCAAGTGCATTGATATATTCCCCTGTAGTCGCAGCGTTCTTGAAAGCGATGAAGTTCACATCAGGAAAGGCCTCCTGAAGCTCTCCATCCTCCATGCGGGACTGAAGTGTCATAACATAGATCGAGGCACTCATGTTATCCGTATACCATTTGAGAGTGCTTACAAGCTCATCGAATGTAGAGAGATCCAGGATGCCTATCGCAAGCTGCTGCTGCCTGTATAGCGATGAAATCCTGAGTCCAAGGTCCTGATGCCTATGTATTATCTTATATTCGCTCACTGTTGATAAAGACAAGATCTTCTGGCCTGAAGATCACATCCTTCCTCCCTTCTCCAATAATATTACCTATTTCGGAACTTTTATGTCCTTGAAGCTTCTCAAGTTCTGTACTGTCAAAATAAGGAACAGCCTTTGCGAAGATTGAACCTGCAGAGTCCATTATCGCAACAACATCGCCTTTAAGGAATACACCCTTGACCTCAGCAACTCCAGATGGAAGCAGGCTCTTATGGGCAAAGAGCGCTTTCTTCGCACCATCATCGACTCTTATGACACCGCTTGATGTTGTATTGAGTATCCAGCGCTCACGCTGCGTTATACGCTTCTCAGGATGTATATAAGTCCCGATATCCTCTCCTTCCGCTATGCGGACCAGGACGTTCTTCTCATAGCCTGAGGCAATGACGGTCGAGCAGCCGCCACGCTGTGCTATCTGAGCCGCAAGAAGCTTTGTCTTCATGCCACCTGTGCTGAACGTGCTTCCCGCACCTTTTGCATAAGACATTATTTCAGGTGTTATCACATCAATCTCATGCAGAAGCTTCACATCCTTATCCTTCCTTGGATTTCCCGTATATATTCCATCGATGTCAGTAAGGAGCACCAGAAGATCAGCATCTATCTTTGATGCAATATAGGCACTGAGCCTATCATTATCACCAAAGTTGTTTCCAACCTCAGCTGTTGATACCACATCGTTCTCATTGAATATAGGGACGACACCCATTGCAAGGAGCATTGATACGGACTGCCGGAGGTTATTGTAGCTTATCCTGTTGTTGAGGATCGTACGCGTTATGAGCACCTGTGCGCAAAGAAGGTTATGGCGTCTGAAGGCTTCACTGTACGCCCCCATGAGAACAGGCTGGCCGATTGCAGCGCATGCCTGACGCATTGCGATATACACAACCGGGCTTGTGTGGCCCAAAGCCTTAGCGCCAAGGCCGACAGCTCCTGACGAGACGATGAGAACCTGCTTCCCCATCTCCCTTAGACGAGAGACCTCGCTCGCTATCTGATCAATGCGCTCATTGTCAATACCGGAAGGAGATGAAAGGATATTCGTTCCGGCTTTTATCACTATACGTCTGACAGAGGAAAAATCACGCATCAGATAAGCTCCTTATGATGGAAACTCCTTCCATTCTTTCCTGAATACTCTGCAACGGTCTCCCCATTCCCTGAAAGAAGCCATTTCGTGGTCATAAGCCCATCAAGGCCAACTGGTCCACGGGCATGTATCTTCGATGTGGATATCCCAACCTCAGCTCCAAGGCCGAAGCGGAAACCGTCAGCAAAGCGCGTTGAGCAGTTGCAGAAAACATCCGCACTGTCAACAGATGAGAAGAACTCCATCTTATGCTCTTCATTCTCAGTTACTATCGCATCCGTATGATGTGAGCCATGTTCCTGTATATGCTCTATAGCCTCTTCCTCGCTATCAACAACCTTCACTGCACATTCGAGGGAAAGATACTCAGTCCTGAAATCATCCTCAGCTGCAGCCTCTGCTGATGGGAAGTACCTGATAGCTCTCTCATCAGCATGGACCTTGACACCAAGGGAAGCAAAAGCAGAGGAGAGACGTGGAAGGAAAGCCTCGCACACTGCGCTATGGACAAGGAATGTCTCTGCCGCATTGCATGCTGCAGGATACTGAACCTTGCTGTCTATGCATATGGCAAGCGCCTTTTCCAAATCAGCATCACTATCAATATACACAGAGCAGATTCCATCAGCATGTCCAATAACAGGAATGCGTGTATGATCCATTACATAACGTACAAATGCGTTTGAACCACGGGGAATAACCAGATCTATGTACTTATCAAGACTCAAGATAGCATCAACATCCTCATGGCTCTCGATTCCAAGGATCCAATCAGTCTGCACTATTGGTAAGGCAGCCTCCTTTATGATTGAGACAAGCGCTCTGTTTGTAAGCGTTGCTTCCTTTCCTCCCTTGAGCACAACAGCATTGCCTGATTTTATAGCAAGGCCTGCTATCTGCACAAGAGCATCAGGACGGGCTTCGAATATCATTGCGATGACACCTATCGGGAAGGTGACCTTCTCAAGCACAAAGCCAGGATCAAGCTCTCTTTTCTCCTTGATCTTCCCTATTGGATCAGGCAGCCTGGAAAGCTCCTCAAGACCTTTTATCGCACTGTCTATCTTCTCATCTGTGAACTCAAGACGATGAAGAAGTGCCTTTGCAATGCCGCTCTTCCCTGCCGCTTCTATATCCTTTTCGTTCTCTTCATGAATAAGCGTTCTGTTTCTGTCTATCGCCCCTGCTATTGCAAGAAGCGCGGAAGACCTTGCCTCATCAGAAGCAAGCGAGAGCTTCATCGCTCCCTTCTCAAGAGCCTTTACGCTTTCAACCAGTTTGTTATCAGCCATAGCTTGAGACTATCACAAGGGAAATATAGCTTCAATCGCATTTGGCCATGAATGCATCAACAGCCTCAAGCACGCCACCTGCTATCGCACGGGCCTTATCGGAAATCGTCAGATGATCGGCCTTCTCTCCACGCGGATCGATATCAGCGACCTTGAACCCTTGCGGAACATGGAGCCCGCTTCTGAGAAGCCCTCTCAGCTTTCCATCTATGGAAGCGAGGATATCATAATCTCCGACACGAGCGATTATGTCGCCTTTCCTGACAATGTCGCCAATGCTTCGGACGCCCTCAAAAATACCTGATGCAGGGGAATGGATCACCCTCTCAGATGTATAGCCTTCGATGTTTCCCGGAACGCCTGTATTTGCTATGGCAGTGCCGCTTCTGATGATTCTTCCAAGACTGTGTCCACGCTTTGTCTCAATCACAGCATCAGCATCAGCTCCGGCCGTGAACCCAGGGCCAAGAGCAACCACGAATGGCGCCATATCGATAGTTGTTCCCAGATTACGCTTGGCAATCGCAGCATCGACAAGAACCTCAGGCTTAAGCTTCCGGACGATTGTCAGTTCTGGATCTATGATAACAGGCACAGAACCGCTTTCAAGTATTCCCGGGATATCCTCAAGATTCCCTGCATACACACCTGAAACACCCTCAACCTCCGCCTTGCCGCTGTACACAGCCTCGGCAAGCGATACAGTGCGCCTTATCACGCTAGGCTTCGCTATTTCAGTTGCAATAACGCTATATCCTGCATTCCTGAGCTTTACGATAGTCCCCGTAGCAAGATCCCCGGCACCTCTTACGACAACAAGCCTGCTCCTCTTTTCATATGACTTGAGTATCGCTGCGGCTTTTTCTGCTTCATTCGATGCATTGAACTCAGCTGTAAAGAATGCACCAGAGGGAACTGAATGAAGGTGCTTATGGGTTGCAGCTGCATAAAAACAGCAATCTACAGCTTCAGGATTCCTTTCAACCTTCCATCCAAGAGCCCTGAAGAATGACTCTATGAACATGCCCTCGTCATCATCTACAGCTATATATAATACCTTCTCTCTGTTCATATCTTCTCCTGGATAACGCTATAGACAGCATTTTCCCTGACCGATGCCGTACAGACAGAGCATTCCGGCCAAGGGAGGGAGGAAAGCGGAAACGCAGGCTCTGCTGCATCAGCTCCGTTCAGGACGATTGCATCATTGCCGCAGAATCCCTTCGGAAGTCCCTGCTCTGCATTTATGTACCATGATAGGTACTTGCTGTCTATCAGGCCATCCCTGCCATCCCCGAATACGGATGAATAGATCTTATCGCCGATTCCCCACATTCCCATCACAGCAATCACAGCTGTCGTAAGCGGATGGATGACAGGATCGCGATCAGTGTGCACTTTAAGCGGAAGCCCTCTCGAGCCATCAGCCTCTGCGATGACAACATCATACTTCGAAGCAAGCACCGACAGTACTTCTTCTCTGGGACTTACCCATTTCTTCATATCAAGGACATTGTGCTCCGCGTAGAAGACAAGCTTTCCCTTTTCAGGGGCATGCCCTAGGATGCTTTCATTTTCAAAGATCATATCTGCACGGTAATCATGCAGGCGCGGTGATGCAACCTTGGTCGTTGTCGTGATGAGGACACTAAGGCCACAATCGGCAAAATAGCGGCCGAGAAGGGACATGAGGCTTGTCTTTCCCCCACCTCCGGTTATTGAGATAAAACCCTTTTTGCCGCCAAGCAGATTCTTATTTATCCATTCTGTAAGCTTCACAAGACGATTATAGCACTTATCTTCTTGTACACCCTCCAAAACATGGATAGAATCGCAGCTATGGTCGAAGAAGGAACCAGGAAGAGAATACTAAGCCAGACAGCAGCGATGGGTATTGCGTCAAACGCATTCATTGCTGCCCTGAAACTTGTCATAGGTTTGATATCAGGATCTGTATCTATAGTATCTGATGCGGCGAACAACCTCTCGGATATGCTCTCATCAATCGTGACGATAATCGGCTTCAATGCATCAACACGTCGTCCTACCCATTCCCATCCGCTTGGATTCGGACGGATGGAATATATTTCTGCGCTATTCGTTGCATTCCTCGTCATATTCACAGGAGCATCATTCTTCCGCACATCCATTGACAGGATTGCAGAGCCAAGCCCTGTGACGGTATCAATACCGATGGTGCTGATCCTTGTCCTGACGATCCTGATAAAGCTTGGACTTTGGAGGATAAACGTAAAGAACGGAAAGAAGATCGAAAGCGAGGCTCTATCTGCATCTGGTTCAGATGCCCTCTCAGACGCTCTTGCAACCACCGTCACGATAATCGCAGCCATCGCCTCAGGATTCACAAGCCTTCCAATAGATGGAATTGCTGGGATAATCGTCTCCATATTCATCCTATACGCAGGAATCACAAGCGTTGTAGGCACAGTATCCACAATAGTCGGGGAAAGACCCACGAAGGAGACTGTAAAGCTTCTGCGCTCGCTAATAAACAACCATCCACCGCTCTCAGGAGGATATGACATACAGATACATACATATGGTCCATCAAGATCCATAGGAACATGCAATGTCGAGGTTCCTTCAGATTCATTGACTGAAGAAGTCTTTGATGCAATGACAGACGCACAGGAAGAGATACTGGAGAAGATGGGAATATACATGACATTCGGAATGTATGCGGTCAACACGAAGAATCCTGTTGTGCAGCTGATGAAGCAAGAGGTTCTGAAAGTGCTGAAGGCAACATCCCCAGCTGTACTCAGCATCCATGGCTTCCATGTTCATTTTGAGGATTCAAGGGTTCATTTCGATGTTGTCATAGACTTCACAGTTACGGATCTTGCACAGTTCAGGGCGGCAGAGCAGAGAGCGCTGGAAGAGGCATTCCCGACCTATTCATTCAACTTCAACATAGACCCAGACTACGCGTAGACTATTTTGAGGCGTTCCCAGATGTTTTAATTGTTATCTGCAATTGATTATACTGCATAAGTTTACATGTTTAAACTTACTTGGTTGTCATTTATCGTCATCAGGCATTTTAGGTGTTTCTCAGATTTCCGTGGGCAAATTGTGGGCAATATCATATCCAATTA
>CALXLI010000050.1 GCA_944389155.1 uncultured Spirochaetaceae bacterium | reverse complement strand
GCGATCTACCATCTCAATCGTTTCATCAAGCTTTATCCTTTCATTCTCCCTAGGAAGCCTCATCAAGCCGAAACCAAGTCTTGCGCTCATTGTCATTCTCCTATGAATATGATTTTAAATCCGCATGTATCATCTGACAATAATACCCCAGCCTTGGCCGGGGCATTCAGTTTTTTTATTTCCCCTGAAGGATATTTTCAAGAGAGGCAAGCTCATCCATCGTGAGCCCGATCGTATTTAGCGTATACTGTTCCGCTACTGTGCGTACCATCGAATATGGGAACGGACGGCCGTTCATTGTCTCGAAGAAATCTGTGATTATCTTTGAGATCACATTGTACTGCTCGCTTCCTTCCTCGACACCATAGTAGTTCTCATAGCTTTCCATGTAGTCTGCGATGATTTCTTCCATTGCAGCGCCTGAAAGAGCTTCAAGCAGCGCTGCTGTCATTCCAGCCCTGTCCTTTCCCTCATTGCAGTGAATGAGATAAGGAGCGTCATGCGAGATCATGAATCTCAGGCCTGCTGCAAGCTTTTCCGTGAACTCAGGGGAGAAGAAGTCAACGCCCATATCAAGCGTGATCACATTTCCGTTCTCTGCAAGCGTTGAGTAGTATGGGGCATTTGCCAGCCCTTCCTTCATTGATTCCTCACTGTCTGCGAGATTGATGACTGTCACTATTCCATTCTCCTTTGCAAGGCTGTCTGCATAAGGAGCTCTGGCATCTCCTCTTACAGGACTGCATGAGCGGTAAAGCACACCCGGTGCGATATTTCCCTCGTCAATCATCCTGAAGTTTGCGAAAACCTCGTCTGATGCATAGTCTTCTCTGTTGTCCGTACGCTCAAGCTGCCTGACTGCGTATTCTTCAGCGTATCCGCCTTTCTCTGCCATATCGATCGTGATTGCATCTCCGACAGCTGCTCCTGATACTGTAGCGAATGAGCCGTAGTTTATAGCAACCTCAATCCCTTCATCAGAAAGGACAGCTACAAGGTTCCCGCTGTCAACATTGCTGTAGTCAGTGCCAAGTGGAGCCTGTGCTGTATATGATCCGACTGTGAGCGTGACCATATCACCAGCCTCATAGCCAGCGCTTATGGCTTTCTCCTCTGAGATATCTGTTGCTGCGTTCCCGTATTTTGATACCCCGGTGATGACCCCCTCAAGCGTTTCGTATCCAGCTGCGAAAAGCCCTGATAGCGATATAGCCAGGACCAAAAGGATGACAAGTAGTCTTTTCATCATATTCCTCCTGAAAAGATAGTATTACTTTAAGGAAGAAAAAAGAAGGGAAGACCCTATCCATCCTTTATCGCGCTATCAAGCTGCAGGACCGATATGGGGTATTCCCAATTTATATCGTCGGAAATCTCTTTCCTTGCTTTCTGCCACAATATTAGATCTTTATTGGAAGCGAATCGCGCATGCTTATGTTGTTTTTCAGTTAATTATCTGCAAATGAATTGACGCATTTGTTAAGAGATGTGACGATTTATCCATGTTTGATATACAGCATACGATAGCCAGGGAGCTTATCAGGGACGATCTGCCTTATAAGGCCCTTGCAGGACTTCATGATTTCATCCTGTCATGCATTCCATCGCTTGGCGATGAATATGATATGGAAAATGGTATTGCAATCCATAAGAGCGCTGTGATAAGCCCGAATGCAGTAATCCTTCCACCTGCCATAATCGGAGAGGATGCGGAAATCCGTACAGGCGCTTTCATAAGAGGCTCAGTCATAATCGGACGTGGCGCTGTTGTCGGAAACTCAGTCGAGGTTAAGAATTCAATATTTTTCGACTCGGTTGAAGTGCCGCATCTAAGCTATATCGGAGATAGCATACTTGGCTATAAAGCTCACTTCGGAGCTGGTGCCATGACCTCAAATGTGAGGGCCGACAAGAAAACAGTGAGGATAAGAACCGAAAACGGCGAGATAGATACTGGATTTGAAAAACTAGGTGCGCTTATCGGAGACTATGCCGAAATAGGATGCAATGCAGTGCTTAATCCCGGAACGGTAATTGGAGAGCACTCCAATGTGTATCCTCTTTCGTCTGTGCGTGGTTATGTTCCGTCATTTTCAATATACAAAACAGGTGGTATCATAGTGGCAAAACGAGGATATAATGGCAGCATTTGATGTAGAGTCGATAGCAAAGGAATTCGGATTTGACGATATCTCATTTTCGGAGATATCCGCAGGGCACATAAATGCGACATACCGCATAGATACGGGAAAAGGATCATTCCTTCTTCAGCGTGTGAATACCGCGATATTCACAGAGCCTGGCAAGATGATGGAGAACATCTCTCTTGTCCTAGAGAAGATACCATCCCTTTTTCTTGTCAGGACGAATGACGGCAGGCTTTACCATGAGGATGAAAGCGGATTCTACCGTGTATATAATTTCATTAGGAATTCGATATCCTATGATAAGGTCACATCTCCTGAGATGGCTGCGAAGATGGGAGAGGCCCTCAGATCTTTCCATGGGATGCTCTCTGAGATTGACGGCTCAAGGCTTTATGAGACGATACCGCATTTCCACGATATGTTCTCACGTTTCGAGCAGTTTGATGAAGCTGTAAGGAACGACAGGGTAGGAAGGGCAGGGAAGGTAAGTGAGGAGATTGGCTTCATGAACAGAAACCGAGAGAGGGCGGAACGTATTTCCTCGCTATATGCATCGGGTGCTCTTCCCGTTCATGTTACGCACAATGATACAAAGCTATCCAATGTTCTCTTTGACAGGACTACAGGCAGGTACATAACATTCATCGATCTTGATACTGTCATGCCTGGCACTGTCCTTTTCGATACCGGCGACATGATCCGTACAGGCTGCTCTACAGCTGAGGAAGATGAGAAGGACCTTGATAAAGTCCATTTCTCAGTTGACTATTTCAAGGCTATGGAAAATGCCTATGTTTCCGGAAATGAGAATCTTACAGAGACTGAGAAATCACTGTTTGCAGAGTCTGGCAGGACGATAACATTCATCATGGCACTGCGGTTCCTCACTGATTATCTTAACGGTGATACGTATTATAGGGTGGATTATAGCGAACATAATCTGGTACGTACTAGAAATCAGATGAAACTGATAGAGGAAATGGATAAACTGATATTCTAACTTATTAAATTTCATATAAAAATAAATGGAGGTTGATATGAAATTCTATGATAAATATACAGGAATGTATCTTTCTGATAGCGCTGTGGATCCATTGCAGGATATAGATGTATCATTGGATGACATTAAAAGCTGTCTTTCTGGATACATACTCTCTGCATCTGGCTGGAGAGCCGTCTTTGCAGAAAGCAAGGAAGATGAGGATGGCACGGAGTGCGTAGGAGCGTGTGACAGGATCCTTTCAGCAGCAGCTGCAGCTTCTTTCTTCGCATACCTTGGCAAAGAGCATCCTGTTATCCTTCTTGGTTCCGATGCGCGTCCAACAGGAAGGATCCTGACTGAGATAGCCGCACGGATATTCATTGCCCTCGGTGCGGATGTTGAGTATCTTGGCGTTTCTTCAGCTCCAGAGATCATGGCATATTCCAGACTGGGTGCCTTCTCTGGCTTCTACTATATTTCAGCTTCCCATAATCCAATAGGGCATAATGGCTTCAAGTTCGGCCTCAGCGGAGGTGTGCTTCCAGGCTCTGAGGCTGAAAAAGCCAAATCAATATTCCTTTCAAAGATCGATGAAGAGCTTTGCGGGAAGATGAAAGGGCTTTCTTCATCGGTCACAGAGGAGAAGATGGCTTCTGTGCTAAGGCGGCACAACAGTGTGAAGAACAGTGCTATGCGCTATTACTCAGAGTTCGTCCTGAGAACAGCTCATGCAGATGATTCGTTCAGTGTTCCTTTCGGTGTTGTGATAGATTTCAATGGCTCAGCCCGTTCTGCATCAATCGATGTTCCATTCCTCAGGAAGCATGGTGCTGCTGTATGGACTGTCAACGGCATTCCTGGCCAGATTGCGCATGCTATCGTTCCAGAGGGGGCAAATCTTGAGACAGCAAGGAAAACCCTTGAAAGCATCCACAAGAGGAATCCTGCATTCATGCTTGGCTATATGCCTGACAATGATGGAGACAGAGGCAACTTCGTCTATGTAACGAAGCGCGGAAGCGCTAAGGCCCTCAATGCACAGGAGGTCTTTGCCCTTGTTGCATCAATAGAGCTTATGCATGCCGTGATGATGCATCCAGGCCGCAGGATTGCGATTGCAGTGAATGGCCCTACATCGCTTATAATCGACGATCTGGCTTCCCGCCTAGGTGTCAGCGTATTCCGTTCTGATATCGGAGAGGCGAATGTCGTAACGCTCTCTGACAATCTCAGGGAACAAGGGTATATAGTCCCTCTTTGCGGAGAGGGCAGCAATGGTGGGAATATCACACATCCGGCAAAGGTCCGCGATCCGATGAACTCCGTCATGACAATTGCAAAGCTTTGGTCGATACCTGGGCTTTATGATGAGCTTATGAATGCTCTTGGCAGAAAGGGCGGAAACGTCTCCCTTGATGCTCTTCTCGCAGCATTTCCAAAGTACTACATGACTCCTGCGTTCTCTCCAGACGCTGTGATGAAGATAAAGAGCAAGGACTGGGATGCGCTCAAAGCTGAGTATGAGAAGATGATCATCTCTGAGGTTGAGGCAAACAAGCCGGAAAATGCATCTGGATATGAAATAAGGCAGTATGAAGGCAGCTCTGAGGAAATCGGCGCAGGTGCTGAGCATAGGCCTTGTCCTTCTACCGGAGGCTATAAGGTGCAGTTCATGGGTGATGATGGAAAGCCTGTTGCATATCTTTGGCTCAGCCGCTCACGTACAGAGCCTGTATGCCGTGTGATGGTTGATGTCAAGGATGCGGATATGGCAGAGCATGACAGGTTGCTTGCATGGCAGAGATCTATGGTCGAGAGGGCTGACAGGGCACTTTCCTGACATCGTCAAGAGAAATACATAAATGCTTCACTAATCTTCACTGCAAAACGGTTAGATTTGTATGTGGAGGTCAGGTATGAAAAGAAAGTTTACAGTTTTGTTGGTGGCACTTCTTGTTGCAGGAGTGTCACTGTTTGCAGCATCGGCATCGGAGCTTTACCAGAATTTCTCTGACGCCATATCGAATGGTGATGTGAATCTCGCCATAGATTGCTATACACAGCTCCAGGAGCAGACAGGCAAGGAAATCCAGAAAGCACAGCGAAGCTATGAGAAGGCTTTGCAGGCTGGGAACGTCCAGAGAGCGATCAATGCCAGAAATGATTATTATGGCATTTCCAGATATACAATGAGTGAAGAGGATACAGATGCGCTTCTTTCCCTCATCCTCAAGGAAGACAGCGAGAGCGCAATTGAGCATGCAAAGTGGCTCTACAGCAATAGCTCATATTACTATCCAACTCTCTCATATGAATGGAAGAGCTCTTCTGATTCGTTCTCATACAGCTATAGCCGTTCTGTGACTGTTGAGCCGGGCAGCACGATCACGCTTCCGACTGCTGATAATGTCGGCATAGATACTTCGATGGCCGGCGTGCTTGTCGGATGGGGCATTACACCGGACGAGGTGACATATGCTGCAGGAGAGACCATAAGCGCACCGCTTACAAGCCAGACCCTGTATGCAATCTGGAAGACTGAGGTAAGGTTCACAGACAGCGTTACAGGAACAGAGAGCGTTGTCGATGATGTCGCTGCAGGTGATAGCGTAGCTGTTCCTCAGCTGACAGCACCAGATGATGCATATGTCTTTGCAGGCTGGGTTGATGAGTCTACAGGTGTTTATCTCTCGCCGGATGACAATGAGTATATCCTTGAAGGAAACGGCGCTGTATTCACGGCTCTTTGGAAGAAGCTTGATATCTCAGGTCTTGAGGGCAGGCACTATGACATAGCATCGCTTCCTGTAAATACGCAGGCAGAGCTTTCCTTTACTGTAAGCAATGCCGGAACTGAGGATCTTAGGAATCTTTCAGTGGAAGTAACTGGCAACGATGGACTTTCTGTCCTATCGGGAAATGGAAGGGTTTCCTATCTCCGTGATGGATCATCCATCACAATGACAGGACTTGATGTTGTTGCAACAACAGCAGGGGAGCATACGCTCACAGTCACTATCACAGATCGCGATGGCGACTCATGGAGTGCTGCGTTCACTGTAAATGCCCAGTGATACTGAATCCCTTATGGTGTGAAAGCCATAAGGGATTTTCCTTCAGAATCTTAGATTGTCAAGCGCTGAGATATCGTTCTCGATAGCGGGCGGAAGCGTTACCCGGCCATCAAATGCTTTCATATCCTTGAAACCCGTGCCGGTAAGAAGCACTACGATCTCTGCATCCTTTCCAAGCTTTCCAACAAGATTATCCTTGTCTTTCTCAAGCGCTGCATATGCAGCTGCAGCAGCAGGCTCTGCAAGTACGCCTGATAAGCGGGTAAGGGTGATCTGCGAATCCAGTATGGCCTCATCTGGCACAGTCACAGCCCATCCTCCGCTTTCCTTTACATAGCGAGCGGCCATGCGTCCATTCGCAGGAAGATCGACGGAGATGCTGTCAGCTCTTGTAGTGGCGCTTATAGCTCTGTAGTCATCCTTCTCTATAGCCCTTGCTATTGCATCGGACTTTTCAGACTGGCACGCGATTATGCGCGGTATCTTATCTATAAGACCTGCCTTCTTGAGGTCGATGAAGCCTTTTGCGACACCTGCTATTATGCATCCATCTCCAACAGGGACATAGACAGCATCGGGAGCTTTCCTGCCAAGGTCTTCGAAAAGCTCTATCGATACGGATTTCTTTCCCTCGATCGTTATCGGGTTGTATGCGGTATTCCGGTTTATCCCGCCATGCTTTTTCGTATACTCGATTGAGAGCGCGAACGCATCGTCATAGCTACCTTTCACCGGAACTACATGTGCGCCATACAGCACTGACTGCATAAGCTTGTTTATCGGTGCGCTTTCCGGGACGAAGAGGATTATATCAAGGTCCATTGCAGCACCGACTGCTGACATTGCTGCCCCTGCATTCCCCGTTGAAGCGAGCACTATCCTTTTCTCTCCAAGAGCCTTTGCCTGAAGTGCTACGGCCAGGCTTGCCCTGTCCTTGAATGATCCTGATATAAGCTGGCTGTCAAGCTTGAATGAAAGATGCCCAAGCCCAAGCTTTTCCTGTATTCTCCTTGGCCTCATCAGAGGTGTCGGGCCTACCGGATACAGGCTTTCATCATCTATAGGGTAGGGATAAAAGTCATTTGGTGTTACATGCTCCTTTTCCCTGGCCTTCTCAAGAGTCTCCTGCGAAAGCTCAACAATCAGATTGCCCTTTGGAAAATGCGTTCCATCGTTTTCCTTTGCACAGTCAGGGCATTGGTACATAAGCCCTTCTGTTTCGAATATACGGCCACAATCAGAGCAGACGTATCTGAATCTCATATTCTCTCCTCACTGAAAACAGCCGGCATCGCTGCCGGCTTATGTCACTCTTTGATCATTGCATTGAACTCTGTGATAAGCTCATCTATACGCTTCGTAAGCTTTGGAATAGAGCTCCAGTATGACCTGTCGTACCACTGTCTGTTGAGCTCCTCATAGGTCTTGCCCTGCTGTTCAACCCATGTATAATACTTCAGGTTATGGATGCGTAGCCTGTCGTAGTATCCAAGCTCAAGCGCATTGTCTATGCCCTGATGCATCAGCGATGCAGCATGGACCCTTGCAGCTTCTGTGTCTGTGAAGGCTCCCTGCTGTGCTGTGAGCTCTGCGAGCCTTGATGTGTACATTACAGAGCTGTCCGTCAGGATAGTGAATACAACATCATCTTCCTCAAGCTCATAGTACTTGGCCATCTTTATAGCTCCAATGAGATTGCCTATTCCTGATATGCCGAAGAGCTGGAGGTTGTTTATGTCCTCGTCCTTTACGCCTATGGATGAGAGATACTGATGGCCTTTGTCCTCATTGAACAGGCGGTAGATATCCATGCAGTCCTGATCATCGATAGAGAGGACCATATCTGTATTCCTGACATTGTGTATCCATGGAACATGCTTGTCTCCGATTCCCTCTATCCTGTGTCCGCCGAATCCATTTCTCAGGAGCGTTGGGCACTGCAGTGCCTCTCCAGCACCTATCTTGATATTAGGATATGCTTTCTTGAGCCTGTCTCCAGCAGCAAGGGTTCCACCCGATCCTGTCGATGATACGTATCCCTTGATGTTATCCCTCTTGATCTCAAGATTCTTCAGTACCTCGATTATGGCAGATCCTGTCACCTCATAGTGCCAGAGGTAGTTTTCGAACTGCTCAAACTGGTTGAATATCACGATATGGGCGCCGCGCTCTGCATCAAGCTCATGGCATTTGTCGAAGATTTCCTTTACGTTTGACTCGCAGCCAGGGGTAGCGATGATCTCTCCTGCAACTGTCTTGAGCCATTCGAATCTCTCCTTGGACATATCCTCAGGAAGGATTGCTATTGAAGAGCATCCAAGAAGCGCGCTGTTGTATGCACCGCCTCTGCAGTAGTTTCCTGTCGATGGCCATACAGCCTGCTGCTCAACAGCATCGAAGTTGCCTGTCACAAGAGCAGGGGCCAGGCATGAATATGTCGCACCTACCTTGTGCACTCCGCATGGGAACCATTTTCCGGCAAGCGCAAGTATCCTTGCCTTCGTTCCTGTTATCTCACGTGGAATCTCAATATAGTTGACACCGCCATAGCCACCTCCGAAGTCCTTTGGTTCGTTATGCCAGTTGATCCGGTAGAGGTTGAGCGGATTAACATCCCAAAGCCCGACATTCTTCAGCTTCTCCTTGATATCATCACTGATGAGGGAAGGATCCTTCATCTCTGCAAAGGTTGGCAGCAGAATGCCTTTCTCGCGGCATCTCTCTGCATTCTTCTTGATAATGCTGTTCTTTTTCCTGAGGTTTATAAGCATAGTGCCTCCTGAAAAGAATTATAAATTTTATAACAAGAAAGTAAAGAAAAACTTAGTAAGAGAGAGCTTTTTCCTAAAATATTGAGATATTCCGCAGTTTTGCTTAAAGAGTGAATCTGCCGTTGCCTGTCCGCTTCAGCCTTTGGCTCCTGCATGCAGCGTTAAAGAGCTTCTCGATCTTAGCCCCAAGCTTCTCGTATCCAAGCTCTTTCTGGAAAAGCCTCTTCAGCTCTGATTTCGTTATTATCCTGTTCTCGCGTTCAAGGATGAATAGGATGCAGTTCACAGCTTCATCTATCGGTATCTGATAGGAGTATCTGTCAGAGTCGATTGAGGTTCGGAAGAAGCTTTCATCTCCATTGTGGAATACAAGCTCACCTTCTTCCTCTGTCTTTTCGTATGGCAATGACTGGGCAATGCATCTGAATACAGGTTCTATCCTCGCCCCGACCTTCTTCATGGAAAGGGAATAGATCACCCTTTTGAAGAGAAGCGCTTCCCTGATGGGAGCTTCTGCTTCTATCACAGCTGACATCCTTCTCGCTATCTCATCATCAAGAGATCCGGAGGTTATCATATCGGGGGTAGCTGGAAGCATTTCCAGCTCTGCTATTCTGTATTCCCTTTTCTCAATCATATAAAGGATTATAGTACGTGTTTCCCTCACTCGCAATCAAATCATTGATTCATGGTTTGCCTTGATTTATCCAGCCTTACTGGGTTTCGGCATATGTTGATGAGGCTGTTCCAGAGCCAGAGGCATTCTTCGGAGAGAATCTTTGAGGAAATGAGGCCATCAGGTTCAGTGCCTGATGGTTATCTATGCATTCCTTCTGCTGTGCAGATACATCAATACGGCCATCATTATTATGATAGCGTATCCCAGAACACTGAGGGCATCTGGCGTCTGGGAGAAGACTATCCATCCAAGAAGCGCTGAGAATATTACCTGGGAATAATCGTATACGGATATCTCCCTTGCGGAAGCTGCCTTGTATGCTGCCGTGATTGCGAACTGTCCGCATGCCGCTGCAAGACCTGCAAAGAGAAGGGTGATAAGCTGCAGCGCGCTCATCGGATGGAATGCGAAGATAAGGTAGGGCAGTGTCACGATGCAGGAAAAGAGGGAGAAGAAAAGGACGATGAATGATCCTGATACCCCACGCTTGCCAAGCGCCCTCACGCATGTGTAGGCACCTCCTGCGCCAAGGCCACCAAGGAATCCTATGAGAGAGGCAGTCAGGTTCGCATTGCTGAACACGGGCTTTATGACGAAAAGGCTTCCTATGAAAGCCCCGACCACGATTGCGTATTGCCTCAGCGAGATCCTCTCCTTGAGGAATATGAATGAGAAGATGAGCGTGAAGAACGGGGACATCTTGTTCAGCATGGTCGCATCTGAAAGGATGAGATGATCCACTGCATAGTAGTTTCCCAGTATTCCTATAGTGCCGAGCGCCGATCTTGAAATGAGAAGCGGAAGGTCAGATTTATTCACATTTATCGCTTTTCTTTCCTTCAGGACTATGGCAAGGGCGACTATCGCTGCGATGAAGTTTCGGAAGAAGCTCTTCTCTATTGATGGGATATCTCCAGAGAGCCGTACAAACATGTTCATCATCGAGAAGGAGAAAGATGATGTGAGTATGCAGAGGATGCCTTTCATGATGCTTGTCATGGTCCGATACTACATATATTGGACTATAGCCTCAACCCTTTGACATCCTTGATCCTGGAAAGTATCGTGTTGCAGCTGCATGCAATGACTCCAGGAAGCTTGTCGATGACGCTTGTCAGGAAGGCTTCCATCTCATCGCTGTCTGCGGCAACAGCGTGCACGTGAAGCTTGTTCCGTCCTGTTACCCTGTATATCTGGGTGACTATCTCATTCCCATTGAGTATTTCAGAGACTGTGCTGAATGTTTCCGGAGCGGTTTCAATCTCAAAGTAGCAGGATACAGCACCGCTTATCCTCTGTGGATTAATTATCGTTGTGTACTCTTCGATGATGCCTTTCTTCTCAAGCTGCTGTATCCTCGTCTTCACTGCAACACGCGAAAGCCCGACCTCTTCTGCGATATCGGAATAGGAGAGCCTTGCATTTGCGATCAGAAGCTTGACTATACGCTGGTCTATTTCATCAATTCCATCTAAGTACATATCTTCATTATACAATATGCAGACAATTATGTAAGCATTATATTGACAACTAGGATTATGTCTCATAACATCTCTTACGAAAAGAAATAAAAAACTTTCGAAATGTAAGAGGACGCTTTGATAAAAGATCTTACGCAGGGCAGTGTTGCGAAGACCATGCTGCTTTTTGCTGTTCCCATGATCATCGGAGATATGCTTCAGCAGTGCTATAACATTGCAGATACGCTCATTGTCGGACGGTTCCTTGGCTCAGGAGCATTGGCGGCAGTCGGTTCTGCTTTCTCTCTCATGAACTTCCTGACAGCCATAATCCTTGGCCTTGCGATGGGAAGCGGAACTGTCTTTTCGATTTACTTCGGAAAGAAGGATAAGGCCTCGCTGAAGGAAAGCATACTTGCGTCTTTCTTCCTTCTTCTTTCCGTGACTGTTGTCCTCAACATCATCGTATTCGCATTCCTTGACCAGATCATCTGGTTCCTGAGGATACCGGAATCACTTGTTGCCATGATGGAGGATTACCTGAGGATCATCTTTGCAGGCCTTTTGGGTATATTCCTGTACAATTTCCTTGCATCCCTTCTCCGCTCGCTTGGAAACTCTGTTGTTCCTCTTGTCTTTCTGGCGCTTTCGGCTTTGCTCAATATAGTGCTTGATCTTCTGTTTGTGGCTGTCTTCCACCGCGGCGTTGCAGGAGCTGCGGAGGCTACTGTCATATCACAATACGTATCTGGCATAGGGCTTGCTGTATATACGCTTATGAAGTTCCCTGATCTTCTCCAGAGAGGTGATAGGGTTAAGCTTCATATGAGCCGTGTGCAGGAGATATTCAGCTTTTCCTCCCTTACATGCCTGCAGCAGTCAATCATGAATCTCGGCATACTTGCTGTGCAGGGACTCGTGAACAGCTTTGGAGTTGCTGTGATGGCGGCATTCGCGGCAGCTGTCAAGATTGATGCATTTGCGTATCTTCCAGTGCAGGATTTCGGAAACGCATTCTCTATATTCATTGCACAGAACTATGGCGCAAGGAAGAAGGAGAGGATAGAGAAGGGGATACGGACAGCTTTGGCGGTATCTGTTTTATATGGGGCTGTCATGTCTTTTGCCATCTTTGTCTTCGCATCTCCCCTGATGTCGCTTTTCATAAGCCGGGAAGAGGTTGCCGTGATAGCAGAAGGTGCAAGATATTTAAGGATTGAAGGTGCTTTCTACTATCTTATTGGAATCCTTTTCCTGTTGTATGGGCTGTACAGAGCGCTCAGAAGGCCAGCTATGTCTCTTGTCCTGACTATTATCTCCCTTGGACTGCGCGTCGCTCTTTCATATGCGCTTTCAGCGATTCCTGCAATCGGAGTTGTCGGCATATGGTGGTCAATCCCGATAGGATGGTTTCTAGCTGATGCATTTGGACTGGTCTATTACAGGATGAAGCGAAAAAACATGCTCAGTATGTAGCGGTTTTGCATCATCATCATGCAAGGCAGATTTTCAGAACGGAAAACAATATAATCGAGTCCATGGATAAAAGACTCGCTGGATCAGCCTGCGCACTTGGTTGTGAAGTGCTTTATGGTCTTAGCTATATATTCACAAGGCATGTATCTGAAAATACCTCAGGCTTTGCCCTTCTGGGATGGAGATTCCTTATTGCATTCCTGGTAATCAACCTGCTTGTCCTTGTCGGAATCGTCAGGATAGATCTCCATAGGAAGAATCTGAAGCAGCTTCTTGCTGTAGCTACATTCAGCCCATGCATCTACTTCATCGCAGAGACATTCGGAATAAGGAATACAACAGCAACGGAGAGCAGCGTAATGCTTGCCTGCATTCCTGCTGTTTCATTGCTTGCCTCATCCATTCTCCTTAAGAAGAAGCCATACTCCATACAGCTGACAGGAATCCTCATAACACTTATAGGCGTTGTCATCACGGTCATAGCCGCAGGTGTATCTTCCAGCTTATCCATATCAGGCTATGCAGCACTTGCAGTTGCTGTCGTATCTTATGCACTCTACAGTGTTTATGTTGACAAGGCATCTGGTTGCAGCGAGATGGAGATAACATATGTGATGCTTGCATCCGGTGCGCTTCTGTTTGTGCTCCTGGCTATTGCTGAAGCTGCTGTCTCTGGATCTGCCGCTTCTCTGATGCTCCTTCCATTCAGGAATAGGGATTTCCTCATTGCCATACTGTATCAGGGAATCGGCTGTTCGATACTTGCATTCTTTCTCTCCAATGCGGCAATCTCCCGCATAGGAGTAAATGGGACTTCCTCATTCGTTGGTGCATCGACTGCTGTATCGATACTTGCTGGCACTTTCCTTCTATCTGAGCCTTTTACGGTTTATCAGGGGATCGGCACCGTCATGATAATCCTTGGCGTATATATTGCTAATTCACATAAAATCCGTAAAGAAGCAGCTGTCTTTTAAGGCAGCAGAGAAATTGTAGTTATATTGCATAGCAATTGTGTGGTGGTTTTGGGATAATCCTATCTTGAAAGAACTTTCTTCTGCCATGTCCGTTTCCCCCATGAGGGGCATTTCATCAGACGTATCCTGCCTATATGCGGAGCCATCAGAACG
>CALXLI010000049.1 GCA_944389155.1 uncultured Spirochaetaceae bacterium | reverse complement strand
TCAATGAGCGAAAGCGCAACATCTTCCTGATTTCTTCCTATTGCTCTCTGCAGGGCAGACCTGTTGTTTTGTATTGCGCTGGCATTTGCACCTTTTCCAATGAGTTCTAATGCCAGTCGTGTCTGATCATTGTCAATCGCATCGATGAGTGCATCTGCAGATATGGTGAATGCTGTTAAGACCAATATAAGTATAGCTATGGCTTTCCTGACTGCTTTCATATCCTGATTCTGATACTGGTTTTTCAGGCGGTCAAGGATGAAATAGAAAGGGCCGCATCTCTGCGACCCAGTGTGTTAGAAATCAGCGGTCATGTCACCGAACATGTCTTCTTCAGTCGGTATTTCCTCCGCAGCAGCCGCTGCACCGCCTCCAACGTTTATCCCAAGCTGCTGAGCCATTGGGATGAACTGCGTGATGTACTGGCTATCATCCAGCCCGGCAACAAGTGCCGGAAGGCTGAGCACAACCTGCGTCTCGTTGAGAGGAACTGTGAATTCCGTCTCTATCTCGAACTGGTTGAAATCCTCATCCTCGTATACTACATGGATGGTATGCTTCTGCCTCTGCACAGTGGCTTCCCTTCTTGTCCGAGGGGAGTACTCGGAGGCGTCACCTCCATCCACGGATACCTCAGCCCATTCAAGTGCCTTGTACGATACGCCATCAATCTCAATCGTCCTGTTGTCGATATATACAGTATGCTGCTTTCCGTAATGATACAGGAACACTGCCAGGATGATCACCAGGAGGATGACTGCAAGGCGAACATAGAATGAGAGATTGAAGAAATCCTTTATAGTCTTCTTGCCGTTCATGCTCTTTCCTCCTTCTGCTGATCTGCAATCGCTTTTGCTGATTCTGCCTTTTCGCGTCTTTCCCTGATCTCATAAAGCACGAGAGAGAGCGTGATGACTCCATAGGAGATGAATACACGGAAGAACTCACCGATCTGAGCCTGTCCCATGAGTTCGCGTCCAGCCTGAGGTGCAAGAATGAACATCAGGTGGAAGAGTATGATTCCAAGGAACACGTTCTTGATTGAAGCTCTTGATACCGATGCACCTCCTACAAGAAGGGCAGCGATGCTGAACATGCCGATCTGGGAATGTGAGTTGTATGTATTGAGCGTTCCCATGTTCGAGAGGTAAAGGATCATTCCGTATGCTGCGAAGATCGTTGAGATCACGATAGCGAGTATTCTTGTCCTCTCTACCTTGATTCCAGCTTCTCTTGCAACTTCCATATCCTGTCCTACAGCCCTCATGTCCTGACCAAGCTTTGTCTTGCGGAACCACACGATCACAACGCAAAGAAGGGCAATGAGTATGATTGTCAGAAGAGGGATCTTCACCCCTGCGATTGTCAGTGACCAGAAGTTGTCGACAGACTGCCTTACATTTATAAGGTCAATCGTGTTTCTCACACCGTATCCTCGAGGGAGGATCACCTGGTCGGAGTGCAGAGGGATGACAGGTCCCATTCCATAAAGGACCACGAGCTGGTAAACACCGTTCATGAAGAATGAAATCATGTAGCTTGTGATCATCTCACGGCCTTTTGCCATGTTGAGCATCTTTCCGCAGAACCAGCCAAGCAGCGCTGCTATCGGAGTTGCTATGATAGCTGCAAGCAGGAGTCCTGGGATTCCGACTACATTCCATGCAGTGATGAAGATTATCCCGATCTGTCCGGCCATTGCACCAAGCGTCATTCCGAAGTTGAGTCCCATGCCTGCCATGATAGGAATGAGCAGGGAGAGGACAAGGAAGCTGTTTCGCATGATCCTCGTGATGATCTGGCTGACAAGATACTGCCCGGAGTAACCTGCAAGAGGTATACAGATCAAACAGAGCACAATGAAGATGATTGGAACAATGTTGTTCGCAAGGAACTTCTTGATATCTATTTCTTTTTTCATCTTGATGCCCCCGATTTCCTTGTCAGTGCATAGAGGATCATACCGTTGGATACGATGATCCTGAGAACCTCTGACATATCTGTATGGATCAGGTTGTTCATGACAGATGGGGTCATTGTAACTATTCCCTGATAAAGTATTGTACCGATGATTACATTAGGTATTGAGGCCTTGTTTACAGATGCTCCACCGATCAATATCGCGGATACGGCAGGCATAGCCATGTACATAGGGCCCTGATAAAGCTGTATGAATCCATATCCCTGCTGATAGCACAGGATTCCAAGCGCACCAAGCCATGTTGACATGATGACGGAGAGGGTCCTCTGCTTGTCGACAGATATACCTGAAGCGCGTGCGAAGATCGGATTCGATCCTACAGCTGTCATTGCTGTTCCTGTCTTTGTATGCAGGAATGCCCAGATTATGAAGGCAAAGAGAGCAAAGAAAAGAATCTCTCCGAGTGATATCTCCAGGGAACCTATCCTCAGGCACAGGAAGTTATGGAGTATCTGGGAGTAGAAGCCATCTGTTGATATCGTCGTCCTCAGACCGCTGCCTGAATAGCCCCATACCATTGTCGGTGATGAATAGGGGAGGATAAGCCACATGATTGACATGAAGGCAACGGAAGAGAATCCAACATACGTCGCGATCATCATCTCGCTTCCCTTGACCCTGTTCAGGAGCTTTCCATATCCCCATCCAAGGATGATGGCAAATGGTGTTGAATAAAGGATCGCAAGGAGGAATGAAAGAGGACCTGTGACTCCGGTCTCGATCGAGAGAGTCGCTCCAAGAAGGCCTGATATGATTCCAAGAGGGAGTCCGAAGTTGAGTCCGCATCCAGAATGGATCATAGGAACCATAGCCAGAACCATTATCGAGTTCATTCCGAAACGTGCAAGGGTATCAGATATTGATGCGCCGACTCTGATTCCTACAAAAGGAGCTATTATGAACAGCAGGAGCAGGAAGCCTGCGATGATAAGCCTTGGCAGACCGAAGGAACTTATGAATGATTTCACCTTTTCCATCACTTTGCCTCCTTCATTGATTTTCCGACCATGAGGATACCGAACTCCTCGCTTGGCGTAGAAGCTGGAAGGATGCCTGAGATCGCGCCATCTGTAACGATAGCTATGCGGTCACAGCACTGCCTCAGTTCCTCAAGCTCTGATGAAACCATCACTATAGTCACGCCGAGTTCCCTGTTGTACTGTTTCAGTGCCTGCAGCACAAGCGCCTTGGCTCCAACATCGATTCCTCTTGTTGGCTCTGATACGAAAAGAAGCTTAGGCTCAAGGGCAAATGCTTTTGCAAGGCATATCTTCTGCTGATTGCCTCCTGAAAGCTCCTTTGCCTTCTGCTTTGATGATGTGCACTTGATCTGAAGCTGCTGGATATATTTCTTTGTAACGCTTTCGATCGCGCCTTGGTCACGCCATTTGACAAGGCCGCCAAGATACTTCTTCAGGAACTTGTTCTGGATCTGCATTGCAGGGAATGCGATATTCCATTCAAGGGACTCATCAAGGAGAAGGCCAACGCCCCTTCTGTCTTCGGATACGAAGGCCATTGATGAATCAAGGCAAGCCCTGGTATCTCCAAGTGGGATGTTCTTCCCGTTGAGCGTTACCGATCCACCTGACGGGAAAAGTCCCATTATTCCGTTCGGTATGCCTATCTTGCCCTGTCCAGCCAAGCCGCCTATGCCAAGGAACTCTCCTTTATGCACATCAAGATTGACGTTCTTGACAGTCTCTCCAGGCATATCTACCCAAAGATTCCTGATTGACATGATGATGCTGTCTGATAGCTTTCTCTCTTCCTTTTCTCTTGAGGAGGAAGCGACCTCACGGCCGACCATCAGCTTTGCCATCTCCTGAATGGATGTCTTTGCAGCGTCAAGCTCGTTTATGATCCTACCGTCGCGCATTACTATCACTTTATTGCATACATCAAGGATTTCCTGCAGGCGGTGGGTGATGAAGATCACGGAGATGCCCTGAGCTGAAAGATTCTTGATTGCTTTCAGGAGCATTTCAGCTTCTTTCTCAGAAAGAACCGCTGTAGGTTCATCAAGGACAAGAAGCCTTATCGAGGATTTTGATATTTCCCTGGATATCTCCGTGAACTGCTTGTGTCCAACAGGCATCTCAGAGACAAGCATATCAGGATCGAGGCTCACACCAAGCTTGGTGATTGCATCTATTGCTTTTTTCTGAAGTGTCTTGCGATCTATGGTATTTGCTCTCTGACCGAAAACAAGGGATATAACGCTTTTGTTTTCAGGTTCTCTGTTCAGGAGTATGTTCTCTGCTGCTGTGAATCCAGGAAGAAGTGAGAATTCCTGGTGAACCATGCCGATTCCGGCTTTTAGCGCATCCAAAGGAGATGCAAACTTTACTTCTTTGCCATCTATGAGGATCCTTCCCCCATAGCCACCCGTCTGTCGTATTACGTCCATACCGAAGAGGATATTCATCAGAGTGCTCTTTCCTGCACCGTTCTCGCCGACCAGGCCTAGAACCTCTCCCTCTTTCAGCGTGAAGTTGACATCTTTCAGGACGGGGTTTCCGTTGTACTCCTTGCTGACGCTTTGCATTTCCAGCAAGGGCTTTGTCATTTCACTCATCATTTCCCCTTATAATCACAGAAGAAAGGGGAGGAAGTCCTCCCCTCATCCTGCGGATTGAAGTATTACTGGAACTCCTTTCCTGTCATATAGAAAGCCCACTCAGGGATCTCTATATCGGTATTGCCCATGTAGTATCCTGGATCACCCATGATATATGTATCCTGGTAAACAAGGACGAAGTTATCATAAGATACGCCAGAAGTAGCGTCAACAAGCTGTGATCCGTTCCAGTTAGCACCTGGTGTGTAATCAGAGAATGCCTTTCTGATGTTCCTTACTGATGTATAATCGAAATCCTCTCCGTTCATCTCAGCCTGAACAGCCTCGATAGCGAGCTTTCCAAGACCAGCGGATGTTGTGTAGCCATAGCTGTATGCCCATGTTCCGAAGCGTCCTGCGCCGCCCTTCTCAACGATAGCTGCCTCAACCTTTGCAAGGATTGCCGGGAAGTCACCAGCCTCTGCTGAGAGGTCGATTCCAAGAGCTCCAGGATAACCCATGAGAGGTGATGGAAGGTCTGCTTCTACGAAGTAGCCGCCATACTCCATGAGCTGTCTGAGAAGAGGCTCTGTATGTGCATCGTTCGTGCAGAAGAATGCTGTGTTCTGACCATACTGCTGGATCCATTCCGGTGTTCTCTCGAGGATGTACTGCTGTGCTCCTGCGATTCCAACGTCAGATGTCGGGTCTGGTGCAGATACATCAACGAACTTCATTCCAAGCTCATTGCATGTCTGGATCATGATAGCTCTTCTTCTCTGCATCTTCTCCATAGCGAGGTGGCGTGGGAAGGAGATGTGTACGAATGTGTCGCATCCGAGCTTGTGAGCTGACTGGATCATCAGATATCCGCGAGCGACGAAGTCGTTTGATGTTACGAGGTCAGCAGCGCCGGAGATAAGATATGGCTCCTCATGTGCCTCACCTGCGAAGCAAAGGATGTCTGGCCTTACAGCCTTGATCTGGCGGAATGCCTCAGCTGTTCCAGGAACAGCCTGGTTGACGATGACTGCCTTCATGAGAGGATCGTCAGCAAGACCTGCGATAACAGAGATCGTTGTCTCCTGCTCTTCCATGAAGTTGTCAGGGTATGTCATATGCTGGATGATGCCTCCGTCAGCAACAGCGCCATACTCTGCGATGAGAGCTTCAGCACCGCGAAGGTCATCCTCTGACTGGGAAACTGTTCCGGTTACAATACCGATGTGGAAGTCTGCTGCGAAAACTGCAGCACTGAGCATCACAAGGGCGAGAAGAACCGCGATTGTCTTTTTCATAGTTTCTCTACTCCTTTAGTTTAGTGGATTGGCTAACAATACCACGTAGTGTGATTCCTTTCAAGATTTATGCAGATTCTTGCATAAGGATGCATTTCAGTTTCAAGTTTGCTTTTTGTCCCTGCATATGGGAAATGCTGATGAGTTCATCCTTGTTTTGGGGTATCATGAAAGAGTGATGAAAGATAAACGGTCTGAGCTGGTTTCTGCTTATATGCCTCTTATAAAGCATGAGGTCTCCAGATATATAAGGAAGCTTGGAGATATTGCGGATGCGATGGTGGATGATATCGAGCAGGCGGCTTCCCTTGGCCTTGTTTCTGCATACGAAGCATTTGATCCGGACAGGTCTCCGGCGCTGATTCCATATCTGAGGCGTGGAATAGATATGGCGATAATGAAGGAGCTTTCGGAAAACCTCCGCCTTATACGGCAGCCACGTGGCGTCCAGACTCACGCAAGGGCATTGAGGAAAGCCTTGCTTGAAGCGCCTGCTGCAGATGATGGTGATCTACGCATCAGGCTGTCCTTGACTCAGAAGCAGCTTGATGCAGCGAAGAGGAGCATTGCCGCCGATGATATATATTATCTGGATGCTTCTGACGGCAATGACAACATTGCGATGGAGGAAGAGGGCTTTGAGGAAAATGTCCTGGACTCCATCATGGTCGATAGCCTCCGGACTGCCATTGACAATCTCAGCGAGGATGAGAGCTTCATCATAAGATCCTATTCCGGAGCATTCGGGGCGAAGAAGCTTACAGCGATGCAGATTGCCCGCCATTTCTCGTATTCCCCATATCTGCTGAATGTACGGCTTGAACATATAATGTACGCTCTCAGTTTTGATCTCTCGCTTTGATTTTTGTTGCTCTATGGGGTTTGTAGTGCTAACATCTGCCTGAAATGAAACATTGTTTCAGTTCTTGGAGTGGATTATGGCAACAGTCGTTACTTTTGGTGAGATAATGGGCAGGATGAGCACGGAAGGGCATTATACTCTCCGACAGTCGCTGCCGGGCAACCTTGCGTTTTGCTTTGCAGGTGCGGAGGCTAATGTAGCAGCCTCGATAGCGCTTCTTGGTGGCAGTTCAAGATTTGTCACGGCGCTTCCGAAGAATGATCTTTCCGAAGCATGCATAGGCAATCTCCGCAATCTCGGTGTTGATACTGCTCATATACTTATGAAGAATGATGGAAGGCTGGGCCTGTATTTTGTGCAGGATGGAGCGAATCAGAGGCCCTCGAAGGTGATATACGACAGAGCGGGCTCCACGCTTTCGGAAACAGATGGATCTGAATATGACTGGGATGCAGCTCTTGATGGAGCTGATGTCCTTCATGTTTCAGGAATCACGCCAGCTGTAAGCCGAAAAGCAGCTGAAGCACAGCTTATGTGCATGAGAAAAGCACGAGAGAAAGGCCTCAGGATATCGTTTGACTGCAACTTCCGCTCAAAGCTGTGGAACTGGGATCCAAGCGTGAGCAAGGAAGAGCTTGCTGGCCGTGTCGTCAGGGAGATGATGGAATATGTTGATATCCTATTTGCTGCGCGCATAGATGCAGAGACGCTTCTTGGCATACATCTCTCATGTCCAGGCAATCTATCGCGCATCGATGAGCAGCCTTATGTTGCGGAGGCAATTGCCAGGAAGTATCCATCGGTGAAGCTTCTTGCTACAACAATGCGCAAGTCCATATCCGCAACTTATAATCAATGGGGAGCTGCACTTTATGACATATCCAATGGTGATCAGTATGTATCTCCTTGCATTGACGGTAGATATGTTCCTTATGATATTACAAGCATCGTTGATCGCATAGGAGCAGGGGACAGCTTTGCTGCCGGTATCCTCTATGCTTGTCTTGATCCAGAGCTTTCCCGCGATATGCAGACAGTTCTTGATTTCGCCACAGCATCATCGTGTCTTTGCCACAGTATCGAGCAGGATATAAATTATGTATCGAAGGAAGACGTGCTGGCGCTTATGGCTTCAGGAGGACACGGAACTGTCTCACGTTGAGGTTGACCTATTTCCTTTTGGGTGGTACACATAAGATGCTAGGGCATGGCCGCCTTGGCTTCTAAAGATCCTCTGGGACCGGATTTAACCGGGTTTCACGAAGAGACAGTCTCTGGCTGTCTCTTCTTCTTGTCTATTGTCCCGCTAAGAGTTATCCTCATATCAGGAGATATGAATATGACATTCTACAAATGCCCTGTATGCGGCGAAATCGTAATGATGGTAAAGAAAGCCAAGTGCACTCCTTCCTGCTGTGGAAAGGAGATGGAGGAGCTCAAGGCAGGAGCTGTTGATGCTGCTGTCGAGAAGCACGTTCCAGCCTGCACTGTGGAAGATGGAAAGCTTTCTGTCAAGGTTGGCTCTGTCGAGCATCCGATGGCAGAGGAGCATTATATCGAGTTCATTGCCGTCGAGAAGGAAGATGGCTTTGTACTTAAGTATCTCAAGCCCGGTGACAAGCCTGAGGCTCAGTTCTGTGCCGGCGGTGCACGCACTGTCTATGCATACTGCAATCTTCACGGGCTTTGGAAGGCAGATCTTTGATCAGGATTGGGCGGCTTCTGCTGCCCATTCTCCTTCTTGTCCTCATATCATGCCAAAGCAATAGGGCAAGAGTGTATACGGAAGAAGAGACTGCGGCTGCATTCTCGCTTCTTTCTTCCGATATCATTGAATACATAACGATAACGAACTCTGGGGAAATTCCTGCAGAGACACTTGAGAGCGCTCTTCCATCGTCTTTTTCAGCATATTCCGCTATCCTTCCCCTGTATGATGATGTTTCCAGGACATATTGCGAGGAGGTTTCAGGGATAGTATCGCCGATCATTCCATCTGCCTATCCCGTGGTGGAGGAATCCATGGCTGCAGTCGCCGCATCTCATCCTGTTGATCTCATAATCGGAGATACGGCATTTACAGAAGCGGTAAGGGAAAGCTGTGAAGATGATGTCCGCGCCGTTTATCAAAGTGAGCTTGAGAAGCATAGCGAAGAGCTTGCTGCCGTCTCTTCCGTTCCATATTCTCTTTTCATGTCTGTGCGGAAGGCCTATGAAAATCTTTCGTCTGTAGGTGGAGGGCTTGCTGTCCCATACCCTGAGGCATTCACGCCGCGCAATCTTTCCTATGCCCTTTCTGATATCCTGTTCTCGCGTATTGGGGAGGCAGAGCACGCTCTGAAGAACAAACCTCTTTCAGATCCAGACTCCCCATATGCTATTTTCTGGGAGGTATGATCTGAATCTTTTCGAAGAAGCTGCCGCGAATGATGAACCGCTTGCTGCAAGGATGCGTCCACGCACTCTTGATGAATATATAGGACAGGAGCATATCCTCGGGAAGGGAAGGCTTCTGCGCCGTGCGATACAGGCGGATCAGCTGTCATCTGTAATATTCTATGGCCCTCCGGGAACGGGAAAGACGACTCTTGCACGTGTTATCGCGAATACCACGCGCAGTCATTTCTCAACGCTCAATGCAGTACTGTCCGGTGTTAAGGAGCTCCGCGCTGAAATCGATGAGGCAAAAGAGCGCAAGGCCCATTATGGAATGAGGACCATATTGTTCATAGATGAGGTCCACAGATGGAACAAGAGCCAGCAGGATGCCCTGCTTCCATGGGTTGAGAATGGAACATTCATCCTCATAGGAGCTACAACCGAGAATCCATATTTCGAGGTCAATGCTGCCCTCGTCTCCCGTTCAAGGATATTCCAGCTCAAGAAGCTTACAGACGATGACCTGATGAGGATTGCAAAGGCTGCACTTCTGGATAAAGAGCGTGGATATGGCAGATATGATGTGGAATTCGAGGAGGGGGCGCTTGAGCATCTTGTTTCTGTAGCATCGGGTGATGCCCGTTCTCTTCTCAATGCGCTTGAGCTTGCCGTTGAGACGACGCCTGAGCATTTCCCGCCTGAAGATGGTGCCAGGATATATATTTCCAAGGAGACAGCGGAGGAATCGATACAGAGGAGAGCTGTGCTTTACGATAAGGAGGGGGACTATCATTTTGATGTTATCTCTGCATTCATAAAGTCTCTGCGAGGTTCTGATCCAGATGCTTCCCTTTACTGGCTTGCGCGTATGGTCAGCGCAGGTGAAGATCCGCGCTTCATTTTCCGCCGTATGATAATCCTTGCTGCTGAGGATGTCGGAATGGCTGATCCGAACGCTGTTTCGGTAGCGGTCGCCGATGCTGAGGCTTTTGATCGTATAGGCCTTCCTGAGGGGCGTTTCCATCTGGCCCATGCTGCCATCTACCTCTCGACCTGTCCCAAGAGCAACAGCGCCCTTGGTTTCTTCGATGCTCTTTCCGATGTTGAGAAGGAAAAGGCCGAGGAGGTTCCGAACCATCTCAAGGATCCTTCTAGGGACAGCAATGGCTTCGGCCATGGTGAGGGGTATCTATACCCTCATGCATATAAGGATCATTGGACACCGCAGCAGTATCTTCCGACGGGTCTTCAGGGAAAGATCTATTACAAACCTTCCAGCATGGGATATGAGAGCACGATAAGGGACAGCGTTATGGAGCGCAGGGAAGCACAGCTTGAGGCTGTGACGGAGGATCTGTATCAGGAGAACCTCACATTCTCCCCTGGCGATAAGGCAAGGGAGAGATGGATTGCCCGCGCAATGTCCGGACGTTCCGATAACCTTCTTGCGCTTTCCCGCAAGCTATATGATGGCATAACCATACCGCGTTATGAAAATGCGCTGGTCCTCAATGCCTCCCATGGCCTTCTTCTATGGCCTCTCATGAAGATGAATCCCGAAGGCCTTTCGATGGCTGTCGTGAGAAACGAGTCAGAGAAGGAGATAATCGAGCATTTCTCATCTGAGCTTGATCCGCTCCTTCGTCCTGTGGTTGTTGTATCAAGACCTGCTGAATCGTTTTCCTCTATGGAGGAAGGCCTTCTTTTCGGCGTTGTTTCAGGAAGGAATATCCTTTCAAGGCTTTCTGAGGATAAGAGGATCCTTCCATTGATCAAGGCAAGGCTGGAAAAGGATGGATGCGTTGCGCTTCTTGAAGCAATCCCATCTCTTTCGATGAGGCTTTCAGCATTTGCATCGAAGTCTATGCAGGATAAGCTGATGAAAACTGAAAGGAGCATCTATTCTGAGAGCAGCCCTCTGACAGGGTGGGGAAAGAAAGAGCTTGAGAGTGCAGTGCGAAGTGTCTTCGCCGATGCTGAGATTGAATATGTGGAGAACAAGGAAGACAGGTTTCTTTCGCGTCAGGCTCTTCTTTCGTTCTATCGCAACAGCTATGTCTCATCTGGGGTTGAAGAGGATGCCTTTGTAGGGGAATTTGAGAACAAGACCGTCAAATGGAGCAATACCGTTGCCGTAATCAGATCAGGCGTGAAGTGAGATGTTGTTCACGCCCATCACATTGAAAGCAAGCTCTATTATCGTTTCGGCAATCTCTTCCGTGCTGTAGCTGAAGCCCTTGTCTATCCAGTCCCTGACAATTCCGATTGCACCTGTGATGCAGAAGATATAGCATCGTCTGGTCATCTCCGCATCATCATTTATAAGAAGGTATTTGTTGTATTTGTCCATAACAGCTCTCATCAGAGTCTCTCCGAAGGAGTTGTCTACTCCGTCCCTCATGAGCACCTCGACAACCGATGAATTGTTCTTTACATATTCCATAAGCCTTGAGAATGATGCAACTATATCCTTGGGCTCTTTTGACTCTACCTTTGGAAGGTGGTTCAGTATATCTTTTTCCATCTCATCTATGAGATCTCTTGGACAGGAATAGTGTACATAGAATGTGCTTCTATTGACTCCTGCTTTCTCGCATATTCCTTTTACGGATATCCTGTCGAAAGACTGGACCTTCAGCAGTTCAGTGAGTGCGCTTTTGAGCATCTCCTTGGTCTTTGCTACTCTTTTGTTGGCTTTCTCTTCCATATACAAGGAAATATTAGAATACGAGTCAGCGAAGAGTCAATGAAGAGAACGTGTAGATTATCTGCATCGATACATTATGACGCTTGCATTTCCATTGCTTGGAGTCTTGCGCATCTCGTAGCGGTCAGGGAAGGCTTTCAGCAGGTCTGAGAGCTTCGCAAAGCCATATGCATATGTATTGAATTCCGGCCTTACGCGCTTTATGTAGGTTCCTGCGGCACTGACGTTCGTAAAGCCATCATCATCCTGATACTTCCCATTTGCAATGCGAAGGAGGACATGGATCTCATCGATGCTTGCGCTTGTATCATCATCCTTCTCCTGCGTGGCTGTATCAGGCACAGCCTCCTTCTTTCCCTTTGTGCTTTTCTTGCTGATCTTTTCCTTTTTCCTGGGCTCTGAGGACTGTATGTATTCAAGGTATATGAAATCATCACAGGCATTCCTGAATGCCTCAGGAGTTTTCTTCTCTCCAACACCTATGACATAGATCCCATCTTCCCTCAGCCTCACTGCAAGCGGGGTGAAGTCGCTGTCGCTTGAGACCAGGACCACAGCATCATAGCGTCCTGTATGCAGAAGATCCATCGCATCTATTACCATTGCTATGTCTGTAGTATTCTTGCCTGAGACATAATCGAACTGCTGCTCTGCCTTTATCGCAAGCCGTTTTATCTCATCTTCCCATTTTGAGAGTATCTGCTTCTTCCAGTTTCCATATGCTTTCTTCACGATGATGCGTCCGTATGCTGATATCTCATGCAGCATTCCCTCAAGCTTTGAGAGCTGTGTGTTATCGGCATCAATAAGAACAACCATGCTCTGGAAGTCATTGAATCTTGAATCGTTCATAAAGCCATTCTATCAATTTTCGGCTTTCTTTATAAGTATGAATGTGAATAGCATATAAATATTCCTTTTTAAGATTGAATATAAAATAAATAATATAGATTATATTTGTTAGCGATATACAACTTGAGTTATTGACTGCAAACTATGATTAGCCTAAACTAACCACTGTGGATAAACCATGGAGGGCTTGATGATGCCATTGAATATGATTTCATCTGGATCGAGCGCTGAGATACGAAGGGTCAGCGGCAACGAGGATGTCAGGCGTTATTTAGGGAATCTAGGCTTTGTGCAAGGCGCAAAGGTGACCGTTCTTCGTGAAATCGGGGGCAGCGTGATAGTCAGCATCTGCGATTCCCGTATTGCAATAAACAAGGATATGGCAGCCCACATTCTTGTGTGAGCTGGGTAGGAGATAAATATGACACTAGGAGAAGCAAAGGTTGGAAGCACTGTTGTCGTCGAGAAGATCGAGGGTGATAGTGCTTACAAGAGACGCATCATGGACATGGGGATAACGAAGGGGACGGAACTTTTCATCCGCAAGGTCGCACCTCTTGGAGATCCTGTCGAGATAACAGTGCGCGGATATGAGCTGAGCGTAAGGAAAAATGACGCACAGTGCGTTCTCGTAAGGTAGGAGGGGAGCATGAGTATCAAGATAGCGCTTGTCGGAAATCCTAACTGCGGAAAGACAACGATGTTCAATGCTCTCACCGGAGCAAATCAATATGTCGGAAACTGGCCAGGTGTGACAGTTGAGAAGAAGGAAGGAAAGCTGAAGGACAGGAAGGGGGAGGATATAATCATAACGGACCTTCCTGGAATCTATTCCCTTTCTCCTTATACGCTTGAGGAGGTTGTGAGCCGTAATTACCTGATGGATGAGCAGCCTGATGCGGTCATCAATCTCGTAGATGCTACGAATATCGAGCGTAACCTCTATCTCACGACTCAGGTCATCGAGACAGGCCTTCCTGTCGTGATTGCCCTCAATATGGCGGACCTGATAGAGAAGAGAGGCCTCAGGATAGACGTGAAGAGGCTTTCGATGGTTCTTGGCTGCCCTGTCATCGAGACATCCGCACTCAAGAAGACAGGCCTGAAGGATGTTGTGGATGCAGCTGTGAAGAGAGCCCATGAAAGCTCTATCAAGCTTCCGGAGGAGATATTCTCCGAGGATATAGAGAAGTCTGTTTCGGAGATAAAGGAGATGCTTCCCCCATCAATTCCTTCCAAGAGCGTGAGATGGTATGCGATAAAAGCCCTTGAAGGAGATGAGAAGTCAATCGAGAAGCTTTCCCTCTCACAGTCTTCACGTTCCCGTATTTCAGAGCTTAGGTCTGAGCTTGAGAAGAGACGTGATGATGATGCGGAGTCGATCATAACCGATGCACGATATAAATACATCCAGAAGATCGTTTCCACTACAGTGCGCAAGGGCAGGGAGTCGATGAGCATTTCAGACAGGATCGACAGCATCGTGACGAACAGGATCCTCGGTATTCCTATATTCATCGCTGTCATGTTCATCGTCTACTATGTATCTGTCACGACAGTAGGAACATGGGTGACTGACTGGACTAATGATACATTCGGAGGCTGGGTATCCGATCTCTTCTCATCGGGCCTCACTGCTATAGGTGCAAGCGATGTTGTCCAAAGCCTTGTTGTCGATGGGATAATCGGCGGCCTTGTTGCTGTCCTTGGCTTTGTTCCACAGATGGCTATTCTCTTCCTGTTCCTTTCCATATTGGAAGATTGCGGCTATATGGTCCGTATAGCATTTGTCATGGACAGGGTGTTCAGGCATTTTGGGCTTTCTGGAAAGAGCTTCATCCCTCTTCTGATATCATCAGGATGCGGAATCCCTGGCATTATGGCATCCCGCACGATCGAGAGCGATAACGACAGAAGGCTAACGATCATGACAGCTACGTTCATTCCATGTGGCGCGAAGCTTCCTGTAATAGCTTTGATGGGTGGTGTCATCGCTGGTTCTGCTGTTGGATATGTAGCCTCTGCATGGGTCGCACCAGCTCTGTACTTCATCGGTATTGCAGCTGTCCTTGTCTCTGCGATAATCCTGAAGAAGACCAGGCCTTTCAGCGGAAAGCCTGCTCCGTTCGTCATGGAGCTTCCTGCTTATCATGTGCCATCAGCGAAGACTGTGCTGCTCCATGTCTGGGAACGCCTGAAGGGATTTATCATCAAGGCTGGAACGATACTCTTCCTTGCATGTGTTGTCATGTGGTTCCTCGCGGGCTTTGGCTTTGCAGATGGTGGATTCGGGCTTGTTGAAGATAGCTCCGATAGCCTGCTTGCTGCAATCGGCGGCGTTATCGCTCCGATTTTCGCTCCGCTTGGCTTTGGGGAATGGCAGCCTGTCGCGGCCTCTCTTTCAGGCTTTACGGCAAAGGAGGCGATTGTTTCGACAATGGGCGTGCTTGCAAGTGTCGCTGGGGATACCGAAGATGCTGTCACGGTTGCATCCGGCGTTGCGCTCTGGTTCCCGACTGCTATTGCTGCATTCAGCTTCCTTCTCTTCAACCTTCTTGACTCTCCATGCCTTGCAGCTATCGCGACAATGGCTCAGCAGCTTCAGTCGAGGAAGTGGTTCTGGTTTGCGATTGTCTTCCAGAATGTGTTTGCCTATTGCGTGAGCCTGATGTTCTATCAGATCGGAATGCTTCTGGCTTATGGTGCATTCGGTGTCGGTACGGTTGTTGCGCTTATCATACTTGCGGTAATGCTGTATCTTCTTTTCCGTCCCGATCCATACAAGGATCAGAAGGTCTTTTCAAAGAGGTCTGTTCAGGTTGCCTCGGTGTAATTATCATCAGGGGAGGTGGAGACACCTCCCTTTGGAGGACTTATGGCTGATATTATCGTTATCCTGTTGATAGTCTCATATTCAGCATTCCTGATCGTAAGGATGCATAAGAGGAAGAAGAGAGGCGGTGGATGCAGCGGATGCTCATGTACTTCCTGCTCATCATGCACCGGATGCTCCCCTGAGTATATCGACAGCATAATAAGGAAGGCCAAGGAGAATAAGTGATGGGAAACGGTGGATCTTCAATGTTCTACCTTGCAGCTATACTCATCGTTCTTTACCTTGTAGGCGTTGGCGTGTACACAGTTTATTCGAAGATAAGAAAGCGTATGAAGGAAGGTAAGGATAATGGTTGATGCGATTATTGTCGTTATTGTCTTCATCCTTCTCCTGTTCGCACTGCGCTCAAGCGTAAAGCGTTTCAAAGGTGAGAAGACATGCTGCTCAGGCGGTAATGTGAAAAATGCAGATAAGCATCTGGATGGCCCTGTTATCGGGAGCTATAAAGTGAGGATTTCCGGAATGCATTGCGATAACTGCGCTAAGCGGATAAAGCAAAGCGTAGATTCCATTGATGGAGCTGTTGCCGATGTTGACTGGAAAGAGGGAAGCGCCGTTGTCAGATACGACAGGTCTATAGACGAGAGCGTTCTTCGCGACAAGATCCAGGTTCTAGGCTATAAGGTAGAATCAATATCTGTAAAGTCAACGACCTTCAGGACACCCTGAAGGCTTGGACGTGAGCGTTTTGCCCACAGGCTCCGTTGCCGGTTTGCCTGTGGCACCCCATCCATTCGGCTGATTGACTGCAGCCTGCCCAGACTTCAAGGTCTGGGTAATGTAGCTGTCGCGGATGTTGATGGCGGCATTCTCATCTGCATGCATCTCATTGCCACAATGCCTGCATACGTATCTGTTCCCCTTCCTCGAAGCCTTGTCTATCGTCTTGCACACAGAGC
>CALXLI010000048.1 GCA_944389155.1 uncultured Spirochaetaceae bacterium | reverse complement strand
TTTGCATGTGCTTTATCGTTTTGACAAGGATGTTCTTCGTATCATAGAGATTCCCTGCGGTTCTGCATTCCTGCAGTTCTTTCTCTATGATTGATTGCCTGTCTGCGATTATATTCGATCTGGATATTTTGAGAATCAAAGGTTTATAGATGATTATTTTCACTATTTGAAATCTGAGCTTGGTGCTGATGTTGATGTTACGGATTCCGGCCTTGAATGCAATAGCTGGATTGCAGGGGTTTGGCCATATGAGGAAAAATATCATCCTACGAACTGGGTTACATCACGCGCTATTGATTTCCTTAGGAGACGGGATCCTGATCAACCGTTCTTCTTGTTTCTTTCATATCTTAAACCTCATCCACCTCTCGATCCACCTCGTGAGTTTTTTGATATGTATATGAATATGGATCTCAGGCCACCATTCATGGGTGATTGGGAAGATGAGTTGGAAGATTGTCCATTTGCCTTTGATTCAAAGAAAGCCCCTCAGGGAAAACAGTATATCAGACGTATGCAAGCTGGTTATTATGGCCTTATAAGCCATATTGACAGGCAGATTGGACGTCTTATGCAAGCATTGAGGGAATATAGGATTGATGAGAATACTCTCATAATATTCTCATCGGATCATGGAGAAGAGCTAGGTGATCATGGTTTATTCAGGAAAGCACGGCCATATGAGGGAAGCTGCCATATTCCTCTTATGATATCCGGACTGGAGGCAATAGGTCGATCTGAGCTGAAAGGCAAGCGCTCTGATTCTCTTGTTGCTATAAGGGATATAATGCCAACAATCCTGGATATTGCTGGGGGCAATAGTGATATGCTGGATGGTTATTCTCTTCTATCAGAAAAGAAAAGAGATCTTCTTCACTGTGAGCATTCTTATGGAGAACTTTCAGCACACTGGGTTGTCAGCAACCATGACAAATACATATGGTACACAGAATCAGGGAGGGAACAGTACTTCGATATTGCTTCTGATCCACATGAGCAGCATAACCTTGTGAAGGACCTATCGAAGACAAAACGCATAGATGAGCTTCGTTCATTTCTGATAAATGAGCTCAAGGACAGGGAAGAGGGTTTTGTTAAGGATAACCATCTGGTGACAGGTAGGCCTTATTCTCCTGTACTTAGGAATATTCAAAGATAAGATTATTTCCAATGCATCAGGCTATCTTTTTCCTTGGATTTTAAGGAGCGAAGATAGCCTGACTTTTTAGAATATGATTCCAGACATTACAGCCTTTTTACATTATCTTCCTGAAAAGAGCCTTGAAATCATCGATTGTCGCATCCTTTGGATTGCCTGGTGCACAAGCATCAGCTGCAGCACTCTTTGCAAGGAAGTCAAGGTCCTCTTCCTTGATAGCCTCAAGCTTCGTTGGGATACCCACATCGATAGAGAGCTGTCTGACAGCATCGATAGCAGCCTTCCTGTACTCTTCCTGGCTCATTGAATCAACGCCTTTGACGCCCATTGCCCTTGCAATCTCTCTGTATTTCTCACCTGTTGCATCTGCATTGAACTCCATTACGATCGGGAGCATCATAGCGCATGCGACACCATGCGGTGTGTCATATACAGCACCGAGAGTATGTGCCATTGAGTGTGCGATGCCAAGTCCTACGTTCGAGAAGCCCATTCCTGCAATGTACTGTCCTAGAGCCATGTCGCGCTTTCCTTCGATCTTTCCTGCGACTGAATCCCTGAGAGAGCGTGCGATGATCTCGATAGCTTTTAGATGGAACATGTCTGTCATTTCCCATGCAGCCTTTGTCGTATAGCCCTCGATTGCATGTGTCAGCGCATCCATTCCGGTTGCAGCCGTGAGGCCCTTAGGCATAGTTGCCATCATGTCTGGATCCACTACTGCGACAATCGGCATATCATGCGGATCTACGCATACGAACTTCCTCTTTCTTTCTGTGTCTGTGATAACGTAGTTGATCGTAACCTCAGCAGCTGTTCCAGCTGTTGTAGGAACTGCGATTATAGGAGCGCATGGATTCTTTGTTGCAGCTGTTCCCTCAAGGCTTCTTACATCTGCGAACTCCGGGTTTGTTGCGATGATTCCGATAGCTTTTGCCGTATCCATCGAGCTGCCGCCTCCGATTGCGACGATGCAGTCAGCTTCAGCATCCTGATAAGCCTTTACTCCATGCTGGACGTTCTCTATAGTCGGGTTTGCCTTGATATCCGTATAAAGAGAGTAAGGTATTGAATTGCTCTCAAGGATGTCTGTGACCTTCTTTGTCACACCGAACTTGACAAGGTCTGGATCTGAGCATACGAATGCCTTCCTGAATCCTCTTGCCTTTATCTCTGCTGCAATCTCATTGATTGCTCCGTTTCCATGATAGCTCGTTTCATTGAGCATAATCCTATTAGCCATCGTTTTCCTCCGATACAGTCAATATAATAAGGATTTGGGCAAGAGGTAAAGGCTGAGGCATGTTGACCATCTAAGACTCTTCAGATACCGTTAACGTATGCTTGATATCTACACGCTTGGAGATGATGTTCTCCGTGAGAAATGCAGTAAAATAACCAAGTTCGATTCAGCGCTCAAGATGCTTTCCGAAGCGATGATCGATACACTCGATGAAGCCGATGGTGTAGGGCTTGCCGGACCGCAGGTCGGTGTTTCAGAGAGGATTTTCGTTGTGCATATACCAGATGAAGATCCTATTGTCTTCGTGAATCCTGAGATAATCGAGACAAGTATCGAGGTCTCTCCATACGAGGAAGGCTGCCTGTCGATACCTGGAGTCTATCATGAGGTCATAAGACCATCACGTGTGACTGTCCAGGCACAGGATATCAATGGCAAGGCATTCACGATCAAGGCCGATGGACTTCTTGCCCGTGTGATCCAGCACGAGAATGACCACCTTTCCGGAGTTCTTTATATAGATCATCTCACAGAGCCTGAGCAGAAGGCTGTCATCAAGAGCTATGAGAGAAAGAACAAGGCAAGGCTGAAGTCAAAGAAGAGGGGAGTGTGAAAATACTCTATGCAGCTACAGGGGATATAGCGGTAGACCTTCTTGAGGCTCTTTATGGAAAAGGGCTTGTAACGGCTGTCCTTACAGCGCCCGATGCTCCGGGAAAGAGGGGAAAGACGCTTATACCGCCACCGGTCAAGGTTAAGGCGGAAGAGCTTGGAATACCTGTGTATCAGCCTGAGACACTCAGGAGCGAAGCCCGCAGGAAGGTAAGGGAAATGGGGGTCGATACACTCATGTCCTTCTGCTATGGAAAGATATTCGGACCGATGTTCCTCTCTCTGTTCGAGCATACATTCAACGTCCATCCATCGCTTCTTCCGCTTCATAGGGGATGTTCCCCGATATATGCCGCGATAAGAAGCCTTGACCGCAAGACGGGCATAACGCTTCAGGAGATAGCCCAGGGAGTGGATGAGGGCGATATCTTCGCATCATGCGAGATCCCCCTAGATGGGACAGAGACATGCTGCAGCCTTGAGGAAAAGGTCAGGAAGATGGCTCCAATGCTTGTCATTCCCGCCCTTGGTAACTTCGAAGGGAACAGACGGAAGCAGACAGGCGAGCCAAGCTATACAGGTTTTGTGCAGAAAAGCGATGGCAAGCTCGATTTTTCCCTTCCAGCAAGTTCTCTCCATGCAACGATCAGAGCCTGCTATCCATGGCCAAAGGCTTATGCTCTTCTCGATGGTGTGCCGCTGTATATAACAGGGGTCTGGGGATCTGCATTCTCTGAAAGCGAAGAAGCAGGGGAAAAGCCAGGGACAGTCGTTGAAGCTGTAAAGGGAAAAGGGCTGAAAATCGCAACAGGGGCTGGTTACCTTTATATAACAAAGGTACTGCCGCCTCAGAGAAAGGAGATGGATGCACTCTCGTACCTTAACGGCAATCGTGCTATCCTAGGCAGTGTTCTGGAGTGAGTTCTATGAAAAAACGTGTTTGTCTTCTCCTTATGGTGCTTATTGCAGCAGCAAGCACATTGACTGCAGCTGTTTTCAAGCCAAAGCTCGCGCTTGTCCTTTCCGGCGGCGGTGCAAAAGGGCTTGCGCATATCCCTATAATACAGGAGCTTGATAGACGCGGCATTGTCCCGGATCTTGTCATAGGCACAAGTGCAGGGGCTTTGGTCGGAGGGCTTTATGCCGCTGGCTACAGCGGAGATGAGCTTGAGACGATAGTAAGCGAGAATGATATATCTGGATACATCATGCATCTATATGCAGTGCGTCCTCGCGATATAATACCATCTGTATTCTCCGGCTATGAGACAAATCTGCTGACAGTTGAGTTCGGAACGAATGGATTCGGAGCTGCGAATGCGCTTCTGAATGATCAGTATATAAATGCATTCCTGAGAAGGTATCTGTCAAAGGTGCTTGCCATAAAGGATTTCGACGATCTTTCGATACCGTTCAGAAGCGTTGGCGCGGATATAACGAACAACAGGGAAGTCGTATTTGATTCTGGATCCCTTTTCCAGGCTCTGCGTGCTTCGATGGCGATTCCCATTGTTTTCGCACCTGTCCAGCTTGAAGATGGCAGCTGGATAGTGGATGGAGGTCTTGAGGATAATCTTCCGATTGACCTTGCCCGTGACCTTGGTGCTGATATTGTCCTTGCCGTTGATGTCGCGGATGCTGCGCGTGTGTATTCCTCTTCCACTCCTGACATGTCAACTCTATCAGGCGCATTCACAGGATTCACGGATTATCTTTCGCGTCCGGCTGTCCTTGAGCAGTATGGGAATGCAGACTGGGTGATCGTTCCTGATGTAGGCGAGTTCGCTGCCCTTGATTTCAACAAGTACGAGGAGATCCTGGAGCGTGGACGGAATGCTGTGATTGAGAACAGTGATATGTTCGATGAGCTTGAGGATCGGCTTGAGAGATATAAGGATGATATGCACTATACGCCATACTCCGAGCTTGAGGCTCCCGTCATAGTGAGCGTCAACTGCGGTACTGTCCCACAGAGCTACAGAGAGGATCTCAGGGCTTTTGCGGGCCGTCCGATGGACTATGAGACGATTGCGGAGTTTGAGGTCCTGCTCGATGAGATAAGGATCCATGAAGGGCTGAAGAGCGTTACATACGATGTAGTGGATAACATAATCTCTGTCTATACAGAAGCCTACCCATCTATGTCGGGCAATATCTCGCTTGGGCTTTCAGGTGGACTTGGGATACGTTATGATGGAACGAAGACGTTCTTTGTATATGATCCTGAATTCACGCTATCAGGAAGCCTCTCGCTTCTCCGCTCACTCGTTCTTGACTATGGCATTGTGGTTGATGAGGGGATAATGGTCGAAGGCGGGCTTTCAATGCCATTCATGCAGTCATTCTTCCTTTATGGGAATGTGGGTGTGAAATATGGCCAGATGTCCTATCTGTCCATTCCAGGGACACGTGAATACAATTTCGGGAATGATGCTGGAGTATCTGCAAAGTTCGGGCTTGCGTTTGTATACCGTGATGCGCTAAGGCTGGATGTGATCGGCGGTGCTGACTATACATATATATCAGGCATCAACACATCAAGCACCGCGCTTGGATCCTCGCATGATCTTTATGCATATGGAGGCTTGGGCTTCGTCTATGACAAATACATTGGCTCAAAAGCCTCTGATGATGGCTTTGAGACAAGCCTTGCGCTTACTATCGGCGGTGATTTCCCTGATAGCGCATTCTCCTATTCATTTGTCTTCGATGCTTATGGGGCAATAGGTCCCAATGACATACTTAAGTTCATAATCGATGCTGAGATTGCGACAATCAGAAGACCGTGGAACCTTGCTGCCTCATACAGGGCAACCAACACAGGGCTCATATCATCGGATTATATCTACGTAATGGGCGGTATCCGTCTGCCTCTTCCTGCTTCGACATATATCGATGCTGGGATATATTTCGAGGCTTTGGACAAGGATGGGGCAAGAGAGCATGGATCGAAGTGGAGCGGCAGCGAGCTTATACCGTTCTCACAGCTGGACACCATAGAGCTCGGAGGCTATCTTTCCGGTGGGATAATAACCACGTTCGGGCGCATCGGAGGAGAGCTTTTCATCTCGATGCATCCCCGTGTATCGTTCATGGTAAGCATAGAGTGATGGAACGCTGGCGCAGCTATAGGTCATATCTTGAGGAACGCTTCCATGTCCCTGTCTACAGAATAGGCGTAGATGGGGGCTTTTCCTGTCCGAACAGGGAAAAAAGCGGATGGGGTGGCTGTACATTCTGCGATGGCACAGGATCGGTTGCAGTGTATCACAGGAAGACTGAGTCATCCTTCCACCATGATAGCCTGTACGATGATAGCGTTGCATCATCGCTTCTTCCACGCATCGATTCGATAGAGCGTCAGATTGAAAGGGGAAAGGAGTTCCTGAAACGGCGATACAAAGCAGAGCTTTTCTCCCTTTATTTCCAGTCTTTCACAAACACATATGACAGCGTGGAGAATCTGGAGAGAATATATACAAGGGCGCTTTCTACAGGCCATTATGCAGAGTTCATAGTATCAACACGGCCTGATACGCTTCCGGATGATGTTATCTCGCTTCTTGCATCATATATGGCAGATGATATGGATGTGTGGGTTGAGCTTGGGCTTCAGAGCGCGAATGATGAGACGCTTGAAGCTATAAGAAGAGGTCATGGCACATCAGCCTACCTTGATGCAGCAGAGCGTCTCCATAAAGCAGGGATAAAGATCTCGACCCATATAATCATCGGGCTTCCGGGTGAGGATAGGGATGATTTCATGCGTTCCGCGATGCTTTGCAACAAAGCAGGAAGCGAGGCTGTCAAGATCCATAATCTCCATGTTGCAGGAGGGACTGCAATGGCAGATGATTATGAAGATGGCCTTTTCACGGTTTCATCGGAAAGACGATATGCAGAGGATGCAGAGCTTGTCCTCCGCATGCTTTCCCCCGATACGATAATACAGCGCCTTGTATGCGAGACACCATCGCATCGGCTTATCGCGCCAAGGCACTTTCCTGATAAATCAAAGTTCCTTTCCCATCTGAAGGAACATATGGAGAGAAATGGGACCATGCAAGGAGATTTGTTTCATGGATGCTGAAGAGAGAATCGTAGAATCCCTTGTCAAGGCTATAAGAAAGCTTCCAGCAAGCTCTGAGGCCCTGATAGCGAAAGCTGCAGAGAGGGAAGAGTGCAAAGGGGCATCTTTGGCCCTTGATGCGATAGCCAGGAATATAGAATGCGCAGAAAAGACAGGCCTGCCTCTCTGTCAGGATACGGGTATGTTCTGGTGTCTTGCTTCCATCGGCCGCGAGTCAAGGTGCAGGATAGGTAAGCTTGAACGCCTTATTCTCTCTGCCGCTGCAGAAGCTTCCGCTATCGGCTATTACAGGAAAAGCGTAGTGTCAGATCCTATATACAGCAGAAGGAATACGGGAACGAATCTACCGCCTGTGATAAACTACGAGACGGTGGATGGTGATGGCGTTGTCCTTCGTTTCCTTCTCAAGGGATTCGGCTCGGAGAACTGCAGTTCTGTCAGGATGCTGAATCCGACAAGCGGTGAACGGGGTGTCATAAATGCCGTTGCTGATATGATGAGAGCCGCAGGAGGCAAGCCTTGCCCTCCTGTCTTCCTTGGAGTCGGTGTCGGCGGGACGATGGATAGGGCAGCTTTCCTTTCGAAGAAGGCATTCTTCTTCTCAGACGGCAACAGTGAGCTTGAGAAGAGGATCCTCGATAGCGTGAATGCCCTTGGAATAGGAGCAGGTGGACTAGGCGGGGATAATACAGCCCTCTCTGTCTCGCTTCTATCTGAACCGACACACATTGCAGGCCTTCCGGTTGCGCTGACTGTCAACTGCTGGGCTGAAAGGAAGTGCGAGATACGCATCAGCGAGGAAGAATTATGATAGAGCTTAAGCTGCCATATGATGAAGAATCCCTTGAGAGCGTCAGAGCAGGGGATGCTGTTGTCCTTTCTGGCGTGCTTTATGTTGGGCGCGATCAGGTGCACAAAAGGCTTTATGAGCTTATAAGCGAAAGGAAGCCCCTTCCATTTGAGTTCACTGGCAATGGGATATACTACATGGGACCATCTCCAGCGCCTCCTGGCTTTCCTCTCGGTGCTGCAGGTCCTACAACCAGCATGCGCATGGATCCGTTCTCCCCGCTTCTTATCGAGAAAGGACTTCGGCTGATGGTCGGGAAAGGACCTAGGAGCGAAAGCGTAAGGAATGCAATAAGGGAATATAAAGGGTTATATCTTCAGGCATATGGAGGATGCGGCGCGCTTTATTCATCGTGCATAAAGAGCGTTGAGACCGTTGCCTATCCAGATCTTGGCCCGGAAGCGCTTCTACGCATAAGGATAGAGGATTTCCCCGCATTTGCCATGATTGACAGCATGGGCAATCTCTACAATGGCTAGATTCCTCCTGTTTCTCATACCGCAGTCGCTTTCTCTTTTCGGCTCATCTGTCCTGCAGTTTGCGCTCATCTGGACGATTATCTATAGATATGGCTCTGGATCAATGCTCTTCCTTGCTACAATGGCAGGCTTTATCCCTCAGATTATCTCATCGTATCTTATAGGGCCGGTGCTGGACAGAAAGTCGAGAAAGGCATTGATCATCATGTCTGACGGTATCTCTGCGGCCGGAGCTCTTGCCGCTCTTGTGTCAGTGCTTTGCGGAAGGAATGATGCTGCTGTGCTTTTCTCTCTTCTTGGGATAAGATCGCTGTGTCAGGGAATACAGGTTCCAGCCTATGCTGCTGTAATCCCGCAGCTTGCTCCAGAAGGATGCATGGTCAGGGCAAATGGACTGAAGGGGCTCTCATCAGCTCTTGTCATGTTGCTTGCACCACCTGTGGCCGGCCTTCTCTTTTCATCATCCTATGGTCTTATATCATCCCTGTTGCTTGATATCGTGACTGCTGTGCTTGCTATGTCCATGCTTGCAGCGCAGAAGATCCCTGTGATAGATGTAGTTTCCGATTCTTCCCGACATGATATGCCAGCTCTTCTGAAAGACGACCGTACGCTGCTTTCTATGCTGGCCTTCAATGCCGCTGCCACATTCCTGATAAGTCCGGGAGCATTCATGACACCGCTTTTCATCAAGCGTGAGTATGATGCTGTTCCCCTGATGCTTTCATTGTCTGAGATGTCATATAGTGCAGGGATGATAGCAGGAGGTCTGGCTGCAGCGGCTTTCGGTGACAGGATAGGAAGACGTCATGATTATGCTTGCTTTCTCCTGATATATGGGGCATGCCTGTTCATGATTGGGATCATCCATGATTTTCCGGCATACATGATGCTGAATCTGTGCATAGGGCTGTCCACGCCTTTCTACAGCGCTTTGCTGAGTAGCGCTGTTCAGAAAAGGACTGATGAGAAAGCCATGGGGCGGGCAATGGCGCTCCTGTCGCTATCGACATCGTTATCGCTTCCCCTCGGAATGGTTCTTTTCGGCCCCCTCGCTGATGCTTTGTCGATAAGGGCTGTTTTTGCCATCTCAGGTACCGCTGCCGCTCTTCTTGCACTTGCGGGATCTAGCCATGCCGGAGACAATCATCCACAAGGGAATCAGGAAAAGATAGAAGGCTACCAGAAGCGATAGCCTTGAACGCAATCTTCTTTATTTGAAATTAATAATCTGAATATAGATATGGATCAAACTTATATGAATAATCATCGAGGAAAGTATTTTTATTTATCATATTCTGAAGAATTTCACCAATTTTAAAGCCCATTTCCTCTCCAGGATGTATAGAACAAATAGTCTTATCTGTAATTGTTGATTTTGATGAATCAAAACAGGCTATATCTATTTCTTTTCCTATTGCCGCTTTTGCAGGGTAATATAAAAGCTCATTGCAACATACCAAAGCATCTATGTTTGTTTGTTTTGCGAATTTGGTAACTTGTTTTTTTATTTTTGAAATTTTCTGCATATCTTCTGTAAAACAGAACATAACATGGTTTGCATCAAATTTAATGTTGTTTTTGACATGGAATTCTACAAAGCATTTGTATTTTTCCATTGCTTGGCATTGGTCAACACAGAATATTCCTCCAATTTGCTTGTGTCCTGATTCTATCAGTTTTGACATTATAAAATTAGTTGCTTTGCTTTCATCTATTGTTATACATGTGTTTTTTGTAAGATCCGGATAGAAATTATTATAGAATATTATTCCTATGTTTTTTTCTCTCATTAATCGATAATATTTTATGTTTGGATTTGGTAGTGTTGATTTTATTGCATCTATTACAAATGCAGAATATCCGCTCAAACATGATTGTATGCATTTTAATTCTTCGCTGTATGTATTGTTTGTTTGGAAAACTTCATATCCTATTCTTTTGTTAGCAAGTGAAGTCTCTATACCTCTTAAAATATCAAAATTTGCTATGGTATCTACACCATGAAGGAAAATGCCTACTTTTGCTATGTTGGATTTTAATGACTTTGTACCTTGCCTTATTGGATTGAAGAAGCTTCCACTTCCTTTTATTGAATATATATAATCTTCTTCTTTCAGCTTTTGCATCGCATTGCGCACTGTCTCTCGACTTACACCAAGCCTAAGCGCAATAGCTTTTTCACTAGGGAGCTTCTTTGATGGATTTAGGCGTTGGGTGTCAATATAAGAAAGAATATAGTTATATACTGTTTCAGATTTCTTCATAGTTGTTCCATCTGTGAAATTATTTTAGGTTTAATATGTTCTTCTTTGTTGATCCACCAAATCAGTTTATCTCTTAATTCTTTTTTTATCATATCATAGCTCTTATCGTTTATTAGGTTATTGAGTTCGTTAGGATCTTTGTTAAGATCATAAAGAAAATCATCTGCATATATTTCGCTTCCAATATCTTTACCACCATCTTTGCCTGGTGCATAGACTGCATATTTGTAGTCTTTTGTCCGAATTACACGTCCAACTCTGCTTTCGGATATTTGTGCAAAAATCTCATTTCGTCTTGGATGTTTGTTCTCCTTTAAAAGATCTTGTAAGTCTTCTCCGATGAACTTGGATGTATCATTGACTCCTGCAATTGACATTATTGTTTTGGGAATACTTGAAGTACTTACCAGATCTTCAATAGTTTTTCCACCATCAAATATCCCTCCTTTTATTATTAGAGGAACTCTCAGAGCAGAATCATGACATGTTCGTTTATAATCATCATATCCATTGAAGTGACTATCATTATTTCTTGTCCTGAAATGTGATCCATGATCACTCATGAATATTATGATTGTATTATCATAAAGATTTTTTTCTTTTAATTTTGTTACTATCCTTCCTAGGTTTTGGTCAACAGCATTACAAGCTCCTAAATAATCTGGATACTCATCTTTCCAGTCGCCTTCAGGAAATGCTGCCAAATCAGATGGAATATCAAAATTTTTATATTTTTCTTTTGATCCTTCAGGTCCTTCGTAATGGTGGGATGAATTTTGATGGTGAGGTTCTATATGGCTAACAGTAAGGAAGAATGGAGATTTTCCATCATATTCATCGAGAAAAATAAGAGCTTGATCTGTTATTGCGTCAGTCCTATATTTTGTGAAATCAATGCGATTGTTATTTTCGTCAAAGATGTATCCACCTTTACTTGTACTTGTGAATTCAAGTACATCTGCGGCTCTCCAAAAACCATCATATCCACCTCTATATTCAAGAGGAACAGCTTTTGTTTTGTAATCAATAGATGACTTTCCTTCAAAATCACCTTCACTTGCCAAATGCCATTTCCCAACATATGCATTCTCATATCCAGCTTTTTTCATTTCACGTGCTATAGTATTTATATTAAGTGGGAGCATTTTATTATTTCTGAAACATCCTGTTGTCGTTGGCATCTGTCCGGTCTGTAATATTGCACGGCACGGCCCACATACTGGTTGGGCTGTAAATGCAAATTCGAATTTAGTGCCTTCTTTTGCTAATTGATCTGCAACTGGTGTTATTGGAAGCTTCTGTCCATAACAACCTAGTGTATCAAAGCGTTGTTGATCCGAAAAATATAATAGGATATTGGGTTTATGTTTTTGCATTATTTACTCCTTTTGTTTCTATTCTATATGGATATATCAGCAAATTATTTATTGATTTTCAAAAGTTGTCTGGTATTGTTGCAAAATCAATATACCTGTATGGTTGGATCTGTTTTTCCTGTAGTGGAATGAAATATTGCATGTTACTGTAAATTTATCTTCAAAGGGTTACAAACAGGAGGTAAAACTTATGAAAAAGGGGTTATTGCTGGTTAGCATGCTATTTTTATCAGTAGTATTTATTTGGGCTGGTGCATCCCATGAAGAGTCTGGTATTACTGAGCCAATTACTATGTATGTAGATGTTGCAGTAGGTGGGGCTAGAGATGTTAGGGCTAGAGTAATTGCAGAATACTTGTCTGAAGAGCTTGGTGTTCCTGTTAATATTGAGAATATAACAGGAGCTGGTGGAATAACGTGTGCAACACATGTACTCACCAGTTCAAATTCCCCAAATGATTTGTTCTTTGGTCCTATGTCAGCCTTTACATCTTCAACAGTATTTACTGAAACAATGTATTCAATTGATGATTATCGTCCACTTGTTGCTGTTGATGCAGAGAATTTCGGACTTTTCACTTGTCCTTCACGTAGTGGAATTTCAAGTATGGATGATCTGAAAGAGTATGCTAAAGATCATGAAGTAATTTATGGATCCGGAGGTGTTGGCAATGTTACTCATCTCTATCAAGCAGGATTGTATAAAACACTTGGTTTTCCAAAGGCTAACACTCTCGCTCATAATGGTGCGGTAATTGGCATAACCAACTGCATGGGGGGACATAATGTTGTTACTATGGCTGGTTTAGAGACTGCTAGAGGATATGTTGAGAATGGTGATATTGTCCCAATTATGGTTTTTGATTTGGAACCATACACAGGGTATGAGGGTTTTACCGTTCCTTCTGTTCTTGATATTGGTGGCAATGAAATGCTGGAATATACTGGTCTTATGTTTATTTCCTGCTTAGCTACTGTATCGGATGAAAATGCTCAAATACTTCAAAATGCACTTGATAAAGTTATCCATGATCCAGAATGTGTTGAAGATCTTAAAGCTGTAGGTGTCGTTGAGATGGCGTATATGACTCCGGATGAGATTCTTAACCGCGTAGCAATGGAGAGAGACGCAACTATCAAGATATTGGATATGATATCCGAATAATGATTGCAAGTTATGTTTTATTTACAGCAGGGTAGTACCCTGCTGAATGATTCGGTGAAGTTTATGAAGATAAAAGTTAAAACCAATTTAGTATTCGGTATCTTTGCGATTATAGTAGCAATTGTTCTTGCTATTTTATCTTTTACCGAAGTGAAGAAATCAACTGTGATAGTGGAGTATATTGATGGAAGATTCTTTCCGTTGCTGTGTTCTGCAATTATGGGGTTGTCTGGCGTTTTCTGCTTATTTCAATCTATTTTCAGGCATAAGTCAGATGAAAAAATATTTGATTTTGAAGTAGAGTCAAAAGTTATCATTTATTTGCTCATTGTATTATGTTTTGGCCTGATTGCACGATATCTATCTTTTCTTGTTGCAAGTATTCTGATCGGTGCAGTATCTTTGGCTTTCTTTGGATGCAAAGATTGGAAAAAGTATTTGATTGTTGAAGTTGCTGTAATCGCAACTTGCTTTGTATTTCGTTATATGCTGAATGTAAAATTTGGTGGATTATGGGGGATATGATATGGATTTTAACATTTTTCTTGAAGCATTGATCCAAGCTATTTCTCCTGCATCTTGGCTATGGATGATTCTCGGTCTTCTTATTGGTGTAATTTTTGGAGCAATACCAGGATTATCTGGTAATCTAGGAATAATCCTATTCCTTCCATTTACTCGTTCAATGCCATTGGCCGAGGCTATTATATTTTTAACATGTATTTTCTGTGGTGGGGAATTTGGTGGGTCCATATCTGCAATTCTTATTGGTACACCAGGAACAAATAGTGCAACATGCACAATGCTTGAAGGATATCCTCTTGCCAAACAAGGGCATGCAAGAAAAGCTCTTGTCATGGCATTATTTGCCTCTTGTGTAGGTGGAGTATTAAGTAGTCTTTGCTTGTTATTTATGGCTCCATCCTTAGCAAAATACACACTTGAGTTTGGCCCTCCAGAATATTTTGCAATTTCACTCTTTGGTGTGTCTATTATTGCATCTTTAAGTGGTAAAAGCCTCGCAAAGGGAATATTCTCAGGCTGTTTGGGAATTGTCCTATCAATCGTAGGTCCTGATGAAGTAAGTGGGATGATGCGATTCTCATTTGGTAATATTAATCTATATCGAGGGCTTAATCTTATTGCCTTGCTTACAGGATTTTTCGCTATGGGAAGTATCGCAGAGAAAGTTTGCGATATAATGGCAGAAAAAGGCGCTAGAAAAAAAGTAGAATCAATCGGATTGGATGAAAATGATGTTTTCACATTTAAAGAAATACTTAAATATAAATGGGGACTGTTATATGGTTCATTGATAGGGATTATAATTGGAATAATTCCAGGGACTGGAGCCGGTATTGCTTCTTTTATTGCATATAATGAAGCTCGTAGAACCAGCAAGCACCCAGAAGAGTATGGACATGGTTCATATGAAGGTATTGCAGCTGTTGAGAGTGCAAATAATGGAGTAACATCTGCATCTTTGATTCCTCTGCTTACCTTAGGCCTTCCAGGTAGTCCATCGGCAGCTGTCTTGATTGGTGCTTTCACAATGAAAGGCCTTACTGTTGGTCCTATGCTATTCAGGGAGCAACCGGTTGTAATGTATACTATTATGATTGCTCTCGTAATTGCAAACGTGATCATGTATGCAGAAGGATGGTGGCTAAGTAAGGTATTGGCAAATATAACAAAGATACCTAATGATATAATGGTGCCTATTCTCCTTGTAATTTGCGCTGCAGGTGCTGTTTCTGTAAATAATAGTACATTTGATCTTCTCGTATTTGTAATTGCAGGAATTATTGCATACTTTTTTGCAAAGCTTAATGTTCCAGTGGTTCCAGCTGTCCTTGGGTTTGTCCTTGGCAATACAATAGATACAAATCTTAGGAAGGGATTGGTCATGACAGGAGGTAGTTTTATTGAATTTATCTCTCGTCCAATAACAATGGTTGTCCTCATACTAACAGTTGTTGTTATTATTCTTTCTTTTATAAAAGAGATATCTTCGGGCCGGAAAAAGGAAGTTTTTGACAATCTAATGGATCAAGGGGATGATTAATGGCATAT
>CALXLI010000047.1 GCA_944389155.1 uncultured Spirochaetaceae bacterium | reverse complement strand
GATCAGGTATTCCATATCAAAAGCCATTTACTGCAGCTTTGTGCTAAATGCGATTTCCATAACTTTTGAGAAATGTCTCTTTTCGTTAGTATTGGGTTATGAGTGAATTATCGTTCAGAAAAGCTGAAGAGAAGGATGTTTCATTGATACTCACCTTCATCAAAGAGCTTGCGGAATATGAAGGATTGCTTAGCGAAGTGAAGGCTGATGAAACTTTGCTTCATTACAATCTGTTTGAACGGAAGATGGCTGAGGTGATATTTCCTGTCGTTGATGGAAAGGAAATCGGCTTTGTTCTGTTCTTCCACAACTTCTCCACGTTTCTCGGCAAGCCTGGCATATACATTGAGGACTTGTATATCCGCAAGGAATACAGGGGCAATGGATACGGCAAGGCTACAATCGATATGATCAAGAAACTTGCAAAAGAGCGCGGATGTGGCCGTGTCGAATGGTGGTGCTTGGATTCAAACACTCAATCCATCAGATTCTACAAAGGCATCGGCGCAGAGGCTATGACAGACTGGACTGTATATAGGCTATCGGGAGATACCCTTCTCTGATTCAAAAAAGCACCCGGCTGAGCCGGATGCCATAGCTTTTACTTTGCAGCTGCTTTTGGTTGTGGTTTTGCTGTTCTCAGCTTCATCGCAAGCGCAGGCTTTACGATTGTTCCCGGTCCAGCAAGACAGCCACCTTCACAGGCCATTACCTCAACAAGATCTGCCTCTGGCGCTCTCTTCTCCCAAGTCTTCATCAGCCTGACTGTCTTCTTATCCAGTCCGTTGATTGGAAGCACGCGTGCAGTTGTGCCATCTTTTGCAAAGCGGCGCATTACGCAGTTGGCAACACCAGCGGAGAGTGCGAATTCCCTGCAGTCCTGGAATGCATCGGTATCTCCAAGATCCTCAGCTTCCATCTCCCTGACATCTATGCCCTTGGCGATGAATATCGAAGCAAGCTCTGCAAATGTCATTACACCGCTTATTTCCTTATAGCGTCTTGCAGCCTCAACCTTCTTCGCAAGGCATGGTCCGATGAATACCATCTTCGCATCAGGATAGCGATCCTGTATAACCTTGATCGTATAGCCCATCGGAGAAAGCGATGTAGAGTGCCTGTCCTTAAGGTATGGTATATGCTTGTAGATAAGCTCCATGTAAGCTGCACAGCAGGATGTGGTCATGAAACCTTCACCCTTTGTGATCTTCTCATGCAGTTCCTCAGCTTCGTTCTCGGATGTGATGGCTGCACCTTCCGCAACCTCTACAACATCATAGAACCCAGCCTTCTTTATAGCGCTCTTGACCTGTCCAAGAGTTCCAGGGAACTGGCCTTCTATAGCAGGAGCGATCATTGCAACGACTTTCTCGCCTTTCTTTATCTCCTTGAGAATCGGGAAAAGACCTGAACGTTCGACAATAGCTCCGAAAGGACATGAACGGACGCACTTGCCACAGCCTATGCACTTATCATGCTCAATCTCGACAAAGCCTTCTTCATTCTTCTTGACGGCATCGACAGGGCAAGCCTCTTCACATGGAACAGGTATGTGTACAACAGCATGGAACGGACATACCTCCATGCACTTACCGCAACGGATGCATCTGTCTTCCTGGATATGAGCCTGACCATTGATGAAGACAATGGCGTCACGAGGACAGTTGGACATACAAGGACGTGCAAAACAGCCACGGCAGCCATCAGAGATCCTATACTGTGACTTCGGACAGCCGGAACACCCTGTTATGATTGTCGTAAGAAGCGGTAGTGGCGGCTTATCCTCATCAAGCACTTCCTGCATGTATTCTCTCAGAGGCTTCTCCTCGTCGTCATCCCTTTCGATATTGATGCTGGCTAGAGCCATTATGCGGTAACGCACCATCGCCCTCTCCTTGTAGATACAGCAACGGAAAGGGGTCCTGGTCTTTGGGATAATCTCGAACGGGAGTTTATCAGCCTTCTCAACGAGAGTGTCGTCAAAGAAGCACTTGAGCACTTCAGTGTCGATCTTCCTCTTCATGAGGGTATACTGATTATTCAGTTCAAGCATTCTTCACAGCCTCCGCAAGGAGCTTGCAGAACATATCCTGGTTCACTCCGCTATAAACCTTGTCATTGATTGACACGTAAGGTGCGCTGCCATTTCCGACCTTGCACTCATCAAGGCAAGAGCAGCCCTCAATCTCACACTCTGCAAGGATTGCTGGATCCACGAAGTCATTGTAGAGAAGCAGGTCTGCTCCTCCCTGCACAAAGCATGCTGTACCAAGACAGATCCTTACTTTGACTTTCGGCTTCTTCATTTCGTTATCCTCCTATAGATATTCCTGAGAAGTTTCTTTCAGATATATTTCTTCGAGAGCTTTCCTCAAGCGCCCGATGATAGTCCTTCGTATTCCGATCTCGACAGGGATATTCGGATCCTGATGAGCTTCATTTATCTTCGTTCCCACGATGAAGTGCACCTGATCGCTATTGAGAAGCATCTCCACGAACTTCTTCGCTGGATCGTTTGGCAGATCAGCAGGATTCGTCTTCTTTTCCAGTATAGATGCAACTTTTGAAAGCGTCAGCATTCCCTCTGTCACAAGATCTATTCCCTCCATCTTCGAAGCAGGAGGCACATCCTTTGACCATGAGGAGAGATCGAGGGAGAGCTTCTTTCCGAAGAGACGTGAGACAATCTGCGCAGTTGTTCCTCCAGAGACTATCTTCTTCCCATCGAAATCCCTTATCTTCTGCCCAAGTACCTCATCAGCTTCCTTCGTGAACGGTGGTCCTGTCACTATCAAGAGACGGCGGGGCCTTCTGATATAGATCACGACGCATGTTATATCATCCTTGGCAGAAAGCCCATCAAGCGAATAAGCCTTCTGCACGATTGCACGTGACAGATCGCGCGCTGAGATATCAGGCTGCTTCGAGATCTCCTCTGAGATGAACTTCTTCACCCCATCGAGGCGCCAGCCAAGAGGAAGGCTCTTCCCAAGCCCTGACTGGGTGACACCGTCTGAGAACATGACAAGGCGCTCACCAACCCGAAGGTCGAATGCTGAATGGGCTATTATCTCTTTCTTGAATGCTCCTTCCCTCTGCAGCTCAGTGCGGCTTCTCTCCCACTGTACAGGCTCAGATCCCGAGAAGCGAAGAGAAAGAGGGTTATCGTACTCAACGAGATTCACAGCTATGTGTTCCATGTTCTCGCCATATCTTATATCAGCAATGGTGAACGTGGAGTAGCTTATCTTACGCTCCTTGCAGACAGGGAGTGTGTCCATGATAATCTTCGCTGAGTGGCTCAGATCGATCGGAGAGAAAGACAGGCGATGCGCCATATGCGCCGTAAGGGATGCAAGCACATTCGCTTTCACCCCGCTTCCAAGACCATCAGAAAGCGTTGAGACAATCTGATTATTCTCAGGATTGCGGGAAAGAAGGAACACATCCCCTCCAATCTTCTGTCCGTGCTTGAAAATCTGGGCATAATCCACATCTATGAAGATATTATTCATGTCAGATCCCCACCCTCATCCTCAGTGAACACATTGCTATCATCGCTGCCGCCATGGACGCTGAAAGCATCTATGAGCGAATTGAGCATGATCTCAGTCTCAGCAGCATTCTCACCAAGAAGCGATGCTATCTGCTGAACAGTCTCCAAGGACTTCTGGATAACATCCTCTGCCTTCTTTACGACCGTCTCCCTCTTGATCGTCGGATTCGTTATATCCTCGAACATCGCACCAAGAAGCCTCTTCTCCTCGACAAGGAAGAACGTAACGCGAAGATACTTATCCTTGAAGTGAACCCTATACTGCCCTGGGTGTGAAAGATAGAACTGGTCGCGGAACTTATCGGCAAAAGGCACAAAGCTATCAAGAGGAAGGCCTTTGACCATTGACAGCACCCTCTGGTCGATAAAGCCATCTTCCATATCGCCGAAGATATCGAGGAAAGCTGAATTGCAGTCTGTTATCTGAAGATCCGAGTCTACGATGACAACACCCATCGGAACTGTGCGCAGAAGAAGATCTACCTTGCTCTCTGCTTCTTTCCTCATCTTGGTTACGCACATCTCTATCTCGGCCATGCCATCAAGATATGCTATCGCCATATCACGGCAGGTTGTATATCCACATCCGCCGCAGTTAAGCTCATCAGCCTTCGTGATCTTGCCAAGAGCAACAAGGGCTCTCTTGATCTCATCCTCGCTATGGGCGCGATGGAAAGAGCTTTCATCACTTGGGGAGGCTGTACGGAGCACGGAATAGCCTTTCTCAAGAAGAGTCCTTGCAAAGGCCTCATCACCTTCGAAAAGCTTCTCCTCATCAAGTCTCCTTGTTGTCCACTCCGAAGCCTTCCTCTTCTTGAGCGCTATAGATACAGAGCGGTTTGTACCAGGACCATTCACGCATCCTCCATCGCATCCCAGCAGCTCAAGGAATGATGCATCAAGCTCCTTCGCAGAAAGTGCTGAGAGTACCTCTTCCATTCCAGAAAGAGCGATTGCAGATGGCTGAAGCGCAGATCTGCCCCATACAGAGGAAGACATTATCTGCCCACCCTCTATAGGATAGATTGAGGAAATGCCGGCCCTTGCCGGTACAAAGTCCACATGTTCTGCCTCGATCTTATCAAGGTCTATCCCTTCTTCATCCAGCCAGGCTCTCAGCTCATCGAAAGTGATGGCGAAATCAGGGAAGCCCGGTGTATTGTCAGCCTCGGTCTTCTTCGCGATGCATGGACCGACAAAGACAATGACAAGATCTTCGTTGTATATGTTTCTAAGATATGCGCTATGTGTCTGCAGCGGGGATGGAACAGGTGCAAGATGCTCGATCTTCTCCGGATAATACTTCTTCACAAGCTCCACGATAGATGGGCATGCAGTACCTATGAAGGGGCATTCCCCATTGTGCTCTGACATGTAGATATCAAGAGCCTGGGTAACAAGGGATGCACCGATCGCGGTCTCGGATATCTCCCTGAAGCCGAGTTTCTTCAGTGCTGTAAGAAGCTCATCCTCACGTCCTGCGAACTCAGAAGCATAAGAAGGAGCAAGGGAGCAGAAGACAGGACGGCCTGAAGCAATAGCAAGCTTCACTCTATCCGTATCATTCCTCACCTTCTTTGCGCTGTTCGGACAGACATCAACGCATTTACCGCAGTAAACGCATCTGTCCTTCACGATCATCGCATTACCGTCCTTTATCTGTATAGCCTTCACAGGGCATGAACGCACGCATTTATAGCAGTCGCGGCAGCTGGTCGTCTCTGTATAGATAGGGTTAAGCATCCATTGCCTCCAATGCTTTCTTGATTATATCAACGATGCAATCCGGATCTGTTATTCCGGAGAATTCCTTGTCCCCTATCCTGATATGAGGACCATTGTTGCACTCGCCTATGCACAGGTGGCCGCCAAGTTCTATACGGTCACCAAGGCCATTTTCCTCAATATACGATTCAACGTAGCCAAGCGCTGTACTGTTGCCTCTTGCAAAACAGCTTGAACCCATGCAGAGCTCTACTGTCAGTTTCTCCTTTTCCGCCATTTCCATACCTCGTCAGAAAAAGACTATACGATGAAACGGACTTAGTCAATAAAATGATTTGCAGACAGAAAATAGCTCTGTGAATATCGAAAAATCAGCAAATAAAAACAGATTATCCGATTAAAATGTGAACACAATCACATAATTTATATTCAATCATGGTTTTATATACGTGATGATATATATTAGCCAGCCATTTCAATGCTATCTTCCCTCTTCAAGTCTCTTCTTCACGCTCTCGAAGAGTGATGATGGCGTCGATGCTCCTGCCGTAAGCCCCACGCATCCAAAGCTGAATATCGAAGAAGGAAGGTCTTCGGGAGAAAGCACGAGATATGATGGCTTGCCATAAGAGGCCGCCATATCCCGCAGCTCTTTTGAATTGGCGCTGCTGCTGTCACCGACCGTGACAAATGCATCAGCTTCATCGATTATGGCTGCAAGGGCCCTGCGTCTTGATTCCGATGCGCCGCAGATCGTATTAAGCTCATTTATCTCCAGCCCAATCCGTCTTGCCTCTTCCCTTATTTCCTGCAGCAGGGAAAGAGAGAGCGTTGTCTGAATGACAGCGCTATAGCTTCCTTCATCAAGGGATCCAAGATCATCAGGAGACTCGATCACAGCCGCATCCTTCCTTGCCCCCTCAAGGGTTATTATCTCACTATGTCCTTTCTTCCCTATTATGAGCACAGGGCCGGATGCACTCCTGGCCTTCTCTGCATTCCTAAGCACAACAGGGCATGTTGCATCAGCAACTATGAAGCCATTGTCAATGAATGCCTTGCGCAGATCATCTGAAATGCCATGTGTCCTTATGATTACAACGCCTTTCTCCACACCCTCTGGGGAAAGGATTGTCCGTACACCTTTCGCCTCAAACGATCTGGCGACTTCCCTGTTATGGACAATGCTTCCGTAAAGATAGCAGGGAAGGGATAGACGCGCGGCCAGGGCAATAGCCTCATCAGCTTTTGCAAGCGCTCCCTTCACCCCATTGCAGAATCCATATACTTCAGCAGTTATAACCTTCATCAGACGAGAGAATACTCCTCTTCTTCCTTCTTCTCCTTCATCTTATCAATCGGCATGATGCGATGGAAATAGTGGAGGAACGCAGGTGCAAGGAAATTCGATGAATATGCTCCTATTATTATTCCCCATGTAAGGTTTATCGCAAACAGCTTGATATCCCCAGAGCTGAAAACTGCAAGCGGTACGATAGCGACAAGCGTCGTCAGGCTGGTCATCACGGAACGTGTCACGGATTGCCTTACGGATAGCGCAATCAGCCCATCAACATCACCAACAGCACCTTTCGCGTTCTTTATATTCTCCCTGACCCTGTCGAATATGACTATCGTGTTGTTTATCGAATAGCCTATTATCGTAAGCACGGCAGCTATCGTTGTTGATGATACCTCCAAGCGGAAGATAAGCACAAAGGACAGCATCGAAAGCACATCGTGGAAAAGCGCTATTATCGCAGAGAGCGAATAAGAGAGACGGAAACGCAACGCAACATAGCCAAGTATGAGCACAAGCGCTATCAGAAGAGCAAGTATGGAATCCCGGAAAAGCGATGAAGAGAACTTCGGACCGACATAGTCCGACTGCATTATGACTATGTTCTCGCTCCCAAACGCATCAGAGAGCGCATTGCTGACAACCCTCTCGGCATCGCCTCTTGTGCTCTCCTCATCGACTGGGATCCTTATCTGATAGATAGCATCGCTTTCCCTTCCCACTGTCTGGACATTCACGCTGTCTATATCAGCAAGAGCTTCTCTTATATCCTCGATTGATACATCGACTGTATCGGTTGCATAGTTCACATGGCTTTTTTCATCTGAAAGCGTTATAGGATAGCCGAACCCCGTTATGAGGTTCCTGCTGTCCTCGCTTCTTACAAGCTCCGCATCAGCACCTTCATCGCAAAGCGCATCAACGATATCATCTGTTGTCCGGTACAGAGATGGATCGAATACAGTGCGCGTGACACCTCCGCTTCCTCTTTTCGTTAGGACAAGCATGGAGTTCTCTACAGAAAGAACTGCGTTTTCATCTCCTGCATATGATACAGTGAACCCGACAGGTGCGATTGATATGCGCTCAGAGTACCCTGATCCGAAATCTATTCCGGTATTGAAGCCAAGGACAATGAACACGGCAAGCCCGGCAAGGATGAAAAGCGAAGAGACCGCGATAGCCGCAATACGATAATCAAGGACGTCAAATGGCTTTTTCATCTTCTACCCCTCCTCCAAGAGAACCATACATTGCCTTTTTCCTCCGATACGAAGAAATCAAAGAGGAGATGGGAAACAAAAAGCGATGTGAAGAGCGAGCATGCAACACCGATTGCAAGCGTATTCGCAAACCCCTTCACGGTGCTTGATCCGAGCACGGAAAGCACGATAGCAGCAATTATCGTAGTTATGTTTGAATCCATGATTGTCCAGAAAGCCCTTTCGAAACCTTTCTTTATGGCTTCATACGCGGCAATCCCGGCTGCCTCCTCTTCCTTTATGCGCTCATAGATTATGACATTGGCATCTATAGCCATGCCAAGCGTCAGGACAAGGCCTGCAATGGATGATAGCGTCAGGGTGAAATGCATTGCCGATAGCACGGATATCATCATGAAGAAATTCATCATGAGCGCAGCATCCGCGATTATGCCCGCAGGCCCGTAATAAACGACCATGCAGAGTATCACAAGAAGGAATCCAAGAAGTATAGCCTTCAGTGCAACCTGCACGGAATCGCTTCCAAGCGATGCGCCGACCCCTTGCTGGGACACGACAGTGAGGTCAATTGGCAGCGATGCCGTGCGAAGCGTGACAGCCAATGACTGGGCCTCCTCTTCCGTGAAGGAGCCGGATATCTGGACCTCTCCTGATATCGCATCATTTATGACAGCAACGCTCTTGACGCGTCCATCCATCACAACCGCAAGCTCATCCCCTATATGGGATGATGTGAAGCTATGGAATGCCGCAGCACCCTCAGGATCAAGCCTGAAATCGACAGCTGGCCGACCTGTACGTCCATCACGCCCCATATCAGCAGAAACAAGATGGGAGCCATCAAGGACTATATCGCAGCTGAGGACCACAAAGCGTACAAGCTCCTCGATTCCGTATTCATCTTCCGTATAATAACCCGCAACGGTATACCCGGATGGAATGTAATCAGGCTGAATAAGCGTGCCATTCTCATCAAAAGCCCTGGATGGGTTTGACATATAGTCATTATTGACACGCTCAGACAAAGCTCTGTCAACAAGACGGAATGTCAATGCTCCACGGCTCATCAGAAAGGAGTCAACACGTTCAGGATCTGTCTCGCCTGGCACTTCAATCACAATCTGATCGCTTCCCTGGATCCTTATATCCGGTTCGGATACCCCAAACTCATCAATACGTGACGTAAGGATCTCTATATCCTGGGAAAGAAGCTCCGTAAGCTCGGAATCTGCAGGGACTGCACCATCATGCTGTGCTGCATAGGATGCGGTATCTGCTTCAAGGACGACAGACATGCCTCCCCTTAGGTCAAGACCCAGCTGAAGCACATTCCCCGAAAGCCTCTTCACGCTCAGCAGCTCATCCCTTGTATGGGCTTCGATGGCACGGAAAAGATCATCTTCTGACGGAAAGGCAGAGAGCAGCGTATACACTGTCCACTCATCAGGCTTCTGGATATAGTCCAGAGCCGCCTTTTCCAGATAGCTGTACTCATCAGGGACCGCACCGTCCCGATTCCCTTGCAGGGCAGCTGTCAGTTCCCTCACTCCCTTTGAGGCAACGCCTCTTGAATAGTCCCTTATGTCCTCATTGCTTGCAGATGAAAGCATCTTCGTGCTCTCTGGTACCGCAAGATACCAACGCAGTGTCGGATACAGAAGCAGAAAAGATACTGCAAGCACCAAGATGACAAGAAGCACGCGGCCGATTTTAGTCATGGAAAAACTCCGATATCGAGCAAAAAGTTAAGCGTTCCTCAATGGGAACGCCATGAAAACCAAAAAAGAGTCTGGAACAATATTACTTGTCCTCTTTGTCCTCTTCCTTCTTCTCCTCAGCTGCAGGTGCACCCTGGATTGAACCAGCTTCGCCTCCATTCTCAAGAACTTCTGTCTTCTCCTTCTTAGGAGCTGTCTTCTCAGCGCTCCTGCTTGAAACAGAGGAGATGGCATTCTTGGAGAACTCAATCCTGGCAGAATCATCAACCTTGATGACAACTGTCTGGTCCTTTACAGAAACAACTGTACCGTGTATTCCACCGATAGTGACGACCTTGTCACCCTTCTTCATGGCTTCAAGCATCGCCTTCGTTTCCTTATCCTTCTTCTTCTGAGGTCTGATGATCAGGAAATAGAAGATAAGGATGATAAGCACGAATGTGATGATTGTCGTCATCATGCTAGCTGTTCCTGCACCACCTGCTGGATCTGCTGCCATAAGCGTAAGCAATGAATTCATATTTCAAGTCCTTTTTTCACAAGATATATCGTCTTATACCATTTTAAACGCAAAGGATGCAACAAAGTCAGTCCCTGCTACCCCAGTACTTGTCAACATAGTGGGTTGAATACTGGCCTTCGATGACATCATTGCCGCTTCGTGAGAAACGTAGGGTGACTGCAGGCATTCCATTCCTGGTGTAGACAGTACGTGATGGCTTATACCCCTCTTTCTTTGCATGGGCGCTCATGACAGCAAGAAGACGCAATACCTTCTGCGGTCCAAGGCGGAGTGCTTTCTCAAGATACGGTACCCGTCCTTCCTTCCACTCCCTGTAGCCGCCTTTATCAAGATAGCCAAGAGCCATCAGAAGATCTGCAGGAGCTGCATATCCTCTCTCCTCGATCTCCCTGTCCATCTCTTCCTTTATTTTCCTCTCAAGATCCTTATCGTTCATAACACCTATAAGACGACAAAAACGGCACAGCCTGAGCCATGCCGTATTGCAATCAGTCAGATTACATCATTCCGCCCATCTGTCCGCCTGCAGGAGCTGCCGGCTCTGGAGCTGGGATATCAGTAACTGCGCACTCTGTCGTGAGGATAAGAGATGCAATCGATGCTGCATTCTGAAGAGCAGATCTTGTCACCTTCACAGGATCGATGATTCCGCTCTCAACCATGTTTACCCACTTCATTGCGTTTGCATCGAAGCCAACGCCAGCCTTCTCGTTCTTGCATCTGTCTGCGATGATCGAACCATCAACGCCAGCGTTCTCAGCAATCTGCCTGATAGGCTCCTCAAGTGCGCGGATAACAATGCGGTATCCAACCTTCTCTTCCTCTGAAAGGGATGAGATATCTGTCTCGGAGAGAACCTTTACAGCCTGGACAAGAGCAACGCCGCCGCCAGGGATAACACCCTCTTCGATAGCTGCACGTGTTGCGGAAAGAGCATCCTCAACCCTGTGCTTCTTCTCCTTGAGCTCGACCTCAGTAGCTGCACCTACATTCACGACTGCAACACCGCCAGCGAGCTTAGCAAGCCTCTCCTGAAGCTTCTCCCTGTCATAATCAGAAGTGCAATCCTCAATCTGCATCTTGATCTGTGCAATCCTGTCGCGGATAGCATCAGAAGCACCTGCGCCATTGATGATTGTCGTATTCTCCTTCTCTACCTTTACGCTCTTAGCTCTTCCAAGCATTGAGATGTCTGCATTCTCAAGCTTCATGCCAAGCTCTTCCGTGATGACCTGTCCGCCTGTAAGGATTGCGATATCCTCAAGCATTGCCTTACGCCTGTCGCCAAATCCTGGAGCCTTGACAGCTACAACGTTGAGAGTACCCCTTACTGCGTTCAGCACGAGAGTTGCAAGAGCCTCGCCGTCTACATCCTCTGCGATGATGAGAAGCGGCTTGCCTGACTGTGCGATTCTCTCAAGGAGCGGGAGAAGGTCCTTCATAGAGGAGATCTTCTTGTCATAGATAAGAATATAAGGATTGTCGAGGACAGCTGTCATCGTGTCTCTGTTGTTGCAGAAATAAGCTGAAAGATAGCCACGATCGAACTGCATGCCTTCTACGAAATCAACTGTTGTCTCGATTGTCTTGGACTCCTCGACTGTGATGACGCCATCCTTGCCGACTTTGTCCATAGCATTTGCGATCTCATCACCGATAGTCCTGTCGTTGTTAGCTGAAATAGAAGCAACCTGTGCAATCTCTTCCTTGTCCTGGATCATCTTTGCTTCTTTCTTGATGCAAGCAACTGCATCTGCTACAGCCTTATCGATACCCCTCTTGATGCCCATTGGGTTGACGCCAGCTGCAACGCTCTTCATTCCTTCCTTTGTGATTGACCATGCAAGTACTGTTGCTGTTGTAGTTCCATCACCTGCAACATCGTTTGTCTTTGATGCTACTTCCTTGAGAAGCTGAGCACCCATGTTCTCAAACGGATCCTCAAGCTCGATCTCACGTGCCACGGATACACCATCCTTGGTCACAGTAGGAGCACCATACTTCTTGTCAAGAAGAACAAGGCGTCCCTTTGGACCAAGTGTAGTCATAACTGCCTTTGAAATCTTCTCAACACCATTGACCAGGGATTTCCTGGCTTCTTCGTTGAACTGAAGCTGCTTTGCCATATCTGTATCCTCTCCTTAATTATTCTCAATAATCATGGCATCTCTGCCAAAATGTAAGATATACACAAAGCTGAAAGACGGCAAGTGGAATCAGCATTCTTCCATTCTGAGATACCACGAAGCATACATCAATGTCACATTCCAGCCTCGACATCAAAGCTGCCGCCATCTTCCCATGGGGTTATTTCAGCCCCGCCGATATCCAGATCTTCCTGCAATTTCTTAACATATGTGAATGAAGGAGCATTTGTCTTTGCTGTTTCAATCCATGAGTCAACATCGCTTCCCATAGTTTCAGGGGCTGTGACCGTCACAGTGATATCGTCAGCAAGCGCAGACACGTCTTTGAATTCTATGCTGTCGAGCTTATCTGAAGCCGAAACGATGATTGAAATGCCAGAATCAACAGAGACCTCTTCCAATGATGTTTCATTGCGGAGTATCAGGCTTGTATCACAACCTGTTATCATTGTATTGATTATCCTGACACCGCTGCTGTATTCAGGTATGGATATGCCGAATGCGACTTTATCAGAACCAATGATGCTGCAATCCTTGACTGTAAGATATGATGTGATTGTACTTACCGGCTGCCCATCGGATGCCCCTATTATTATCGCATTGTACTTCTGCTCACCAATCAAAGTGGCATCAGTGAAATCAAGATCAAGGCCATCGAATGTCACACCTGATGCAGATACTTCAAGGAAAGATCGATTATTTTTTGAAGCCACATACACTGTCGCATCAGTATTCTCCCCCCTGAAATACAAATCCTTAAGCACAAAATTATATGTTTGTATTGAAACGTTGCCAGGAATCCCCACAGATTCAATAAAAGTACCATCAGGTACATACACATATTTTTCTGAATCAGACTGTATCCAAGTAATCATCTCTTGAACATTGATTCCATCAAAATTCATGTTCAGCAAAGCGTACAGTTCAGCAATTTCGTAATCATATACAAAGACTTCAACAGGATATGACTTGCCTTCGATTGTTATAGTATTCGTATCTGATATACCAGATGAAGATACATCAAGAGCTTCATTGAGAGGCACACTCCTCTCCTCTTCTGTATCGTCATCATAAGTGATGAATGCTGTTGCATCTGTTGGAAGTTCAGAATCAGCTGTATCTTTTCTGACATCCACATATGCCCTTACAGCTGTTATTTCCTTCTTATCCTCAATAACCGGCTTTCTTACTTCATCTATATCAAATGGATTTCCATCAGCAGTACCGCTACAGCCATATGGAATATAAAGCATGAAGTTGCTCGACAGCTTATATCCACCATCTGTAGATATATAACCATCAACATCTGCATTCAGATCTTCAGGAACTGATAAGGTGATATCCACGACCTTGCCGACTGACTCAGATCTGACTTGAAGAGCACTGATTGTCTCAACAGAATATGACTGAGGATATATATAGCGGCTTGATGAAGAATAGCCATAGAACCTATAAACCAGCATCCCGGATTCTATGACCACCGAACCATGGCTGTAGCCGGAAAATGTAACTTCGGCAGAAAGAAGCTCTTCGCCTATAGCCTTAGCATCAGGCAATATGAAGTTTACTTTTATCGATTCGTCGGACTCTTCCTTGATGGCATTCTGTATAAGCTCATGGGCTTTCAGCTCAGCAGCAACGGCAGCGGCCTCTGTTTCAGTTGCTGGGCTCTGGCCGTTGTTCTCACAAGACATCCACAATGAAA
>CALXLI010000046.1 GCA_944389155.1 uncultured Spirochaetaceae bacterium | reverse complement strand
GCTAGCCGAATATCCCATCGAGCAGCATCATGACCACAAAGCCGATTGCAGCTCCAACTGTCCCGATATTCGAATGCTCCCCCTCAGATGCCTCTGGAATGAGCTCTTCCACAACAACATAGAACATTGCACCGGCTGCGAATGAGAGGAAGAGAGGAAGAAGCGATGCAAGATACCCCACAAACAGGAATGCAAGCAAAGCACCTATCGGTTCAACTACTCCTGATATAACTCCCTGCAGGAATGCCCTTGTCCGGCTTTTCCCTTCTCTGTATAGCGGAAATGAAACAACCATCCCTTCAGGGAAGTTCTGAAGGGCTATACCCAATGATAAAGCCAGAGCCGAAGCAAATGTAAGCTCTCCACCGCTGGCGCTCATCGCAGCAGCTCCAGCTCCAACAGCCATTCCTTCAGGTATATTGTGTATCGTAACTGAAAGCATGAGAAGCGCGGAACGAGAAAGGCTTGATGGGCGTCCCTCAGGATTCAGAGCCTTCGCATGAAGATGAGGTGTCAGCTGATCTATCGCGAGAAGGAAGAGTATTCCAAGGAGAAAGCCAAAGGCGGCTGTAAAATAGGATGAGTCAGCAATTGCAGGCAGAAGAAGCGACCAGACAGCAGCGGCTATCATCACACCGGAGGCAAATCCTATTATTGCCTTCTCTGTCTTCGGCCCAAGTCCATTTCTGAAAAGATATACTCCTGCAGATCCTGCAACAGTCCCGATAAAAGGAATGAGAAACAAAATAGCCAGTTCCATTGTCCTGAGTGTACTCTGAAACAGTGCAAACATGAAAGAGTTATAACCTTTTTTATTTTTAGCGTTTGCAAAAACGTAACAAAAATAGCGATATGGATAAAATAATTGCATGGATGCGATCATAGATATGGACGAGGCATGAGAGGTACTTTCGGTGCAGGTGTATGCGATGCGATGAGAAGGATCTCTATCCTTTTGATATAGCAAACGGAGTATCTGCAGGAGCATCAAACCTCATCACACAGGCAACTGAAGTTCTATTCAGAGTATGCTTATATGAGCTTCTCGTCATTACATGCATACAGGAAACTACATGAACCTGAAATATATCTATGAGACCATATCGCTCTCTGATGGAGAATCTCATTTGTATACAGATGCATATGAAAGCATCCCCATGGATCTATAATGCTGTGACTGGCCAGGCTGTATACTTCAGCAAGGATAGGCTTACCAGAACCGGCAGACGCGTTGTTGAGGCTTCATCTGCCTTGCCTGTAATGTGCCGTCCCGTTGAGATAGATGAACGCTACTACTACGATGGAGGGGGCTCTGATTCCCTTCCCCGCAAAAGGACGGCAGAGCTTGGAGCAGAGAAGACAGTTGCTGTCCTCACAAAGCTTAAGGATTCCAGAAAGAATCCAGACAAAGAAAGGCTTCCGGCAAGGCTTATATCAAAAGATACCCAGAGACCAGGAAGGCAATACTGAAAAAAGCTGAGGTCTACAACAGGTCGCTTGATGAGATGATTGCTTTGGAAGAAAAGGACAACATGCTGATCCTCGCACCTGACTCAATAGACGACGCAAGCATCGTGAAGTGCCCAGAGGAAGGGATACGGAAGCTCTATGAGGATGGAAGGAGGAAAGCGGAGCTTATAGCTCATTTCCTTGGCCTCTGATGAATGCATCTACATCAACATAGTAGCACGAGGGATTATCCTCCATCATATAGACAGGAATCCTTCCCTTCAGATCTATTTCATAGCTATGGATGAATGCAGGATGGCTATGGAAAAGATATAGCCTCCCATTCTCCTCATAGCTACAGCTTATGATAATAGCGCAATTGCCGTTCTTTCTGTTGCCAAGATCTTCTGTTAGATTTGTGATATCCGCATATATCAGAGTACCATTATATATGATGTCCTTTTCTCTCCTTCTCTGTCTCATTGCCGAACAGATGAACGCAAGCCCTATGAAAAGGAAGACAGAGCCCATTGCAAGAAGAACGACTGTAAGGAACGTACTGCTCTCTTCAGCTTTCACTTGATTGTATTGCTCCGGATCCACAAGCAGTGATATGCTGTCACCTACGCTCATTCCGGATGAGTAATACCCTATTCTCTCTGTATGTTCCTCTCCATCTATCCTGTAGCTGACAACGGTGCTGTAGCTATCGCTAAGGCTGTTCCAGAAGATATCCACAATAGTGCCATCAACCCTGATAGCCTCATTCTCAAAGGCCTGTGAAGAGATATGCACGGCAAATGAGATTGCAATGAGGGCAATTCCAATAAGCGCAAAGACTGAGCTGAAGATGATCCAGAAGAAATGATTGCTATGCCTCATGGATGCATCGTAAGCACCTTATGTTAATTATAAGAGAAGGGCTGCCATTCGACAGCCCCTGTGTATCTTGATGTATTCTGTATCAGCCGAGAAGGAGAAGACAGAAAACAAGTGTGAAGAGTGCGACAGTTTCAGCGATACCGATAACTATGAAGTAGTTAGCTGTACCTTTTCCTGTCTCGCTAAGTGCATCAGATGCGCCAGCTGCGATCTTTCCCTGCCACCAAGCGGAGAATCCAATGGAAAGCCCTCCAAGGACACCAGCACCAAGGCAGAGTACAGGAGATGCCCCTCCATTGAATGCAGAACGTATGAAGTTCATAAGCAGGAAGCCATAGATTGTCTGTGTGAGCGGTGCACCTGCGAATGCTACCATGATGAATGGAGCCGGCTTTCCAGCTGCATAACACTTCTTCCATCCACCGACAGCGCTCTGACCAGCGCAGTTCACGCCAAGACCCGATCCAAGTGCAGACAAGCAGAGTGCACATGCCATTCCAAGATAAGCGAGATTTTCCATTTACCTCTCCTTAGTTGTTCTTTTCTTCCACCATCTTCCGAAATGGTTCATATTTGTATCCGGCCCACTCCATTCCAAGCGCTCCGGAGAATTCCAATAGATTAAGCCTGACACCGTGGACAACGACTGACAGGATACCCATTACAAGATTAAGCACATGGCCGATGACGATGACGAGAATGCCGAATACTGCGGCAAAGCCTCCCATCAGTCCGCCTCCCATGTTGTTGAACGACTGGGCAATTGCAAGGGATGCCATTCCAACCGCAAAGAGCCTTATATAGCTCATCAGGTTTGAAAAGCACGATATCGTATCCAGGAATGTAGTGAAGAAACCACCAAGGCTCTTCTTGACACCCTCTCCGAACGGCACGCCCGGTCCTTGTGCCGAGAATAGGCAGACAAGCACGAATCCAGTTCCGACACCTCCTGCGATAACGCTTAGAGGGAACGGCTCTCCAATGACAAGGTTCAGGGCCAGGAAATAGATCAGCACAGCATCTATCAGCCAGCCGGCCTCGGCAACAAGAGAGAGATCCCTTGCCTTCGCCTTTGATATTATGTTTATCACACGGGCAAGAGATAGCTGAAGAGTGCCAAGCATGAAGCAGAACTTCATCATCATGTTCTGCGTATATGCCGCATCAAGTCCGAAGAGCTCTGGATAGTTTGCAATCTGAGGTATCACAAGGCGCTGAAGGAAAGGCAGCTTCTCCAGGACAGAGAGAGAGCCGAACCAAGTCCCTGTAATGGCGCCCCAGACAACAGTCGCGCCTCCAAGCACATAGATGAGGATGTTCACATCGCTGCATTTCCTGCTTCTGATCTGCATTATGACGCTGATGAGTATGAATATGATGCCATACCCCGCGTCTCCAATGATCATCGCAAAGAAAAGCGAGAAGAATACAAGGAAATATGATGAGATATCATACTCATTGTATCCAGGGATAGTACCGAGGATATCAAAGACTGGCTTTACGATCCTCAGGAATCCCTTATACCTTATCTTTGTCGGAGGATTGTCATCAGGGCCTGGATCCGAAAGCGAGTACGCCAGCTTTTCACGCTTCGCGTATGCGATGAACGCGTCCACATCGCTCACAGGTATATACCCTGTAAGATATACGACATCACTGCCTGAGACACTTTCTGTCACACGCTCGAATGTTATCGTCTCATCCTCGCGTGACAGGGCCTTCTCATAAAGCGGTATATAAATAAACGCTGCCTTTATCTTTCCATCGATCTCCTTCAGCCTTTCACGCCCTGCAAGGAGCTCGATATCAATATCTGCAAGGGATTTCTCTGGGAGCGTGAAGCGCGTAAGGGAAAGCCCTTCGGGAGCTTCGTCCCCCAAAAGCACCACAGCAAGGCTCTTTCCTGAATATGCCACAGGGATGAATCCTGCATCAGATTTCCTCAGAGCCTCTCTGTCCTTCTTTCCGCAAAGCCATATCGATAGCTTTATGCCATCTTTCTCAAGGGCTTTGATAGCATCGGGATCGAACTCACCGAAAGGAGCAATCCTATCTCGCTCTGCCTGAAGAGAGGCGACCTTCCCTTTCAGATCCTCTTCTTCCTCCAGAAGAGAAACGAGGGATGCATGGATGGAAATGAAATCAGCATCAGCTGAAGCCGTCTTGGCACCCTTATCCCCGCGCTCCTTCAGGGTCTGCATGACAGATGAGTACTCCGCCCTCTTCTTCTCAAGCTCATCCAGGGCTGCGGATTTCGTAACCATGTCCGTGATATGCATCACACCAAGCTCACGGAGGGAAGAGAGAAGCTCTTCCTTATGGGGAGATGATGTAAGCACTACTGTTTTCTTCATTCTTTCTATCATCTCAGCCCACCTTCACAAGCTTGCGTTTTGCTATCTTTCCGCGCACAACAGCAGAAGTCTGCTGATCCTGCAGATATATCGATATGATGCGTATATTCTCCTTCGCTTCAGGTATCTTGACCTTCTCGAAGAGATTGACGCGCTGCACTGTTGTCCTGAGCTCCTTTGCAAGAAGGTCGATCTTCTCCTGAAGCGTCTTGACAAGGGCATCGTATTTGGCGATGTCCCTGAGCGCTACAAGAGCCTTGTCGACCCACAGCGGGTAGTATCTCAGGTCATACTTGAGATCCTGGAATACAAGACGTCGGAACACAGGGACTGTCACGCCCGCAATATTCTCGCTATCCTTCTCTATGCGCTCAACCTTGATCAGATTCCCTATGGATCTATCATCTGGGAACGCTGTGTTGCCAGCATATACAGCAATCCAGCCCGAAAGGGATTCAATGGCCTTCCTCTGCTCTTCCTTGAGCGAGACTATCTCCTTCTCAGCCTCACGTATGACGCTTTGGAGCTGCTGCTGCTTGAGCTGCAGAGTCGGAAGATAGCGCTGGAACTGCTTGAGCTGGTCCTTCTGCTTCTTCTGTTCGTTCTTGGTAAGCTTTACACCCACTCTACCGCTCCTTCACCGGCCAGTACTGAGCGATGAGATCGGACCTGAGGCCTGTCTCGCTAGGTTCAAAGCACTCGGCAAGTATTCTCCAGCCTTCATCCAAAGCCTCTTCAAGGGGGATATTCACAGAAAGATCCATCATCCTTTCCTCGAAGAGCTTTCCATATTTGAGAAGCTTCTCATCCCAATCAGACATCGTGAATCCCATAGATCTCTTTTCCTGGGAGTCCTTGCATGCTGAGTAGAGCTTGATCATTCCATCCATAAGCGCCCTGTGATCGCTTCTAGTATCCTTGTTCACGTTCTGCTTCAGCCTCGAAAGCGAACCGAATGGCTCGATATGCCCATGCCTGAGATAATACTGCCCTTCTGTGATGTAGCCGGTATTGTCCGGGATAGGGTGCGTTACATCATCGCCAGGCATCGTAGTTACGCCAAGGATTGTCACAGAACCTGCACCGACGAAGCTTACTGCCTTCTCATAGCGTGATGCCAATGATGAATACAGGTCTCCAGGGTATCCACGGTTGGAAGGGACCTGCTCCATTGTTATGGCTGTCTCTTTCAAAGCATCGCAGAAGTTCGTCATATCCGTAAGGAGGACGAGGACCTTCTTGCCGTCGAGCGCAAAATGCTCAGCGACAGAAAGCGCCATATCAGGGACAAGGGTGCATTCTACAGTCGGGTCAGATGCCGTGTGTATGAACATGATCGTCCTTGACATCGCTCCGGATTTCTCAAGCGTATTCCGGAAGAAGAGGTAATCATCGTATTTGAGGCCCATTCCCCCAAGGACAATCACGTCAACCTCCGCCTGCATGGCAATCCTTGCAAGAAGCTCATTGTAAGGTTCTCCCGAAACGGAGAATATAGGCAGCTTCTGGGATTCGACAAGGGTGTTGAAGACATCTATCATAGGAATGCCTGTACGGATCATCTTGTTCGGCAGGATCCTCTTCGATGGATTTACGGACGGCCCTCCGATCTCAACCATGTTATCCGTAAGCTCCGGTCCATTGTCCCTGGGCTTTCCTGCACCATCGAATACACGCCCCAGGAGATTATCAGAATAGCTGACACGCATCGGGACGCCAAGGAAGCGTACGCTGTCGCCTGTTGAGACACCCTGTCCGCCCTTGAAGACCTGAAGGGATACCTTATCCCCATCAAGCTTTATGACATTGGCATAACCTGTACCGGAAGCGGTCGTGATCTCCGCAAGGTCATTGTTCCTGACACCTTCAGCCCGGACCGTGATGACATTGCCGACGATTGAATCAATCTTCGTATAGACCTTCTCTATCATCTGATTCTCCCCTTATAGCAATCAATTACGGCTTTCTCCCGCTCAGCAAAAGCCTCATCGCTCTCTGCAGTGCCGTTCCAATCAAGGAAGCGCTGTCTGAGCTCATTGAAGAATGTTCGTGCATCTCTCTTGTCGGAAAGCGCGAAATCCGCACGGAGAATGGCAAGAAGGATGGCAAACGAGCGTCTCTGCCTCTCAACGGATACAGTTGCATCAACAGGGTCAAAGGAGTTCTGCTGAAGGTAGACTGCGTCGAGGAATTCCCCCTTCTGATAGACAATATAGTCATCAAGGCTTGTACCTTCCTCGCCTACGACCTTCATCATCTGTGCTATCTCATTGCTTCTTCTCAGATAGCCATAAGCTTCATCGACCTCGCCATGATCTATGATTCCGCTGTACTTCGACCATGAATCCATAGGATCTATAGCAGGATACTTCCTTGCGTCAGACCGCTCTCTGGAAAGCCCATGGAAAGCACCGACAACCTTCAGCGTTGCCTGTGTTACAGGCTCTTCGAAGTTGCCGCCTGCCGGAGATACCGTACCGCCTATCGTAACAGAGCCGATGCTTCCATCACGCATCCTTACCTTTCCAGCTCGCTCATAGAACTCTGCAATGCGGGACTCGAGATAAGCAGGGAATGCCTCATCTCCTGGGATTTCCTCCAGACGTCCTGACATCTCTCTCATAGCCTGTGCCCATCGAGATGTACTGTCAGCAAGCAAAAGAACGTCAAGACCCATGTTCCTGTAGTATTCAGCCATCGTAACAGCTGTATATACAGATGCCTCACGCGCCGCAACAGGCATGGAAGATGTATTGCATATGATGATAGTGCGTTCCATCAGGCTGCGCCCGGTCTTCGGGTCAATGAGCTCTGGGAACTCCTTGAGAATCTCAACAACCTCACCTGCACGCTCTCCGCATGCAGCTATTATGACTATATCGACATCAGCATTGCGGGATGTAAGGTGCTGAAGGACCGTCTTTCCCGCTCCGAAAGGCCCTGGGATACAGTATGTTCCGCCTTTCGCTACAGGAAGGAATGTATCGATGATCCTGATCTTCGTGACCATAGGCTCATCAGGCATCACCCTTTCCTCATATGACTTCACGGCAACCTTTACAGGCTGTGTGATGATCATCGAGAGATCCTTTGTCTCGCCTTTCCCGTTCTCTATCGTACATATAGTCGAACGGCTGTGGTGCATTCCCTTCTCTGCAATGCTCTTTATTCTCCATTCGCCCTGGAGAGAGAACGGCACTGTTATGCGATGGGTGAAGATTCCCTCTGGGACTGTTCCGAAATAATCGCCGGCAATGACAGTATCTCCGACCTTCTTCACAGGTGTGAACTCCCATTCCCTGTCAGGAAGCGGTGTAAGGTAAACGCCTCTGTCCAGGAAGAACCCACACTTCTCGGCAAGATCCGGAAGAGGATTCTGCAGACCATCGAACACCTGGGTCAGGAGTCCTGGACCAAGTTCAACAGAAAGCATCTCCCCTGTGAACTCAACCTCATCGCCAACCTTTATACCACCTGTCATCTCATAGACCTGCATCGATGCAATGCCGTCGGTTATCCTGATTATCTCGCTCTTGAGCCTTATATCGCCCACGCGGATGTAACCGACCTCATTCTTGATGACGCTATCGGTAAAACGGACGTTGACCATGTTCCCATTCACACCGGTAACGTGACCGATTGCGCTTGTTGCCATATACACTCCTTATCGGAAAATATCCGTCTCGATCTCTTTATAGAGCCTATCGAACTCCGCTCTTCCCTTCTCTTCTGAAAATGCCTGTGAGCGCTCCATCAGCTGCAGCTTGAGTGCATAGATCATAAGCGTCTCGGTGCTGAAAGGAGAACCTCCGGTGCGTGAGGAAAGGAAATCGAAGTACAGGGAGAGGATAGCCCTCTCTGCCTCCAGCGGATCCATGTCACAGACAATGGAATGGATTCTCTCACGGAGCGCTTTGTCTGCACCTTCGCTCTTTCCGTATCCATCAAACCCCAGAGAAGCAGCCCTCTCTTCCACGATCAGGCTCTCTATCATGTCATGATACTCCTTCCAGTCCCTTGCTATGCGCGATTGTGGCTCAGAAGGGAACGATGAGGCAGAGAGAGAAGAGAGGCTCTCATAATCTCTTTTTGAAAGATATTCCCTAGCCTTCTCCAGGAATTCCCCGTAGCTTATCGGACACTCCTTTCCCATAACAAGCATCGGAAGCGTTGTCGCGAAGTAATAGTACTCAGCCATCGTCAATCCTCAATCAAGGAACGGAGAGATGAGGAAAGATAAGGCCAAAGAAGCTCTGCGCATTCCTCGCCAGATATATCTATGTATCCAGAACCATCCTTTTCTGAGATCCTGAAGCCAGACGATACGCGCTGTGAAGGCCTGAACTCCAAGCCATTCCTTATCTCCTCAGCGAACTCATGGGAGAGCTTCGAAGAAACAGCTTCTGCATCATGCTCCGAAATCTCTATATCCTTTCCTGTGAAAGCTGCAGGAATGACAGCCTTAAGAAGAGAGACAATGGCATCGCCATGCATAGCGCTGCTGCACTCGTTTCTGAGTATCTGGCTATACTTATCCTCGATGCTTTTCCTGAGCGAAAGCGATACATCGCGTGCAGCCTGCCTTATAGAAGCCTCAGCTGAAGCTCTCTCTGTCTCGATTGAAGCCCTTGCGTTCTCCAGAAGCTTCACCTTTTCCTTCTCTGCATCCTCGATTATAGCCTTGGCCCTGGCCTCTGCCTCGCTGATTATCCTCTCAGCATCGCTTCTGGCCTTCTCCACGCCTTCCTTGCGGATTGAGTCCACTAGATCCTGAATCTGCTGTTCCATAATCCCTTCCTATAATGAAAGTACTTAATAGAATATAACCCCTATCATTGAAAAAAACAAAACAATGATGTGAAGATTAGATATATTCTATAACAATCCAAAGACATTCTGTGCGGCAAATTGCACAAACTCCCTTTTTTGCCGATAATCCAAGGAATGAATGAGAATACAGACACCTACGGCATATTCGCACGCCCCGACAAGGTAAGGGGTATAATCGCAATAAGGAATCTCAGGAACGGAAAGGTCCTTCTTGAGAAAACAGAGGACGCCGTAAAGGCCTTCAGGGATGAGCGCTTCAAACTTGACCTTGGGATACATCAGGCAAAAGAACTGCAGGAAGAATATACCTCAATAGGCCTTGAGCTCTTCTCGCTGGAGCTGGAGAAAGAGTGCGGCAAGGATGAGGACCTCTGCACCGCACTCTCTGAATGCGAGGAAAGATACAGGAAAGAGGGAATCACCCTTTACGATCGTTCCTGATCAGTATCCTGATTGCCTCAATCGCCGTTCTTATGGCTTTATCCGTATCATGGAACTTCGGATTATCCATGCCGGCTTTCTCCCTTTCCTGGTTGCCGACTGTGAAGAGAACCGTGCCAGCCCTTGCACCAAGCCTTGCAGCAACTGTGAAGAGCGTTGCGGACTCCATCTCCGAGCAAAGAACGCCAAGCCTTTTCCAGGCTTCCCATCTGGCCTGAAGCTCAGATGCAACCGGCATCACCTCCGGTTCATGCTGGCCATAGAAGGAGTCCTTGCACTGCACAACCCCCACATGATGTCTGAGATCAAGGGAATCAGCAGCAGATGCAAGCGCTGAAACGACACTGAAATCCGCAACAGCCGGAAATTCTATCGGGGCATATTCACGGCTTGTGCCATCCATCCTCACAGCACCGGTTGCTATAACGATATCACCACCGATGACAGGAAGGGCAATTCCTCCGCATGTGCCGACACGGATGAACGTATCAGAGCCGCAGTTATATAGTTCCTCGACCGCAATCGAAGCTGACGGACCACCTATGCCTGTAGATGTAACAGAGACCTTCTCCCCATCAAGGTATCCACTGTATGTAAGGAATTCCCTGCTATCCGCAACGAGCTTGGCATCATCAAGATAAGCAGCGATGAGAGGGACTCTCTTAGGATCGCCTGGCAGTATCGCATAACGCCCCACATCGCCCTTCTTTATATGCAGATGGTACTGAACCCCTGTTCCTTCCATGTAATCTGTCATAAAACCCTCCGCTTTGATTATCGCACAGGAAGAGAGGCATGTGCAAACTGCGCTGCGATGGAAACATAGACAGAGCGGAAAGCACGGGATGAGAGAACGGAAATAGAGGTTAATCGCCGGGAAGAGGGCTGTTTCTCTGTTAACATCCACCGCATGATTAAGCTACAATCCTCACCCGTATGAAAGAAAGAACCGCTGCGCTTCTGCTGCTTCTGACATCGCTTATATGGGGACTTAGCTTTGTTGCCCAGTCTGTGTCTTCGGAATCAATCGGCCCATTTGCATTCAATAGCATAAGGTTCCTTATCGGAGCTATCGTGCTTATCCCTTTCGCCCTCCCCTCAATAATCAGAGAGCATAGGAATCCAGGATACTGGAAGAGAACGCTCCGAGGTGGGATAATCTGCGGACTATGCCTTGCCTCAGCTGCCGTGATCCAGCAGATAGGAGTTGCAGAGTCAGGGGCTGGAAAAGGCGGGTTCATAACCGCGCTTTACATAATCATAGTTCCCTTCCTCTCAGTTATCCTCGGCAAGAAAGTCGAGAAGAAGACATGGATTGCAGCCATCGTAGCCATAATCGGCATGTATCTTCTATGCATGGGAAATCCTTCGGGATTCTCAAAGGGCGATATCTATCTGATGATCTGCGCGCTCTTCTTCTCATTCCATATCATGGCAATCGACATAACGGGGAAAGGGGTTGACGGTGTCACCCTTTCAATGTTCCAGTTCCTTACGGCAGGAATCGTGACTTTCCCTGGAATGATAGCGGAAAAGCCAGCTGTTGATGCAGTGCTCTCAGCATGGCTTCCAATCGTCTATGCAGGAGCATTCTCATGCGGCATCGCATATACGCTTCAGGTAGTCGGGCAGAAATACGTGAAACCTCAGCACGCAGTGCTGCTGTTATCGCTGGAGAGCGTATGGGCAGCTGTCGGAGGCGCAATCATACTCTCAGAGCGCATGAGCGCAAGAGAGACGATTGGATGCGCCCTTGTCTTTGCAGCGGTAATCGCAGCGCAAATAGAGCTTCCTAAAAGGAAAGCGTGACGTAAGTCTTGCCCATGCCGCCATCTTCAGGACGTGCAAAGCGATAATCGGCAACTTCCTTCCTCTTCTTCAGATACTCATGTATCCCTTTCTGGAGTATTCCATCACCATAGCCGTGGATGATCGAGAACGATGAAAGGGATGAAAGGAGAGCAGCCTCTATCTGATCGTCAAGGCGCCTCTGGGCCTCTTCGAGCGTCAGGCCTCTGAAATCGAGTGTATACTCAGCCCTGCGTCCGCTTGAAGAGAAGGTGACAGAAGGAGAAGGCTCAGCCTTCTTCGCTTTCCTTGCCATTGAGCTCTTTATCGTCAGACGCAGCCCATTTTCCAATGATACAGTAAGGTTTGAACCATTTACGGCTATAACCTTGCCAGGGGTCTTTGCTGTACCACAGAGAACATCATCGCCTGCACTGAAGCTTTCATCGCTCTCTTCTTCTTCCTTTATAAGTATAAGGGTCTCCTCCTCCCTCTTCTTCTCCTCTATCGATGCTTCGAATGCCTTGGCTTTCTTTATCTTCTCCTTTGTCAGCGTTCCCGTCCTTATATCGCTGATAAGGCGCTCAAGCGCTTTGCGGGAGGAACGGAGGTACTCATCTATCTCCTTCACACCGCCCTTCCTCAGTTCATTCTCCTTTTCCGCAAGCTCTCTTTCCTTCTCTTCGATAGCCTTGAGCTTATGCTCAGCTTCACGGTTCCGCAGAGACAGCTCTGTGATCTTCCTGTCAAGAGCCCTCTCTTTTGAAATGAGGGCCTTTATTATGGAAGCGCTTGTTGCATCCCCTCCCCTTAGAGCCTCAGAGGCATTCTCCAATATCTCCTCAGGCATATTCATGCGCTTGGCTGTCGAGAGTGCATGGCTGTCACCGGGAATTCCCTCAAGGACCCTGTATGTCGGCATCCCTGATTTCTCATCGAATTCCATCGAGGCGTTGAGCATGCCGCTTTCAGAATAGGCAAAGCTCTTTACCGCAGAGTAATGGGAGGTTATGAGCGTGAGTCCGGCTTTCCGTGACAGATATCTGAGAACAGCAACCGACAGGGCCGATCCTTCCTCCGGGTCCGTCCCCGATCCAAGCTCATCAAGGATCACGAGTGAATGCCTGTCGCACCTTCTGGCAATCTTCGCGATATTCCTCATATGCGAGGAGAATGTCGATGCTGCATCAAGTATAGACTGCCCATCTCCGATATCCGCATAGAACGATGAGAAGATCGGAAATGCCGAATCGCGGGAGGCTGTGACAAAGCCCGCTATCTGATAAAGCGCAGAGAGGAGGGCCACAGTCTTCATGGTTACAGTCTTTCCTCCGGCATTCGCGCCTGACAGCACCACAGCCTTCACATTCCCGTCAAGCTCCAGGGTTATCGGGACCGCCTTATCCCCTAGAAGCGGGTGCCTGGCATCCTTGAGGATGAGTATCCTGGAGCTTTCCGGATGCACGGCCCCTGCTCTCTTTGCCCAAAGGGCAAATGCATAATGGAAGTCAAATTCAACAACTTCATCAAGCATCGAAGAAAGGACGCTGAGCTTTGCACGGACCCTATCTGAGAGCTCATGGAGGATCCTGGCCTTCTCTGCCCGTATCCGCTCTTCAGCTATGACCACCTCATTGTTGAGGGAAACAAGCTCAAAAGGCTCTGCAAGGAGCGTTGAACCTGATGCTGATGTACCGGAGACATAGATGTCACCCATTTTCTGATCGCTTTTGATCGGTATCACGATACGCTCATTGCGGTAAAGTGGCTCTGAAAGCTGCATCCTGTCCTTGTTGCTTCTCATGAAGGACTCAGAGAATCTCATCCTCTCGTTCTTTGCCTTCTCCCTTTTTGCGATCAGGGGCAGAAGACGCGGATGGTTCTCGTACACTTCCCCTTCTGCATCTATTGAGCTGAGGATGTCAGCAGAGAGCTCTTCATCATCAGCGCTCAGCCTCTCGCTCTCGTTCTCAAAGGCGAGCATTGCCTTATATGAATGGATGAACTCACCTGCCCTATGTATAGCCTCACCTGGGAAATCCGCATGCGTATGGCTGCTGTAATCAAATATATCCGTGATATAAGGAAAAGGCTCAGGCGTGCTTGCGCCGATCAGCGAGATATACCTTGCGACCCTGTCAGAGCGCTTCTCGATCTCATCATGGCTGCAGCTGATCCTCTCGGCACTTATCGTCTCCCTGCCCTCCGGAGAGAGGGAGAAACGCCTGATTATATCCAATACCTTATCAAGCTCTATATCGCTGATGGTCTGGTTGTCTATCACTTCTTGTTCCTCATGAAAAATGGCTTGCGTTCCTCAAGAGAGGAAAGGATGCGAAGGTAGCTGTCGTAACGCTCTTCATTCACCCTGCCGCTTTCGACAAGGGATGGAACGGAGCATCCATCCTCTCCACGATGGAGGCATCCTGAATACTGGCACTCGACATCCCTGAGCTCAGGAAAGCTTTCCTTTACAAGCGGGAGCGACTCGAATGGAACTTCTATCTCGCGCACTCCCGGGGTATCTATGATGCACAGGCCATCCTTTTCGATGAAGAGCGCATGGTTCGTCGTATGGCGTCCTCTGTTGTACTTATAGGAAACCTCCCCTGTCCTCAGGTCCGTTCCCAGTATCGTATTGATAAGCGTGGACTTTCCTACCCCGCTCTGGCCGACAAAAGCTGTTATCCTTCCCTTGAGGATATCCCTGAGCTCATCGATTCCCTCTCCTGTCCTTGAGGATGTCATAATCACTGAAAAGCCAAGGCTGCTGTACAGGGCAAGGCAATCCGGGATATACGATGGAATCTCATCATCAGCTTTATTGAGTATGAGCAATATGCTGGCATTATAGGAAGAGGCGATCGCCCTATCGATGAAGCGAGGGCGGAAGGGAGGAGATGACGGGGATGCGACTATTGCAGTCATGTCCTGATTCGCCGCTATGGTCTGGTTCAGGTCGCGCTTTGTGTTCCATCGTCTGAAATAGCTCTTCCTATCCTCTATCTGGGAGATTAGAGCCTCTGTTTCGGAATAAGGCTCACCGATGGCAATATCGCCAACGGCAACGGGGCTGTACTCAGCCTCATCCTTCTTCATCACCTTTCCCTTGATACGCGCTGTATAGAGCCTGCCATCATCAAGGGAATATGCCTGATACATATTGTTTATAGATCGTCTGATCTGAAAGCGCATAGCCAATTATAGCAAGAGGCGATGAAATTGAACAAGCAACGCAGAGTGTCCGATGAATAGCCGATGGCTGAGAGTTGACAGAGAAGGCAAAAGTACTGAGCATATTCCTATGTTCCCATTCAATCTATGCAAAGAGCCAGGATGCAGCTCCTTTGCAGCCAACGGCAGCGAGCATTGCTATCATCACATGGCTGAGGATGACAGGAAAAGCCTGTACGGCAAAGTGCTTGATGGCTTCAGCAGGACAGGAAGGATGAAGGATCTATCCCTGGCCAATATAGAGATAAGAGGCCTGAAGGCTGAAGATGGCACAAGGATAAGCGGGTGCAATTTCTCCTTCTCCGTATTCGAGGACTGTGATTTCTCCGGTTCTGTCATCATCTCATCTTTCTTCGACTACTGCATATTCAGATACTGCACTTTTTCCGGCACTGATATAAGATACTCGGTCTTTGCAGGATCGACATTCATCGAGTCAGCAATCCACGATTCGACTGTCATACACAACAACTTCATGGGAATAGATGCGCTTGGCTCATCTTTCTCAGGCAACGACTTCTATTTCTCAAACTTCTCCCTTGCCCGCATAGTGGATACAGATCTGGAGGACTGCAATCTCAAGAGGACAAACTTCAGAGGTTCGATCACCCGCAATGTATCGCTCAGATACTCAAACCCGGAAGAGGCATTCTTCAGGAACGAGGAGCCTTACCTATGAGGATATTCGCCCACTTCTCAACTGAGAATCTCGCCAATGTCTATGTCGTTGCGGATGACAGAGGCAACGGTGTGATCATAGATCCAGCATATATCGACAAGGAGCTTCTGGAGATAATCGAGAATGAGGAGATAGATCTTAAAGCTGTCCTTATAACGCACAGGCATGAAAGCCACACAGCGGGGCTTGGAACGCTCGAGAAGATCTACTCATTCGATACATATGCAGCAAGCGGCGAGATAAACGGAATCATGACAAGGACTGTACGCGATAAGGAAAGGATCAGGATCGGAGATCTGGATATCGAGGCAATGCTTGTTCCCGGACATTCAATCGACAGCATTGTCTACAGGATAGACTGCGCTATCTTCACCGGCGATACCCTCTTTTCAGGAAGGGTTGCGGATACAAAGGGATACATAGAGAAAAGCCTCCTTCTCAAAAGCATCAGAGAACGCCTGATGACGCTTCCCGATGCGACCATCGTCTATCCTGGACATGGCCCGCTGTCCAAGATAAGGATCGAGAAGATGTTCAATGTTGACTTACTTGAGAGCGCTGGCCGCTTCAGATAGCCCCAAAGCACTCAGGATACGCAGGAAACGCTCAGGAAGGGGTGCCTTGAAGGTCAGCTCATCCCCGCTCTTCGGATGCTTTATCGTAAGGGAATGGGAATGAAGCATCAGCGTTGCATCCGGAAACGACTTATCGCGCGATGAATAGATTGGATCGCCAAGGATGGGATGGCCTATCGATGAAAGATGCACTCTTATCTGATGTGTGCGTCCTGTATATATCCTCACGGAAAGAAGCGAATAGCGATGGTCCGATGCAATGACAGAGACTTCCGTGAGTGCGCTCTTTCCCCTGCCCTCGATTGTCACGGTATATTTCTTCCTGTCTCTCGGATCACGTTCAATGGGATCGGATATGACAATCCTCCGCTTAGGGAAGAAGCCTTTTGCGATAGCCACATATTCCTTTACGGCGCTGTGCGAGGCAAATTCCTCCTGAAGGGCATGATGGCTTTCTGCATTCAGGGCAATCACCATAACACCGGAGGTATCCTTGTCAAGCCTGTGTACGATGCCGGGACGGGTATCATCATCTGATGTCGAGAAATCCGAGCCATAGCGGCTTAGAAGGGCGTTTGCAAGTGTTCCTGAATGGACACCGGCTCCGGGATGAACAACCATCCCCTGCTCTTTGTCGATGACGAGGATATCATCATCCTCATAGAGCACAGAGAGAGGTATCTCCTCAGCTTCCAGTCCCTCGAAGACCTCCTCATCCCATTCAACAGCTATCTCATCCCCCACCTCGACCTTCTGGCTCTTCTTCGCATTCTTTCCATTTACTGCTATCGAGACAGATGGAAGAGAGAAGGCAGGACGTGGCACGATGCCTGAGTCAGCTGCGACTTTATCAACACGGCCAGCGGCCTCTGCCGTGAAACGCTCTGTGCGATGCCTAACCATCGGAGAACCTTCCGATAAGCCAGTCCGTGAGCGCAATGACAAGGGATAGCCCTGCTGCAATGCCTGCTTCGACAAGCACCTCCTGATAAGTCTCAGAAGGAGTTGGCATGCCCAGCTGCTTTCCCAGCTGATACACACCCATCGCAACAGGGAAAGTTATGACAAGCGAGCCGAAGAATATGGATTCAGCGCGTCTTAGCTCATGCGACCAGATAGGGAACTCTTCCTCCTGATACGGCTCATACTCGTAAGGTATAGGATCGGAGAATGCAGGAGGGATGACCATCAGGAATATGAGAAGGATGGCAATGGCTTTCCTCATGCGCGCGCTCCGAATATGGCAGTTCCTATCCTGACTTCCGTCGAGCCGCACTGTGCAGCTGTCTTCCAGTCAGCGGACATGCCCATTGAAAGGGTATCAACAGAGGGATAGAGAGCCTTGAGCTTATCGAAAACGCCCTTGGTGAACATGAAGGCCACCCTGTTCCGCTCCTCATCAAAGCCAAGGGGACCGACTGTCATTACGCCTTTGAGCTTTATGTGCGGACACGATGAAACGATAATGGAAGCACAATCCAGTAGCTCCTCTTCGCTTCTGAATCCTGCCTTCTGCTCCTCACCTGAGCTATTGAGCTCAAGGAGAACCTCTATTGTCTTCCCCATAGCAGAGGCCTCTTTCTCAATCTTCTCTGCAAGAGGAATGCTGTCAACGCTCTCGATCCTGTCAGCAAGCTCAACAGCCTTCCTGGCCTTGTTCCTCTGCAGCTGTCCGATAAGATAGACCTTCATCCCCTCAGGACGCTGAGATGGAGACGGGAACTTAGCCTCAAGCTCCTGCACCCTGTTCTCTCCGAATATCCTAGCACCATCCTCATATGCCTCCATAACCGCTGAATAAGGATGCATCTTGGATACAGCCACAAGCACCACACCATGCTCTGCAGTCTCAGCAGCAACTTCTCTATACCCTGTCATCTATTACCTCTAAGCTTTGCCATGTTCTCATCATCAAGGGCCTTCATCTCTTCCTTGAAGCGGGCCTTGAGCTCCTTGCGCTTCTTTGCCCATTCGCTGAGGATACCCAGCTGATATCTTATCTCATTGCTTCTGGATGTAATAGATGGGTTTGCCCGTACAATGCGTCCCATGCTGATTGCAAGGCGGCCCCTTACCATGTCCATCTCATGCTCAAACCTGGTCCTGAGCTCATCTGCCCTTTCCCTGCTATTCTGAGAGAGAAGCTCCGCAATCCTTGCTTCCATAGCCTTGCGGTATATCCTGACCCTCCTGAGCTCTTCCTTGAACGCCTTCATCTTGATTATTGAGAGTGTCGCATCAACTGAAAGGAGCACGGCTATCAGGATGGAAATGGAGTGTATGCAAGCTGAAGGGATATCATGGACAATGCGTGACATGAAAGGCTGCACGATATACTCGGCAGCAAGCCCCATGATCCCGAAAAGCGATGAATTGAGAAGGCAGACCCTTCCGTTTATATTCACCTTCATTCTCGAGTAGTCCCAGAGCTTCACAGAGAAAAGCTTCTCAAGAAGCCATGACGTGAAATACTCAAGCACCGATGTAAGGAGGAATGCAAAGATGAAGACAGCTATCGGATACGATGAGAGAGGATCCAGGAATATGACAACGATAAGACCGCCAAAGCCATAGATCGGCAGCCATGGGCCATACAGGAAGCCTCTGTTCACGAATCTTTTCTGAGGTATTGAACAGTACAGGACCTCGCATATGTAGCCGATGAACGAATAGACAAAGAAGTATATTGCAAGATAATCAATCATAAGCCCATCTGAAGAGTAGCAGAAAAAGCTAAGTAATGAAAGCAAATGGAAAAGCCCTTCAGACCATATATCTGAAGGGACTCATTCATGCGTTCTTCCCTTTGTTCATATATCCAGAGGGAGGCGGCCAGTGATAGCCACGCTGGTTGTAAAGCCCGAAATCCGGAGAAGACTGCGAATGCGGCGGCTCAAAGCCCTTAAGACGCCCATCTTCAAGCCAATCAAGATCCGAGCCATGGATATTCTCTATAAGCTTCTCCTTCATCGACTCGACAACGGAGCTGAAAGCCGGCTCTGCAGAGAGGTCATGTTCCTCCTTCCTGTCTTTTTCCATATCGAAAAGCTGGAAGACGCAGCCGCAAGGATAATAGATCAGCTTGTATTTCCCATCCCTTATCATGCGTGTCGCTTTCATGCCTTCCCCTACCTCTCCATAGATATATTCACGGCGGCTCTCACCGAAGATATCCACGCCATCCATCGGAGGAATATCCTCAATACCGCAAAGGGACAGAAGAGTCGGCATCACATCCGCTATGGAGCAAAGCCTCTTCTCATAGCCTTTTCCCCTGTATTCCTGCATTGGCTTGCCTGAGAAGATAAGGGGGATGGAAGCAGACCCTTCATAGAAGAGGCGCTTTGCTACCATGCCATGGTCAAAGAGCATATCGCCATGATCGCTCATGAACACGATGATCGTATCATCAAGCATATTCAGTTCACGGAGCGTTCCCAGAAGCATTCGGATGCAATAATCTATATGCGTGCATTGTGCCATAAATGCCCTTCTCGCAGCATCTATCTCACGCTCGCTATATGACGCAGCCATCTCCCTCATTTCCCTGATTATCCATTCATCGTTCCAATCATCACGATATAAAGGATCAAGCTCAGTGCCTTGGTATTTATCAAGGAAAGCCTGAAGAGGAACCAATGGAGGATGCGGATACTGATAGGAAACGTAGAAGAACCCTGGTCGTGTGGGATCCCTTCTCATCATCTCCTTCATCATCATCTGCGTAACCCAGTTCGTCTCATGGGCACTCTCAGGAAGATGCCATGGCCTGGTATAGTATGTATTGTTGCCCATCCCATGCAGGAACTGCTCACCTGTATAGCCATGTTCACCAAGCCATATCTGATGATCGTCTGTCACACCGAACTCATAGCGTCCCTCTTCCGTGATAAGAGCTTCATCAAAACCGATACGGTCACGCTGTGGATAGACATGAAGCTTGCCTACAGCTATCGTCTGATACCCATTTCCATGGAAAACGGATGCAAGTGTCGGGACATCTGGCATTGTCATCCTATCTGAGTAGACCCTGTCCCCATGATGCCGGGGTGAGAGTCCGGTCATCAGGGACCTGCGGGCGGGTATGCATACAGGGCACTCGCTATAGGAGTTCTCCATGCATATCCCTTCCCTGGCCAGGAAGTCTATGGTAGGTGTCATGATATCCTTCCGCCCTTTATGGCCGAAAAGATACCCTGGCCATTCATCGGTGCAGATGAAAAGAACGTTCTTCTTTTTCATATCAACCCCTACACAAGTCCAAGGACAGACGGAAGCCAAAGCGACAGGCCTGGTACATATGTCAGCAGCATCAGGACTATGAACATCACGGCAAGCAGCGGGAATACGGCTTTCGTAAGCTTCTCGATGGATATCCCGGAGATTCCGCTTCCAACAAACAGCACGCCGCCGACAGGAGGTGTTATGAGGCCTATTCCGCAGTTGAGTATGAGTATCATTCCAAACTGTATCAGGCTTACGTCAATCGCGTTGAGTATAGGAACAAGGATCGGCGTCACGATAACGATGATCGAAGCCATTCCAAGTATCATTCCGAGAAGCAGGATGATGATATTTATAAGGAGAAGCAGCAGGAACTTGCTCTGGGTAAGCGCAAGCATCCCCTCTACAACCATCTGCGGGATATTCAGATATGCTATGCAGTATCCGAACGGACCGGATGCAGCAATGAGAAGGAGTATAGGAGCAAGCGTCTTTATGCTGTTCATCATCATCGGGAAGAGCTCCCTCCATTTCATTTCCTTATATACGAATATCGAAATGACAATGGAATAGAGGACAGCAACCGCAGCGCTCTCTGTCGCAGTGAAGAAACCAGACACGACTCCAACCAGCACTATGAGAATGGTGCCAACACCCCATATCGATGACCAGATTGCCTTCAGGAGGTTCCTTATCGAGAATGGCGTTCCCTTAGGATAGTTCCTCTTCACGGATATTATGTAGCAATAGATCATGAAAGCGACAGCAAGCAGAACGCCAGGGACTATTCCGGCCATGAACAGCGCGGAAACGGAAAGCCCGCCAGCCGCCATTGAATATATGATCATGTTATGCGAAGGCGGAATCAGCATCCCTTCTACGGAGCTTGTCATGGTTATAGCGGTGGCGAAATCCTTGTCATATCCGTTTTTCTCCATCATAGGTATGACGATAGGACCAAGGGATGCACAGTCAGCTGTAGCTGAACCGGAAACACCGCCGAAGAGAAGGCTATCGCAGCAGTTGACCATTGCCAGTCCTCCCCTCATCCAGCCGACAGCAGCATCAGCAAGCTGGACAAGCCTATCGCTTATGCCACCCTTTGCCATTATGTCACCTGCAAAGATGAAGAATGGGATGGCAAGGAACGTAAAGCCATCGATTCCATCTACGAGCTGGCTTATGACCATGATCGGAGGCATGCCAAGATATAGGAACATGAATATAGAAGATCCTATCATCGCATATGATATATGAGCGCCAAGGAATATCATCACGAAGAAGCTGCCAAGAAGTACAGCAATAGCACCTGTATCAAGCATCAGAGGCCTCCTTTTATAAATCTTCCAATGGTCATGAAAAGGCCATATATCCCACCAACTACGATGGAGATATAGGTAAGGGACTGAGGCCATCCTGTCGCAGACATCTTAGCCATGGATGTAAGGGACGACAGGCTTATGCCGTAATAGATCCAGTAGATGTTCACGAAAAGAAGAAGCACATAGGCAAGCACCTTGAATGCTTTCTGCGCCTTTTCCGGGAACAGCGATACAAACACAGTCATGTTTGCGTGCTTGTTATCATAGATTCCATAGCCAGCGCTTGCAAAACACAGCCAGACAAGGCAGAGGACAGCTAGTTCCTGAGTCCATCGTGGCTGCCTGACAAAATGCGCAAAGCGCCCTATGACGCCATAAGTCACAGAGAAAATCATCACTGCAAAGACCAATGCACCGAAAGCAAGCATGATTTTCGTGAATACAGCGGCAAACTTATCGTATTTCTGAGCAATTTCAGAACGTGTAATACTCATCTTGACTCCTGTAGAGAAATGCAGGGGCATCGGATGATGCCCTGCTTCATGCCCATCAACGAGCTTTGTCTATCTGGGCGATTATATCAGCGTATTCGTTGCCGTATTTGTCATATACAGATGCACATGCATCCTTCCATTCTGCAACATCCACCTCTGTCACCTTTACGCCAGCATCATGGATCTGCTGAAGATATTCAGCATCAGCCGCATCGGAAATCTCCTCAAAATACGGGACGGATTCATTGAAGCACTCCTGGATAAGGGCCTTGTCCTCATCGGAAAGCCTGTTCCAGACAGCTTCAGAGAAAAGGATGAGGTTCGGGCTTATCTCGTGCTGATCCATTACATAGTATTTCGCAATCTCAGGATAAGCGTTGGTCACGAAGCCTGAAAGAGGCTGCTCTGCCCCATCTACGATTCCGGACTGCAGCGCTGTGAAGAGCTCGGAGAAGTCAACCGCCTGGGCAGTTGCGCCAAGAGCTTCGATTGCATCGTAGTATACAGCACCTTCCTGGCATCTTATCAGAAGTCCCTTCATATCCTCCGGATGCTGCACATCATCTTCCGTGAAGAAATAGTTCCTTGCCGATTCCTGATATGCACCAAGGCAGACAATCCTCGTACCTGCTTCCTGCACGTAATCAAACAGAGCCTGTCCATCCTCGCTCTTTTCAAAGCGCCTTGCATGATCTACTGAATCAAAGAGATATGGAAGCGAGAATACGCGAAGAAGAGGTGCACCGTAATCTGCGATGACTCCTCCCATCAGCATGGCAGCATCAATGGTTCCAGTTTGAAGGCCCTGTACTGTACTTGGCTTGCTTCCAAGGACTCCGCTGTAGTAAAGCTGGAACTTCATGCGTCCACCGCTCCTCTCCTCCAATAGATCGCTGAATCTCTGTATACCCATAGACAGGGGATGGCTCTGTCCATTCTGAAGGGCAAAGCGGAAGACTATATTATCACTCTGGGACGATGAGGCTTCCTTGTTTCCACCTGCGAACATGACTGAAGCTGCAAGCGTCATCAGAACAATAAGAACAACTGCAGCATACCACTTTCTTTTCATGGCATTCCTCCTTTCCTTTTGCAATAGTCTAGGGGCCGGATAAAGAGAAGCGTTATATCAGAAAACAACGAAAACTAGGATGATATCGACTTTTCGTGTATCTTTTTCGCATCTTTCGGAGGATAGCCTTTGAGTTTCTTGAAGCAACGCCCAAAGTATGCAGGATCGCTGAAGCCACATTCCGAAGAGGCCTCTGACACGTTCATCCCATGCGCAAGGAGCCCCTCTGCCTTATCTATGCGATAACGGATAAGATACTCCACAACCCCGCATCCGAACTCCTTATGGAAGGCCCTGCCCAGATACGACTTATCAAAGCCAAGCATATCGGCAATCTCCTGCAGTGATATCCTCCTGCTGTAATTCTCCTCTATGCACTTATACACACGCTGCGCAACGCCCTGGCTTCCATAGCTTCTCCCCGCGCTCCAATACTGTGCGATGAAGCGGTCTATGCATTCCCTGAATGTCCCGATGGAATATGGCTTGAGCATATAGTCAAATGCATTCTTCCTCATTGATTCCCTTAGATACTCATAATCAGAGTACGCAGTGACCATTATGATCCTTGCATCCGGGCGTATCCTGTTTACCGTGTCTATGAACTCAACGCCATTTGCATCAGGAAGATTCACATCAAGCATCACCAGGTCCCAATAGGACTTGCCCAGCTGTATCTCCGCGCTCTTTCCATCCTGCGCAAGTCCGACTGATGTGAACTCTGCTGGATAATACATCGAGAAGAGCTTCTCCAATGCGAGACGTTCAATATTGTTATCCTCAACAATCAATACTCTCATCAGGATCCACCTTTGGAAAATGAAGTACCACTATAGTGCATACTCCTTCGATGCTGCTGACCTTGACAAGGTCATCACGTCCATACTGAAGCTCAAGGCGCCGCCGGATGTTGTTGAGCCCGATTCCCTTGCTGCCGCTCTCCATGGCCTTATCCACATCAGCAATTCCCTTGCCATTGTCCTTTATCGTGACCTCAAGCGTGCCATCTTCCATCTTCTCTATGAATATCTTGATCGATATCCCTCTCCTGCCCTCATCGAGCCCATGCTTCAGGGAGTTCTCGACTATCGGCTGTATGCACATCGGCACGACCATGAACGGATCAGCAGGCTCCTTTGCAGCAGCCCCGATATACGAAACCATGAAATCGATATCCTCATCATGGCTCATCCTGTATAGCCGTATATATGTGCTTACTATATCAAGCTCATCGGAGAGCAGAACCAGATGTTCCTTATTATACAGGCTGTATCTCAGTATCCTTCCCGTGCACTCAACCATATCCAATACCTGCTCTGGCTTCTTGATCAGGATTGCCATGCCGATCTGGGCAAGGGAGTTGAACAGGAAATGGGGATTGACCTGAGCACGGAGCATCTCCATTTCCGCCGATACAAGCATCCTTCGCCCGGTTTCATTCTTAAGCTTCTCGTCAAGAAGGGTCTTCTCTATCTCAGCCTTGCTCTGTATCTGCTGGAAGTAATCGAAAAGACGATGCTTGAGCCTGTTTATGCCGACAAACAGCAGCCGGAACTCCTCAAAGCGCCCATTCTGCAGATTCGGGACATTCCACCGTCCCTTTGATATCATATCAAGATTATCCACGGCCTTTCCTATTGCATTCCGTATGGCCATTCCGAACCAGAAATAGATAGCGCTTATCGCGATGAATATAAAGGCGATGAAGGAAAATGAAATTGCCGCAGCATATGTGCTCTGGCGTTCAATGGCGCTATAGCGTGCAAGTTCCATATCCATCTGGTTCTTGTAAAGCTCCAGCACTTCCTCCGTATGCCGCTCTATTCCCGTATCGATATATCTCCTGTCACGGTAAAGCATCACAGGATCCATGCACTCCATCATCAGGCTCTCCTGGTACGCATTGAAGGACTGAAGACGTCTGAGCACGTTCCTTGTCTCTTCGTCCTCATCATATGCCATCAGAAATGAATCTATGGCATCAGAAAGCCTTTCCGATGACTCAAGGTACTGCTCGAAGCCATCATCCTCTCCGGAGAGCGTCAGGATATCAAGAGAGCTTCCGACCTCCATCATAGCAACGAAGATACTGTTCCAGTATCCTGAATAATCCATCAGTTCAGCAGAGCTGTCGAACTGCTGCGATATGTTCACAGAGAGAAACAGTGAAAGAGCTATCACCAATACCAGGAACAGCATTCCCATGAATATGATGAACTGCCCTATGCTGATCGATTTCAAGAACGCCATTCAAACATTATAGCAACATTGTCTGGAAAGGGCTGAAAAACTTGAAGAGTTCCCGTCATGAATATATCATCACAATCTGCGTTATGAAAAGTTTTCTGAAAAGAGAGATTGTCTTTGCAATATCAGTGTGCGCTGCAGCGCTGTCATCCTTTTTCAATCCACCATCGCCATCATGGATCGATGCGATAGATTTCAGGACGCTGGCAATGCTTTTTGCCCTCATGGGGATCTCGGAAGGGCTCAAGGCATCTGGCTTTTTTGACTCAATCGCCGGCGTGATGATGAAAAGGGCAAAGGGAACAAAGGGCCTGTCGTTCTCGCTTATCGCCATAGTGTTCCTATCCTCGATGCTCTTCACGAACGATGTATCCTTGCTGATGTTCGTCCCATTCTCGGCAATGCTTCTGGACAAGGCTGGATGCGATGAGGACTATATCATAAAGGTTGTCGTGCTTGAAACGATAAGCGCAAACCTCGGCTCCATGACAACACCAGTCGGGAATCCCCAGAATCTGTACATATGCTCATTCTTCAGCGTTGGAGCTGCGGAGTTCTTCAGTGCAATCCTTCCCTATTCTCTCCTCTCTGCCGTCCTGATTGCAGCGCTTGCCGCGATTCTCCTGTCAAAGGACCAAAGCGTAGAAAAAGATGAACGCGAAGTAAGGAAGATGGATAGGCCACGCACTGTGATATACCTCTGCTTCCTTCTTCTGGCGCTTCTTTCGGTATTCCATGTGGTCAGCTGGAAACTCCTGCTTGCCTCTGAGATAATAGCCCTTCTCATAATAGACAGATCGATCTTCAGAAGGATTGACTACATACTCCTCCTTACATTCGTCGCCTTCTTCATATTCAGCGAGAACATAAGGAACGCAGAAGGGATCAGGAACCTCCTGTCAGAACCTATGAAGGCTCAGCCTATAGCGCTATCCGCAGCTGTTTCCCAGGTCATCAGCAATGTACCGGCCGCTATCCTTCTCTCATCATTTGCCGAAAACTTCCGGGGAGTCCTCATCGGCACTGATATAGGAGGCCTTGGAACGCCTATAGCATCCCTTGCCTCGCTTATATCGCTGAAGATCTACTTCAGGAGAGGACAAGGAAGGAAAGGAAGATACATGGCTCTCTTCCTGCTCCTGAATTTCCTTCTTCTTGCCTTGCTGTTTGCTTTCTCAATCATCATTGGCTGACATGGGATCAGAGAACCAGCACTCGCTCTCTGAGACAGGGCGGGTGAATATGCGGCTGCTGTCCGCCTCGTCCTTTGCCTGATGATACTTGAAGAGCATCGAATCCCCCAGCCTTCCCAGGATCTCGATCTTTCCAGTCGGGTGCGACATCGCATAGCGGAATGACTTTGCAGGTCCGCTCATCGTCCTTTTTGCCCTGTCTATGATCTCCGCTCCTTTCGAAAGCGGAACCTGGAACTGGTTCTTGACCCCCTCTACAGGACGGCATTGGAACACGTAGTACGGTGCGACATTCATGCCTATGAGACCATTCATGAGATCGGAAAGCACTTCGCTGTCATCATTGACGCCCCGAAGCAGCACAGTCTGGTTGCGTACGGTGCATCCAGCTTCTCGGAGCACATCGACAGCACAGACAGCTTCCTCTGTCAGCTCACGTGGATGGTTGAACTGCGTGACCACTATTATCGGCTTGCGCTTTGAATACTCTGAAAGCACAGCAGCAAGCTCACCGCTATCCTCTGTTATCCTGAACGGGAATGAAACAGGCACGCGCGTACCGAAACGTATGAAAGAGACCGTATCTATCGCCGTGAATGTCTCAAGATAGCGTCTGATTACACTACTTGGATTGAGAAATGAATCACCGCCTGAAATGAGCACGTTCCTTATCTCAGGATGGGCCTTGACGTACTCTGCCATCTCCGGCAGATGTGCAGCGATCTCCTCCGATGTAAGCCCAACAAGGCGCTTGCGGAAACAGTGCCGGCAATACATCGCGCATTGGTTCGTGGAGAGGATCATAGCCGTCTCCCTGTACTTATGCTGCATGCCCTGTACTACTGTGTTGTCTGATTCCCCCGATGTATCCTTCTCTCCACCCTCTGAGAATTCCATATGATCCGGAATGCACATGCGTCTGATTGGGTCTGTCCTGTCCGCAGCATCGATAAGCGATAGATAATACTCCGGGACGCATACAGGATACTTCTTCTCAATCTCCATAAGCTTCATGCACTCATCTTCTGTAAGATGAAGCCTATCCTTCAGATCTTCAATGCTTCTATAGCATTCCTCCAGCATCTTCTGCCATCTTTCCATTATTCCTCCTTGAAAAACAGGTTATCTCTTGCTACAGCGCAATTCCTCCTTTCTGCATTTCCTTATTATATCATGCTTTGCGATTTAAAGTACAAAAAAATGCCCCTCACGGAGAGGGGCTGGCTGCAATGTGCTTCATCAATATGCTGCGTTGAGCCATTCGATTCCGTCAATCTGCACTGTGAAGTACGGAGCTGACTGGAATACAGATTCGTGGAATGCGCCATCGTATACAGCTTCCTCTGAATCTGCAGTGAAATCACCATCGGTATCGAGAGCGAATGCGTGAGTAAGCGTCTCTCCTCCAACTGTGAATGTGCTTGTATCGAATACCTGGATAGAACCATCAGCAAGACCAGCTTCGACCTCTGCGATCTTCTCTGCTGTTCCAGGTGCGGCAATTGCCTCGTTGAGTGCTGTCATGACAACAGCGCCTTCACCCATTCCCTTGCACCAATCCTGTGGGATTTCCTCTCCCTCTACATATGCCTTGATAGCCTCGTAGAAGTAGATGCCCCAATCAATCCTTGTCGAGATAAGGGAAGCGTTAGGAGCGATTCCTGTCATGTCATTGTTATAGCCTGTGTGATAAACACCACGTGACTGTGCAGCTGTTGCAGGTGTCGTGTTGTCAGAATGCTGGGAGATCATGACACAGCCCTGATCGATAAGAGCGAGAGCAGCATCGGACTCAGCTGTTGCATCAGACCAAGAACCTACGAACATGACCTTCATCGTCACAGATGGGCATACAGACCTTGCGCCGAGGAAATATGATGTGAAGCCTGAGATAACCTCTGCGAATGAATATGCGCCAACATATCCTATCACAGCCTGCTCAGGAGTGATCTGTCCTTCATCGATCATCTGCTGAAGCTTCATGCCAGCGACTACACCAGCGATGTATCTGCCTTCATAGATGTTTGCAAAAGCGTTATGTGTATTTGCCCTTCCATCAAATGCAGATGCGCAGTTCGTGCAGCTGACGAATTCGATATCTGGATAATCATCGACAACCTCAAGCATGAAAGGCTCGAAGCCATAGCTGTTGTTGAAGATTATCTGGCATCCCTCTTCCGCTGCCTCGATATTTGCATCAGTACAGGTTGCATCCTCTCCGATGTTGAATTTTGTCACCCACTCTACATTGATGCCATCAGCCTTGAGCATCTCTGTAGCCTCATCACGGCCTCTGATGAAGTTGAAGGTGTAACCCTGGTCGTTCTCATCTCCTATGCAGAGGAGCCCGACCTTAACGGAGTTAGGATCAGCAGGAGCTGCACTCTCAGCACTTCCTCCAGCAAAAACGACGCCAGAGATCAGAAGCGCAATCAGAACAAACAAACTCTTTTTCATAAGCTCTCCTTTAGTCCCTTTGAAGAAACTCTGATTCAATTCTATCAAACCTTTCACGATTCTGAAAGGAAAAACCCCAATACAGATCTCCTAACGCTCTTCCCTGAAATAATTTATCCCAAGAGAAGCAGGCGGTTGCTTATCACGGCTGTTCTTCATGCTTGTGAGTATGAGAACGATGACAGTGACAATATAAGGAAGGATCTTATAAAGCTCTGTAGGTATGAACGGTATGCTGATTCTCAGGTACATTATCATCATGGCCCCGAACAGGACAGAGCCCCAGATCGCGTTAAGCGGACGCCAGATGCAGAAGATGACAAGAGCGACAGCAAGCCAGCCAACGCCAGAAAGCCCTTCATGATTCCATACGCATCCTGCCGTTGTCGTTATGTACACCATTCCACCTATTGCGGAGATGCCTCCTCCGATTATGGTTGCAAGATACTTGTACTTCGTGATGTTTATGCCTGCTGCATCAGATGTGGATGGAGACTGGCCGACTGCTGTAAGGTACATGCCATACCTGGTCTTCTTCAGGAAGAGATACATGGCAATGGCAATCAGGACAGCAAGATAGAAGAATACGGTATGGGAGAAGAGGATCCTTCCGATTATAGGTATATCTATCATGAAGCGTGGGAAGATAGACGCGGAGAAAGCTTCCTTGAGATTGTTGCCAAGCGCTACATATCCACCTTCGCTGACTCTCATGAACTCGCCTACGAACTGCCCTATGCCCGTCCCGAATATCGAAAGGGCAAGTCCTGTGACGTTCTGGTTTGCCCTGAGTGTTATCGTCAGGAAGCTGTAGATCGCTGAAGCTGCGGCCCCGGCTGCGAATGCGGCAAGGATTGCAAGGACTATGGCGAAAGGTCCGTTTGCAGCAGCTCCTGCAGCTTTTTCATAATAGAAGGCTCCTGCAAGGCCAAAAGCACCGCCCATGTACATGATGCCTTCTACTCCCAGGTTGAGGTTGCCAGACTTTTCGGTGAGGATCTCACCAAGAGTACCGTACATCAATACAGTTCCGAACGTTACAGCTGCAACTATCAGAGTGATGATCGTAGTCATGGCTTCACCTCCTCCTTATGGCTTGAGCGGAATATAAGACGATAGTTGATGAAGAACTCGCTGCTGAGCATCGCAAAAAGAAGTATGCCTGTGATTATATCTGCAATCGAGGATGGTATCTGCATCCTTGTCTGCAGCGTGTTCGAGCCCTTTTCAAGTACGGCGAGCATCATAGATATCGCAATCATCGCAAAGGAATTGAGCTGGGAAAGCCATGCAATCGATATCGAGGTGAATCCAACTCCGTTTGCAACGCCTTTGTACAGCGTGAAGTTCGCACCTGAGACAATCATGAAGCCGACAACCCCGCTTATCGCACCGGATATGAACATGGTGCGCATCACGATCCAGCTGACATTCATGCCAGCATAGCGTGCTGTGTTCACTGAGTCGCCTATGACAGCAATCTCATAGCCCTGCTTGGTCTTGTTCATGTAGACATACATAAGCAGGACGAGGATAAGCGCTATTATCCAGCCGCAGTGCACTCCCAGGACATTCGGAAGGCGCGCATTGTCACTGAACATAGGAATGAGCTGCGAACCTTTCCTTCCCTCCCAAGGGCCTCCCTGTAGCCATGCAACGATTCCGATCGCTATGTAGTTCATCATCAGCGTGAAAAGAGTCTCATTAGTATTCCACTTCGCCTTGAAGAACGCTGGGATGAGTGCCCAGAGCCCACCTGCAATGGCTCCAGAGATGAACATGATGACGAGAAGCGGGACATGCGGGATCCTATCTGACCAATAAAGCGCGAAATATGTTGCGAAGACCGCACCCATGGTTATCTGCCCCTCTGCACCTATGTTCCAGAATCTCATCTTGAAGCACGGCGCTATTGCCAGAGC
>CALXLI010000045.1 GCA_944389155.1 uncultured Spirochaetaceae bacterium | reverse complement strand
ACTGAGGTTGGAAATGCTTCATACACTGCATCAAGTGCAGATGCAGCTGCTGTACAGGCAAGCAATAACGCAAATGCAAAAAAAGCAATCGTTCTTTTCATCTTATTCACCGAGATTATTTGACTATCACAAAGTCCGGTCGCTGTCTACCACTGTCGTTGCCACATCTTCCTTTATGGTCTACCATCGCGATATGAGAAGATTTACAATAGCGGCAATAGCAGTCATCATGCTTTCATCCTGTACGGTCACGGAAGATCTGAGCATAAACGGCACAGGAGGCATAGCAAGCTCTACGGATATAAGCGTTGAGAAGTTCTTCACAGATGTCCTTACGGACTTTGCCGAGTTCCTTCCCGAGGATAACTCATCAATCATGGACAATGCCATAGCATCATTCGGTGACGGACTTGCGAACATGGCAGCGATCAATGACGCTGAAACCGTCAAGACAGGAGAAAGGGAATACCATATCGCGTTCTCAATAGATGATATCGATTCCCTTATGGCTGAGTTCGGGGTTGAGAACCAGACGCTTTTCGAGAAAACGGAATCCTCTCTCTCATTCTTCCTGGATATGAACAACTACGGTGAGCTCAAGCAGGCTGTTCCATTCCTTGCAGATCCTAACTTCGAGGTCTATGGCCCAGAATACAATCAGGGGATGAGCGAGGCTGAGTATCTTGAGATGATTTCCTTCCTTCTCGGCGAAGAAGGCCCTGATGCAATCGCAAACGGAACCGTTACAATGAACATAACAGTGCCAGGAACGGTGACAGGGGCAGAGAACGCTGAAATAACAGGTGACAGCACCATAACATACAGCTTCCCGATCATAGCTTTCCTTCTTTTGAATGAACCTCTTTCATTCTCAGTTGAATGGCAATGATATACACATATATGAATTTTTATTCACGCTTCATGCACTGCTGCGATTGACAAGCATAGGCATTCTAACGTAAAACGTAGCGAGAAGAACAATGGCGTTCTAAGATATGGTCTTAGTGCGCCTTTTTTTATTTTCAAGAGGTGTACTCAATGAAGAGAGAGGGCGAGATAAGGATTAGCTCAGGATGCGCGATCAGCGGTATATTCTGCCGTGATGGAAGCCGCATCACGGCAGAGGCCATAAAGAAAAGCATTGCGGTGATGCACAACCGCTCAAACGGTCTGGGCGGAGGCTTTGCAGGCTATGGCATCTATCCGCAGTACAGGGATTTCTATGCTCTGCATATATTCTATGACTCACAGAGCTCAAGGGAAGAGACAGAGCGTTTTCTTGATAGGCGCTTTGATATCATAAACCTCTCGAAGATCCCGGTCAGGCAGACATCGAAGATATCGGATGCACCCCTTATCTGGAGATATTTCATCACACCGCTGCCGCACCTCCTGCAGGATAGCCAGCTTGATGAGAACGAATACACATCACGTGCCATGATTGCGATAAACAACTCAATAGAAGGAGCTTATGCAGTCTCGTGCGGCAAGGATATGGGAGTGTTCAAAGCCGTAGGATACCCTGAGGATGTTGCGGACTTCTACCGTCTGGAAGAATACGAAGGCTATTCATGGACTGCGCATGGACGATACCCGACGAATACCCCGGGCTGGTGGGCTGGCTCCCATCCGTTCTCGCTTCTTGACCTTACGGTTGTCCATAATGGAGAGATATCATCATACGATGCAAACAGGCGCTCTGTTGAGATGTATGGATACTCATGCAACCTACTCACCGATACAGAGGTAATCACATATATACTGGACTATCTTACAAGGAAGCAGGGGCTTACGCTCAGAGAGGCATCAGAGGTCATAGCAGCTCCTTTCTGGTCAACGATAGCGGCAAAGGATGAGGATGAAAGAAGCAGGCTTGCCTATCTGCGGAAGATGTTCTCCTCATTCCTCGTAACAGGTCCGTTCTCGATTCTTGTCGGATTCGATGGAGGGATGATGGCGCTGAATGACCGGCTTAAGCTCAGAAGCCTCGTTGCTGCAGAGAAAGGCAGAACTGTCTATTTCAGTTCAGAAGAAGCCGCTATAAGGGCAATCGAGGAAAATCCGGACAAAGTATGGGCCCCACGTGGAGGCGAGGCTGTAATAGTAACGCTTGATGGAGAGAAAAGATGAACTGCAGATTCAGGATAAGAACATACGATAACTGTCTTTCATGCTTCAGATGCGCCCGTGAATGCTCTTTCGGTGCAATAGAGGTCAGTGAAAGCAAGGCATTGGCCTTCCATCACGAAAGATGCGTTGATTGCCAGCGCTGCGTCTCCCTCTGCCCTGTCGGTGCTATATACATAACTGAGGCTGAGAATAGATTCAGGCCAAATTCTGTCTTTGCGCAGAACGATATCCAGGAAATACTCATCCAGGCTGAAACGGGAGGAGCGTTGTTGTCCTCGATGGGAGCTTCAGGAAGGAATGTCCCGATTTATTTCGACAAGATGCTTCTCAATGCGAGCCAGGTCACAAATCCATCAATCGATCCTCTTCGTGAGCCTATGGAGACTGCGGTGTTCCTTGGTCAGCGGCCGGATGGAATCAAAAGGGACAGAGATGGAAGGATCGTGGACAATCTTCCACCGCACCTTGAGCTGAAGACCCCTATAATGTTCTCTGCTATGAGCTATGGCGCTATAAGCCTGAATGTGCACAAAGCCCTTGCTGCAGCTGCAGAAGAGATCGGTACATATTGGAACACTGGCGAAGGCGGCCTGCATGAAAGCCTGTACAGATATAAGAAGAATACGATTGTACAGGTTGCATCTGGACGCTTTGGCGTACATGAGACATATCTCAACTCTGCTGCGGCCATAGAGATAAAGATCGGCCAGGGGGCAAAGCCCGGAATCGGCGGCCATCTTACCGGAAAGAAGATCATCGGGGATATATCAAAGACGAGGATGGTACCGGAAGGTCTCGATGCGATAAGCCCTGCTCCACATCATGATATCTATTCGATTGAGGACCTTGCACAGCTTGTGATGTCACTCAAGGAAGCTACTGGATACCGCAAGCCGGTAATCGTAAAGGTTGCCGCAGTCCACAACATTGCGCCGATTGCATCAGGCATAGCCCGCAGCGGTGCGGATATCATATCGATCGATGGATACAGAGGCGGAACCGGAGCTGCCCCTAAACGCATCAGGGATAACGTAGGAATACCTATAGAGCTTGCAATAGCGGCTGTCGACCAAAGACTGAGAGAAGAACGTATCAGGGACCGGGTCAGCGTAATCGTATCAGGTGGAATACGGAATTCATCGGATGCTGTCAAGGCAATAGCTCTCGGTGCAGACGCTGTCTCGATCGGTACAGCTGCCCTCTGTGCCCTTGGCTGCCATATATGCGCATCATGCCACACAGGAAAGTGCGCATGGGGCCTTGCGACCCAGGATCCAGAGCTGACAAAACGCCTGGATCCAGAAAAGGGAGCGGAAAAGCTTGTGAACCTTGTAAGCGCATGGACACGTGAGATAAAGGAGATCATGGGCGGTATGGGGATAAACAGCATAGAAGCCCTGAGAGGAAACAGGAGAGCTCTGAGAGGCGTAGACCTGAATGCAAAGGAGCTTGAGATACTTGGAATCGAATACGCAGGAGAATGATATGAGAGTGTTTGATATAAGGAAGGACAGCCTTGAGACCATAAGGAAATATGAGAACAGGAATGAGGAGATTGAAATAAAGGGATGCCTCGGCGAGCGTTATATTGGATGCGCGATGAGAAATGGAATACTCCATGTAAAAGGTACCCCAGGCAACGGTTTGGCATCCTATCTTGACGGTGGAACCATCTATGTAGATGGGAATGCCCAGGATGCTACAGCTGATACGATGAATGCAGGGCTTGTTGCGGTAAGAGGCTCAGCAGGAGATGCCCTAGCCTACGGAATGAGGAGCGGCAGGGTCTATGTGCTTGGTGACGCTGGATACAGGGCTGGCGTTCATATGAAAGCATATGAAGAAAACAGAAGCATACTCGTAATCGGAGGCAGGAGCGGCTCCTTCCTAGGCGAATATCTTGCGGGAGGCATCATAATCGTGCTTGGACTTGGTCACGAGGGAGAGAACATAACAGGATACTTCTGCGGCAATGGAATGTATGCAGGAACAATATATCTCAGAACCGAGACTACCCCGCTCAACCTTTCAGACAAGCTGATAAAGCGCAGCGTAGGAGATGAGGAGAAGGCAAACGTGCTCCGTCCGATACTTTCAGATTTCGCATCTGTCTTCTCTGTTTCAGAGGAAGAATGCCTATCTGGATCCTTCATGGCCATCGAAGCAGATAAGGCAAAATCATACAGTCAGCTCTATGCAGCTGTATAAGGCAGCAAAAAAGCGGTACCGGAAAAGTACCGCTTTTCTTTTGATCCAATCCACGTCCCCTGTTTTTTGAGGGCAGCCGTCAGGAGGCGCGTCTGAAGCATGGCAAGTTGGAATGAGGCCATCTCTTCTTCTCTCCGGCTCGGATGTGGGCCGAACCATTGGCTGGATCTGTAATGAAGACTCTTACTTTGAATAGAACTCAACTACGAGCTGGTCGTTGACCTGTACAGGAATCTCAGACCTTTCAGGGAGCCTTACGAGCTTTCCTGAGAACTCTTCTTCATTCTTCTCGAAGTAAGGAAGGTTGAATGCTGGATGACCAAGGAAGCATGATCTGAAAAGCTCGTTGCTTCTTGACTTCTCCTTGAGGGAGATAACATCACCAACATTGATCTGATAAGAAGGGATATCTACCTTCTTGCCATTTACGAGGATGTGTCCATGAGACACAAGCTGACGAGCAAGGCGGATGGAATTGCCGAAACCGATGCGGTAAACAGCGTTATCAAGCCTTCTCTCAAGTGAGATGACAAGAGCATCACCTGTTGCGAGATTTGACTTGAGAGCCTTCTCATAGTATCTGTGAAGCTGCTTCTCAAGTATGCCATAATAAGCCTTGAGCTTCTGCTTCTCTGTCAGCTGCCTGCTGTAATCAGTAGGCTTCTTCCTCTTTGCGAACGCTGGGCTGTTTGCCCTGTTCATTGCCTTGGGATGTCCACATACATTCACAC
>CALXLI010000044.1 GCA_944389155.1 uncultured Spirochaetaceae bacterium | reverse complement strand
GATGAAGATGGCGGCATCGAGGGCTCTGGCGGAGCTTGCCAGGGAGGGCGTGCCTGCAGAGGTGAAGAGGGCATATGGAGGCAAGGACTTCTCGTTCGGCCGGGAGTACATCGTGCCGAAGCCGTTCGATCCGAGAGTGATAGAGTACGAGGCGGTAGCTGTTGCGAAAGCCGGTGTCGAGGACGGCGTTGCACGTTTTCCGATCTCTGACTGGGATGGTTACAGAAAATCGCTTCGAAAGAGAATGGAGAAGTATTGGATATGAAGGCGCTGGCTTTTGGAGAAGTACTTTGGGATATAGCTGGAGATTCAGAAACGCTAGGAGGCGCACCTCTTAATGTTCTTGGTCATATTGCCCGTCTTGGAGGGATATGCAGTATCATAAGTGCCGTTGGAGATGATGATTTAGGTGATAGGACTATCTCAGCAGCTGAACAGCTTGGTGTTGATCATAGTTTCCTGACACGATCGGAATATCCCACGGGAGTTGCCTCCGTGGTCCTCGAAGGCGGTATCCCTTCTTATTCTTTCATAGATCCATGCGCATGGGATGATATAAAGCTTTCTGATGAAGATTTTTCAAAGCTTCAGGCGGAACATTATGATGTTTTCATTTTTGGCACGCTTTCTTCGCGTCATGAAACATCCCGTAATACGCTTTTCCGTCTTCTGGAAACAATAGATGCGGATGAGTTTTTCTTTGATGTCAATCTACGTCTCCAGTTCTATTCGGATGAATTGATCAGGAAGCTTCTTGATTTCACGACAATATTGAAGATGAATGAAGATGAGCTTCCTCGCGTTGCGGCTGCTGTGGGACTTCCTGTAAATGACTTTCTTTGCAGGGTGCAGAACCTGTTCCCTGTAAGGAAAATACTATTGACCAAGGGAAAATCCGGATCGGTTTGCTATGAAGGCGATTCAATCTTCAAAGCACCTGCTGAAAATATCAAGGCAGTTGATACAGTTGGGGCTGGTGACAGCCTTTCTGCAGCATTCCTTTGGTTTCTCCGCAATGGTGCCTCAGTTGAAGAAAGCCTTCAGAAAGCAGCAATGCTTGCTGATTATGTCGTATCAAGAAGAGGAGCCATTCCAGAATATGATGAAGAGATCAGGGCAAAGCTTTCGAAGCTTTGATTTTCCTTGGATTATTCAAAGTTCTGGTTTGAAATTCCAGTATTCATGTTAGCTGAAGGGAAAACTATCTTTGATCAAGAAGGCCTACCTGTTTATTGCAGATAGGCCTGTCTGTCATCCTACGATGTTATCTATATGCTGCAGCCTTCTCATGTCGTATTCGCGCAGCTGGTTTACAAGCGTGTCAGGATCATCGTAGTGCTTCTCCTTATGCTTGTTCATTATGAGATAGAGCGTAGGGGAAAGAAGAAGCGTAAGGAACGCTCCTGTTATTATTCCTCCTGTGAACGTTACAGCCAATGGCTGCATCATCTCAGCTCCGTCTCCAGGGAAGAACGCCATCGGTATCATCCCGAGTATCGTTGTCAGCGTTGTCATCAGTATAGGGCGGAGCCTGCCATATGCAGCCTGCAGACATGCCTGCTTTACAGGAATCTTCTGCTCAACAAGTCTGTTGATGCAGTCAACAAGGACAATGCCGTTGTTTACGACAACTCCTATCAGCGCTACTATTCCGACAATCGAGAAGAGCGAGAACTGCTCACCCATGAATACATGGATCCATATCACACCTATCATAAGAAGAGGAATCGTTGCGAATATGATAAGAGGATCCATCAATGATTCAAACTGTGCAGCCATGACGGCATATACAAGGAATAGGGCAAGGACAACGATCGTTATCATAGTCGGAAGGTATTCAAGGAATGTATACATCTCTCCTTCCTGCTCTATTGTCACGCCGTCGGGCAGGACAAGGTGTTCCTCGAGCGCCCTATCAACTATGTTCTGTACATCGCTTGCGGCATAGCCTTCGATGATTGTAGCTGAGACGTGATTGACTCTCTCCTTGTCCTCTCTTGTGATTGTACGTGGAGCTGTGCCCTCAACGAATGTCGCGACTGTATCAAGCCTTACTCTTTCTCCGTTTGATGTGGAGATCATAAGGGATGAAAGATCATCTATTGACTGAAGTTCATTCTCATCGACCCTTACGACAAGATCATATGTCTCATCCACATCGAATGTTGAGAGCTCTGTAGCTGTCACTCCTGTGAGCGCATACTGTATCGTTGTCGCAAGCTCGCTCATTGATATCCCAAGATCCTGGGCTGTCCTGTAATCGATTGAGATATCGTATTTAGGTGCACCGTTCTCCAGATCTGATTCAATGTTCTCAACCTGCGGAACATAAGTATTGAGTATGCTTTGGATATCATTGGCGGCAGCCATAGCCGCTTCGCTGTCCTCGCTGTGGATGACAACGTCGATTCCAGTTCCTCCCACTGAACGGGAGTTTGAGAAAATCCAATCAGCGGATGGATCATCATCGAGTATATCGCGGAGCATGTTCTGGATATCAGATACGGAGTAGAGCTGCTCGGTAATGTCCGGGAGCTCTATCTCGATAGAGCCTGTATTGCTGCTTCCTACCTCCGTGAATATGCTCTCATAGCTATCTTCAGGCAGTATGTCCAGGACCTTCTTCTGCATCTCGAAGACATAGCCTCTTGTCACTTCCTGCGTTGTTCCCGGGTTCAGCGTCAGCTCGAGTGTCACGCTGTCATCCGTAGAACTCTGAGGTATGAGCGATATTCCAAGCTCAGAGAACTTCTGAAGCGATATGATGAGAAGCAGGACCAGAAGAAGTATGAACAGGAACTTATGGTTCAGGCAGTATCCCAGAACGCGTACATATGCGTTCTTCATGTGGTCCTCGAATCCAGCCATGGCATCGTCTATTGACTTCAGCAGCTTTATCCTTAATGGCTTCTGTGTCCTTGTATTTATCTTGAGGATTGAGCCAGAAAGGGCAGGAACCAGCGTCACAGCTACAAAGAGCGAAGAGAAGAGGGATATACAGACTGTAATGACAAGATCCTGGAACATTATCCCGATCATGCCTATGTCGTATTTGTAGATTATTATAGGCAGGAATACGCAGATTGTCGTAAGCGTTGAGGCAACGATTGCCGTGAACATATTCTTGCTTCCGAGTATTGCCGCTACGGCGCTTCTTTCTCCTTTTTCCCTGAATGAATACGTATTTTCAAGGATGATGATCGAAGCATCGACTGTCATTCCTATGCCAAGGATAAGGCCTGACATGCTCATCGAGTTGATTGACATGCCGAATATAGCCATCAGCATAAGCGTTATCAGTATGCATATAGGCATAGACAGCGAGATTATTATCGTTGTCTTTATCCCCCTGAGGAAGATGAAGATGATGAGAGCTGCAAGAATTACACCCTGGACTGCCGAGTTGAATACCTCGTTCATCGTATCGGAGATCATCTCAGTTGAGTCCCGCTGTATCATGAGCGTTATACCTTCAGGAAGATTGTTGATTATACTTGGAAGCTCTTCCCGGATGCTCTTTGCGACTGTTGTCTCATTGCTGTCAGAATCATTTGACACAGAGAGCGTCACGACTTCCTGTCCATCTATGTAGTTGAGCCTTCCGCCACTGGCTGTGTCCCTTCTGATTTCAGCTACATCCTGGAGCAGTATAGGGGTACCTAGGGAGGTATATCCGATAATGGTCTCCCTGATATCCTCAAGCGTCATATAGCGTGCATCTGTCATTATCTGATAATCCATGCCACGCTGTGTTATCTCACCGCCTGTGCTCTGTATGTTCCTTGCCTCTATCTGGTTTGAAATCTGGGAAAGCGTCAGGCCATAGGCTTCGAGCCTGTTCGGATCGACCTCGACAGCATATTCAACAGGAGCTCCTCCATAGACGTTTACCTGTGAAACACCCTCAATCCTTTCCAGCAGGGGCTGTACCGTATTCTCTGCAATGTACTGCAGTTCGTCCTTTGTCCGGTCTCCTGTGATCGTGAGACGCATTATGCTTCCAGATCCTGCGGAATCATATCTGAAGACTGTAGGATTCTCAGCCCAGTCCGGAAGACGGCGGGAGAGCATGGATACGATTGTATTCACATCCTCGGCCGCATCATCAAGGTTTGTGCCATACTCGAACTCAAGTATGACTGATGCCCTGCCTTCACGTGATCTGGATGTCATAGTATCAAGGTTCTCAAGGGAATCAAGGGCGTCTTCCATTATTTCAGTAACCTGAAGCTCAACCTCTTCAGGCCCCGCATCGTTGCAGTCGACTGATACCGATATTACAGGCATATCTATATCAGGGTAGAGTGCCATATCAAGGCGAGGAAGAAAGACGAGGGCTATGACAGATATAAGTACATAGACCATCGTCATCAGTACAGGTCGTCTTACCGATAGTTCAGCTATATCCATCCCAGCCTCCTATTCGACAACATTGACAGGTGTGCCGTTCGTGATATTGCCTGCTGTTATTACCATCTCTCCTTCTTCCAGACCTGAGAGTATTACAGTCTCTGTATCGTTGCTGCTGCCGGTCTTTACAACCTTTCTTGCTGCAGTTCCATCTTCGACTGTATAGACAACATCATCGCCAAGGTATGTATCAAGGGCAGCTGTAGGTACGATCATCGCATTATCGATATGCTCCGTCTCGAGATTGAGCTTTATGTACATGCCATCCATCAAACCTGTCCTGTCCCCTGTTATCTCTATCTTTATGTCAGCTGAGCGTGTTGCTCTGTTAAGGGTAGGGGATATGTATGCAAGCGTTCCTGTATAGAGCCTTCCAGGATATGCCACGCTTTCGAATTCAGCGCTCATTCCTATCCTGAGAGAACCGAGGAACTTCTCAGGAACAGATGCTGTGATGATAAGATCATCTGTAGAAGTAAGCGTTGCTATCACAGTGGACGATGAGACCATCTCTCCTGCAGAAACAGCCACATCTGAAACTATTCCATCAGCCTTTGCCGTGACTGGGCTTATCATGTAGCTCTGCCCCGGCCGTGATGGGTCTATATATGCGACCGTATCTCCGGCTTTTACGATATCTCCTTCTTTTATAAGCACTTCTCTGATTATTCCGCTTGTTGTTATATCAGGGAGCACTGTGATATCATTCCCTTCTCTTGATATTTCGCCATTCAGCCTTGATACCTTTGAGAATGTCCCGTATCCAGCCTCTACGGCACTTACGTTCACTATCTGCGTGAATGCATCTGAGGCAACCGCTTCGATTGCTGTTTCCTCAGTGCTCTGAAAGAGCTTTATCATGATGGCAGCTGCCAGCACTATGCATATAAGGAGAAGTATGAATGTAACGACTTTCCCCCCTTTGCCTGACCCGTTTGATTCAGCAATAGCCTTGAAATCAATTTCCTTTTTGTTCTCTTCCATGTTTTTCTCCTAGATTCTGGCGTATCTCGCTTGCAGCTCTGCAAGAGGAATATTCATTGCAGAGGCCAGCGTGTAGCTCTGCAGAAGATGTGAAAGACGTGCCGACAGGAGCTCCATCTCCGCGTTCAGCAGCCTGTTTCTTGTGTCTGATGCATCGTTTGCAGTTATAAGTCCCGCACTGAAAGCCTCTTCTGAGAGAGCGTTGGTCCTCTCTGCTGCTGCCCTTTTCCTCTCTGCAAGCTTAAGGCTTTCCTCTGCCTGGCTTATGCCCATCGCATAGCTTTCGATTTCAGCAAGCAGTGAGTTTTGCGTGTTCTGCAGCGTTAGGGATGCAACCTTTACGTTGTCTCCTGCTTCCTTTATCGCTATGTCTTCTGCACTTGTCGGGATAAGCGGTGAGATCGGTATCGAAACCCTGACCGATCCGCTTATTCCGTTATCTCTTGTTCCATATACCCAATCAGAATCATGGGAACCTGAATAGGAGTATCCGAGAGAAGCTGAGATGGAAGGGACATATGCAGATAGCCTGAGCGTGCTTTCTTCGTTCTTTGCGCTTTCAAGGGAATTCCTTGCGTTCTGCACTGAGATAGAGCCTTCACTGTATTCCCTGAAAAGCTCCTCAGGGGATGGAAGCGACAGCAAGACAGGTTCTGGAAGAGGCTCTGTTGAGAATTCCCCGCTGATTCCTGTCATCGTCCTGAATGCTGTCATCAGCTCGTCCTTTTCATCCTGAAGCTCCTTGAGCTGCAGCTGTGCATCATAGAGCGAGAGCTCTGCTTCAGAAAGGGAGAGCTCATCAACCATACCATTCCTATACATTGCCAGCGTTGATTCATATTGCCTTTCTGCTGAATCCAATGAGAGCTGTGCAGCTTGTATTGATAAATCTGCTGTTGCAAGTCCCCAATATCCTGTGATTACATCCTGCTCGAGGCCTATAAGCGAATTTTCGAATGAAAGAGATGCTCCTCTTTTTGCGATATCCCTTGTCCGCCTGTCTGTGATCATCGATCCAGAGAAGGGAAATGTGATATCGGCACCGACGTCATAGTTTATCCCATTGAAAGCCGTTCTAGATTGAAAAGAGGCTGACGTAGATGCTGATGCGCTTATTGATATGTCAGGCAGGAAAGTTGTCATGACAGCATTTGCGCTCCTTACTTTTCCTTCCATTTCAACCTTGGCTATCTCAAGCTCTATATTTTTCTCTCTCGCAGATGAGAGGGCATCATCAAGCGTGAGAACAGGCAAGCTTTCTGCCGCAAGGGGAAATACAGAGAGAAGCAAGATTGCTGTGAATCTTAACAAAGTCCTCATCATTTTTACTTCATTTCTCCTTTTTCTAAGTATTTATACCATGGAATTTTGACAAATATAGAATGCCGAAAGGCCCGATTATTTAAATTTTCTGAACTTTTTGGGGCATTCTCCATGTTTTTCTACCATGTGTGCAATAATCGAGACCTGAAAAAGCTAAAGGATTCCATTTCCAGAGCTGGCCAGAATTGCAAGCCGTGGAGGATGGATAGTATGAGGACTTTCAATGCGCAGAGGAAAGATGATACGTATTCCATGGGGAATGTATCGCTGAGTGGAAAGAGAGGGGGATATACAGATCCAGAGGGCCTTGTATTGGGCTTCAGATAATCACTTTGTCTTTGCCATAAGCTTTGTGACATGCTTATATTCATCGCTTGTGACTGCATATGATATCGTGAGCTCTTCATATATGCTGCTGCATATGGAAAGTCCATGGCGCTCGATCTCATTAAGGTATTTCCTGTAGAATCGAGCGGTGTGATCAGCTGATCCCGTGAAGTACATGCATGCATATATTCCTTCTTCTATATTCTCATCGGTCTGCTTGCCATACAGGACATATACGCTATCTATGATGGCACCGAAGCTTCTTGATGCTTCTTCCTTTCCTATGATGCTTCCTGTATGTATTATCATCCTGCTGTCTGTTGCTGTGAGCAGCCTGCTATATGCATTTGTCCATTCTTCATCGCTGGTGGCTTTATCACCGCTTCCGTTGATATCCGCAGCGATTATCGGCTGTCTTGGCAAATGCTCTATGATGAGATGTTCCTTCTTTGCTTCGATTGCCTGCAATGTGGATTGCCTGATTGAATTATTCACGGCAAGAAGATCCTGGTATGATGCTATCTTCTCAGATAGCCTGCTTTCCTCTTTTCCAAGCAGCGATAGGAATGATTCCACGCTCATCGTTTCCTTCGATTCCTTTATTTCAGCAATCGAGAATCCCAGATCCCTGAGTGTCAGTACCGCATCAAGTTCGTATAGCTGATTGGCAGAATAGTATCTGTATCCATTCTCCTTCCTCAATGCTGGAGAGAACAATCCTATTCTGTCATAGAAGAGCAATGTATCTTTTCTGATTGCAAAGAATGATGCGACCTGCTGCGGTGTATAGTATACGGATTTTGCCTTCATGGAGAATATTATAGCTATTGACTATTGAGTTGCTCCATAGTGTTGAATCTGAGCTATGCACAGCGAGAAGGATTTATTTTTAGCAACAGAACCGCTCCATCTGTTTTTCAAGGCAGCTATACCGGGGGCAATCGGGATGATTGCCTCGAATATATATTTCTCTGTGGAAATGCTGCTTATCGGCAGGCTTATAGGCCAGACTGCGTTCGCTGCAGGAAACCTTGCCTTGCCATTCATCCTGATTGCATATGCCCTTGCAGATATGATTGCTGTAGGTTCTTCAATATGCATAGCGATAAAGCTGGGTGAGGGAAGGAGAGATGATGCAAACAGGATCTTCACTGCTGCTGTTTTCATAGCAGCCGCACTCAGCGCTGTATCTGGAGCTTTGATTGTCGTCTTCTCCAGATCCATCTTCTCCATGATGGGAGCGGATCCTGTGCTTATGCATGATGCTGTTGAATATATAACAGTATATGCGCTCTTCATACCATTCACGGCGCTTGCATTTGTGTTTGATAACTATCTGAGGATCTGCGGCCGTGTGCGTTTTTCAATGGCAATGAACATTGCAATGGCTGCGATGTGCCTTGCTTTTGAGATCCTCTTCCTGTATGTGCTGGATAAAGGCATAGGCTATGCTGCTCTTGGGACAAGCCTTGGCATGTCCATAACATGCATCATATGCATTATCCCTTTCCTGAAAGGAAAAATGACGCTTCGTTTCGTGAAGCTTAGGATAACCAAGGAAATCCTCCATGATATCTTCAGGCAGGGGCTCCCCGCATTCCTCAGCAATACATCGGGACGGCTTACATCAATAATAATGAACAGCATGCTTCTCCATCTTGGAGGTCCGGCCGCTGTATCTGTGTATGGTGTGTTCATGAATATAGATGGAATCATAGTTCCTGGGATGTATGGTGTGTTTGATTCATTGCAGCCAGCTATAGGATACAACTGGGGAGCTGGACGGAAGGATAGGGTCAGGAGGATCGCTCTTTATGGAACTATCGCGATTGCGTTCATGTGCATTGCGTTCACGATTCTTCTGGAGCTTTTCCCTGTCCAGATCTTTGCGATGTTCATAGAGGATGCCGATGCATATTCATCTATGGCAATGCATGCTATAAGGATCATAGGGCTGATGTATATTGTGCGTTGGACAAGCTATGCCTGCCAGTCATTCTCGTCTGCTATCGGATACAGCAGGGAATGCTTGATGATATCGCTCTGCAATGCTTTCGTCTTCCCTTTGCTTATGATGTACATCCTTAAGGGGAATGGCCTTGATGGGATGTGGCTTTCGCTCCCATCAGCAGCACTCCTCACAGCCTTGCTCGCAGTCTTCATATACATCGCAAGGCTCCGTAAGGCTGTGACGAAATAGCAGCTCCCTGTCCTGAAGTCATAAGAGAGCTGCTCTGTTCTGTCAATCGTAGGATCTCATATCCCCGAAGACAAGACGGCTTGACTGTCTGTCAAGGAAGATAGTGCATTCTGTCCTTCTCCTTATGGAGGAACAAGGGGAGGCTGGTGAGATATCATCAAAGATGCATGATGCGACAGCCTTTGCCTTTCTCTGGTCCGGGCAGGCGCAGATTATGATGCGTGAGGAAAGGATTTCATGCACTGACATCGTTATGGCTTTCTCTGGTACATCCTCAATGGAATCAAACCAGCCTTCGCTGACCTGCTGCCTTTTCGAGCGTCTTTCAAGCTCGACGACGATGTAAGGATCCGTCGCATCAAAGTCTGCAGGTGGATCGTTGAATGCAAGATGCCCGTTCTCTCCGATGCAGATGAACGCGACGTCTATCGGATTTTCCTTCATCAGTTCGTTCATTTCCTTGAGTGTATTCTTATAGTCCTTGCTCCTGGAAATTGGATGGAAACTCCCGATCTGAGGTATATAGTCAAGGAAGTTTTCCGTAAGGAATGTCTCCGAGGAGGCTTTATGCCCATCTGGAAGTCCTATGAACTCATCTAGAAGGAACACGTTCACCTTTGTCCAGTCTATGTCGAGGCTTCTGAGCGATTTCAGCATCTCAAGCTGGCTCGTGCCGGTAACGAACGCTACATTCGCCCTTCCTTTCTTCAGTATCGTGGATTTTATATGATGCCTGCCGAGTATTGCGGCCTGCGTCCCTAACTCCATCTTGTTTTCACAGATTGTTATTCTCATATGGATAGCTCCCGTTGTGATTATTACTGAAATAGGGCGTTGAGTAAAGGTGACAGCTTCCGCTGCAGAAGAGAGGGGTATCCACGCCGATGGCCTATAGATGCAATGCAAGCATTTTCTGCTTTACAATCAATGATACGTGGTGCAATATATTAGTATATCACAATGGAAGGAGAGATAAGCCCATGCAGATGACACTTAGATGGTTCGGAGACAAATATGACTCGGTGAAGCTTTGGCAGATAAGACAGGTGCCGGGAGTCACAGGAGTCATCACGACGCTTTATGATATCCCAGCAGGAGAGGTATGGCCGATTGAGAGGATAGAGGCGCTTCAGAAAGAGGTGAGGGACGCTGGCCTGGAAATCGCGGGAATCGAAAGCGTGAATATCCATGACGACATAAAGATCGGAAAGCCATCACGCGATAAGTATATCGAGAATTACATCATAACGCTTGAGAACCTTGCAAAATGCGGTATCAAGCTGGTCTGCTATAATTTCATGCCTGTTTTCGACTGGACAAGAACGGATCTTGCGAAGATGAGAGCTGACGGTTCAACGGTCCTTGCATATGACCAGAAGGTTGTTGACTCAATCGATCCGCAGAAGTTCTTCGATCAGACAAACGATAATTCAAACGGCTTCGTAATGCCAGGCTGGGAGCCTGAGAGGCTGAGCCATGTGAAGGAGCTTTTCGAGGCTTATGCCGATGTAACAGAGGAAAAGCTTTTTGATAACCTTGTATACTTCCTGAAGGCTATTCAGCCTGTATGTGAGAAGTATGGCATTAAGATGGCTATCCATCCAGATGATCCTGCATGGCCTGTATTCAATCTTCCTCGCATCATCACAAGCAAGGAGAAGATCCTTAAGGTGATGAAGGCTGTTGATTCCCCGTTCAATGGCCTTACGTTCTGTGCTGGTTCTTTCGGAACCAATCCAGACAACGACCTTCCTGGAATCATACGCGCACTTCCCGGACGCGTGCACTTTGCGCATGTCAGGAACCTCCATCACTATGCTCCAGGGCTTTTTGAGGAGGCTGCACACCTTTCATCTGATGGATCCTTTGATATGTATGAAATAGTCCGTGCTCTTTATGAGACAGGTTTTGACGGTCCTATCCGCCCAGACCATGGAAGGATGATCTGGGGTGAGGTCGCAATGCCAGGCTATGGACTTTATGACAGAGCTCTCGGCGCTGAGTATATCCTTGGTCTTTGGGAAGCAGTGAAGAAGAGCGAGGAGAGGCTTGGAAAATGAGACGCACATCAAGCGAAACCATCTATGATACGCTCAAGGATGAGATAATCTTCCTTAAGCGCAAGCCTGGGGAGGAGATAGACCAGGATGAGATATCAAAACGGTTTGACGTCTCACGCTCCCCTGTACGCGATGCTCTCATGCGGCTCAGATCAGATGCGCTTGTGGTCATGAGGCCACAGCGTGGCTGCTGGGTCTCACGCATAGACCTTGGGAGGGTTGATGACGAGTGCTTTTTCAGGCTTGCCCTTGAGAAGTCTGTGATAGAGCGTTACAGATCCTTCATGAAACCTTCTGATATCACAAGGCTTGAGTATTTCATAGCGCTTCAGAAGGAGGCTATGGAGGGCGGTGATACAGTAGGTTTCTACAATGCCGACGATGATATGCATGCAATATTCTTTGAAGCGACCGGGCTTATGAGGATATGGCAGCTCATCCTCAGGGAGACAGGAAACCATCGCCGTGTCAGGATTCTCTCGATGGGATCACGCGATGTGCTGCAGAAGAACATCAACCAGCATGAGGAGCTTATGGATGCGCTGAAGAAGAAGGATTTCACACTTGCTGTGACGCTTGAGACAGAGCATCTTTCAAAGCTCAAATATGAGACAGATGCAATCGTTGAATCTCACCCAGAATACTTTATCAATAGGACGGAACAGGAATGATACTCAGCAATAAAGGGCTCCAGAGCCCGGAATGGAAGGAAAAAGGATACAAGCTCTTTGGCTATGATCGCGAGAGCCTTGTCAGGAATACACATGATAACCCGATCTGGGTGCATTTTGGTGCAGGCAACATATTCAGGGGCTTTCCCGCACGTCTTGAGCAGATGATTGTTGAGAAAGGGCTTTCCGACAAAGGCATAATCGTAGGAGAGGGATTTGACAGCGAGATCATCTCTGATATCTACAATAAGTATGATAACCTCACTCTCCTTGTAACGCTCAAGGCCGATGGCTCTATCGACAAGGAAGTTGTCGGAACTGTAACTGAAGCATACTGCTGTGTCTACGGAGATGACTGGAATCGCTTTGTGGAGATCTTTGAGAATCCATCTCTCCAGATGGTTTCATTCACGATTACCGAAAAGGGCTATGCGCTCAAGAATCCGGCGGGGGAGTTCTTCCCAGGATATGTAGAGGATTTCAAAAATGGTCCTGGCAAGGGCAGCATGTTCCTCTCCAGGCTTTGTGAGCTCATGCTCTACCGTTACAGGAAGGGTGCTTATCCTATTGCGCTTGTCTCTATGGACAACTGCTCCCATAACGGTGAGAAGATACAGCTTGCAATGACCACTATCGCCCATGAATGGGTGAAGAACGGCCTTGTAGAGAAGGGCTTTGAGGATTATATGACATCTTCCTCTGTCGCTTATCCTTGGTCTATGATCGACAAGATCACGCCACGCCCGGATCCGTCAGTTGCCGAGATGCTCAGCAAGGATGGATACGAGAACACGGATGTTGTCGTCACATCAAAGCACACATATATCGCATCGTTCGTCAATGCTGAGGAGTGTGAGTATCTTGTAATCGAGGACACATTCCCCAATGGAAGGCCAAAGCTTGAGGAAGCAGGCGTATACTTCACAGACCGAGAAACGGTAAACAAGGTTGAGAAGATGAAGGTATGCACATGCCTCAATCCTCTTCATACCGCGCTTGCTGTATTCGGCTGTCTTCTGGGTTATACGCTCATTGCCGATGAGATGAAGGACAGCGATCTTGTGCGCCTCGTAAAGCGCATTGGATACGATGAAGGGCTTCCTGTTGTGGTGAATCCTGGAATCATAGATCCTAAGAAGTTCATCGATGAGGTTGTCAATATCCGCATACCTAATCCGTTTATGCCTGATACACCTCAGAGGATAGCAACAGATACATCCCAGAAGCTTTCAATCCGCTTCGGTGAGACAATCAAGGCATACATCTCCGATCCTTCTCTATCTGTCAAGGATCTCAAGTGCATACCGCTTGTATTCGCTGCATGGCTCAGGTACGTTATGGGAGTTGACGATGAGGGCAAGGCTTTTGAGCCATCCTCCGATCCTCTTCTCTCGTATGCACAGGATGCAGTCAAGGGAATCACCCTTGGATACAGAGGAAGCCTTGATCAGCTGAAGGAGATCCTCTCCAACCAGAAGATCTTCGGCGTTGATCTCTATGAAGCTGGACTGGCAGATCTTGTGCTTGATTACTTCAAGTCAATGATTGCAGCTCCAGGCGCTGTAAGGACTACCCTTGAACGTGTCTTAGGTTGATATGAGCTCCAAGCTTAGACTCTATTCAAGGTATACAAGCCTTATCTATCTTGTTATCGGCACTATGCTGTCAGCAACAGCTGGTGCCGTATTCTACACTCCTGCCAGAATCACAGGCGGGGGTGCCACTGGTATAGGAACCATCTTCTACTATCTATTCGGGCTGGATCAGGGAAATGTGATGCTATGTGTCAATATCCCTCTGATCCTGTTCGGAATGAAGGTGTTTGGCTGGAAGTATGGCATAAGGACCCTGATAGGATCTGTGATGCTCTCTGTCTGGACGACTATAATCGGCACGGCAACAAACTATCAGGGCTTTCTGGATTACAGCGATAATGTGAATGTGCTCCTGTCAGCACTCTTCGGCGGGGTACTGATGGGAACGGGCATCGGACTGACAATGAAGAGCGGCAGCAATACAGGCGGCACCGATATAATCTCACAGGTTGTATCGCACTATTTCCCTGTCCGTATCGGAACAGTCAGCTTCTCTGTCAATGCAGTTGTCGTCTCGTGTGGTGGGATATTCCTTGGACTGCAGCCGATGATGTTCGCAATCATCGCCATGTATCTGTCGTCCCAGCTTACGAACTACGTCCTGCTTGGCTTCGGCACAAATCTCGCAAAAGCTGTATACATACTTTCCGATGAACATATATCTGATATATCCCAACGGGTGATATCCGAGCTTCACAGAGGCGGAACAGTGCTCCAGGGAACGGGAATCTATACGGATAAGGCACATTCAATGCTTATAGTCATAGTCCCCAACAACCAGCTGAACTACCTCATGAAGATAATAAGCACAGAAGATCCTGCAGCATTCGTATTCGTGACGGAAGCCTATGAAGTCCTTGGCCGTGGCTTTGTGTCGCTGAAGAAGGTTGCAGAAGCAGAAGAAGAGTGAAGAGATGAGCAGGCTTGTATTTTCCTTGCCTGCTTTTTCCTTTTTCCATCAATAAACCCCTGAAGAAATATCCATGATTATATTGGCTATATGCATAGCCTTTTCCCAAGTCCTGTCATATCTGCTTAAAGCTATCCCTTACGAAAGTCCTTCTTGGCATTACCAGAAAGCATTATATGGAAATGGGGAAGCTGCTCCCTTGAAAGGCGAGACTATAACAGCAACGTTTACAGATAAGAATCCATAACGCTCACCAAGGATGACGCAGAGCCACTCAACTACGGATACGCCGAAAAAGAAGCATAACAACAAACAAAGAAAAAGGTTACAAAACCCAGTAAAAAACAAGCAATTTCAGCAAAAGCAACGAAATAATCAAAAAACATCAAAAGACAAAAAAGAATAAAAAAGTTGAAAAAACGCTTGACAAACATCAACCGGGGGGGGGTAGCCTTATAGCATAAACAAAGTTTCATTTCGGAGGATTTGAAGAATGAAAAAGATTTTGATTGCAGTGCTTGCTGCTGTAACGCTTTTCAGCTTTGCTTCATGCGACAACAGCAACAGCAA
>CALXLI010000043.1 GCA_944389155.1 uncultured Spirochaetaceae bacterium | reverse complement strand
TATAAACTTGATTTTGATGAAATAATGCAGTCATATATGTATTTAAAACATAAAACAATATATATTAACAATTGTATACATATTTGTATCATTCATTATTCTTGTATAAAATGAAATGATTTCTATTATAATACAATATATTTTCTGTTCTTAATTTTGATAATTCCAATGATAATCCGCTTCTGTCTACATATAGATAATCTGCAAGCTGCTGATGGGAGAAGGGGATATCAAACTCAGCAGATTCTCTTTTTTCGCTTCTGCAGAAAGATAAAAAATCCGTAGATAACCCCTTATGCTCGCATATGGGCTGAATGCGGAGAGAACTGACTGCTTTCGTATAGCAGAGCGATACGAATCCCATATCCTGTGGTAGAATATAATCATGCAGAAGGCGTACCGTTTCAGGCTTTATCCCACAGACGAGCAGAGAGAGCAGATGTCGCGCATCATCGGCTGCTGCCGCTTTGTATGGAACCGCCTCCTGGAGTACTCCTCCAAGTCCTATCAGCGCCGTAGCGAGAGCCATTCGGCCTTTGATCTCAACAACTTCATCGCCCATACCATCAAGCCTGCTTTCCCCTGGCTCTCAGATGCTCCGGCGCAGACGCTGCAATGCGTGTCGGCCGACCTCACATCAGCATTCAAAGCCTTCTTCAGAGGAGATTCGAGCTATCCGAAGTTCAAGACGAAGCACCGCTCGAAGAAGAGCTTCAGGATACCGCAGAGGGGAAAGGTCGATGCTGATGATAACCGCATCTACGTGCAGGGCGTCGGCTGGGTTGAGGCGGTAATACACCGGAAGCCTGCTGGAAGGCTGAAGAACATCACTGTAACTGTAAACCCATCAGGCACTGTCTATGCCTCCTGCCTCTTCGAAGATGGCCTTGAAGCTCCGATACCGGTTGTTCCGGAGAATCCGAAGGTGCTTGGCATAGACCTAAACCTTGAACGCCTTGCCGTATGTTCGGATGGGACAGAATATGGGAATCCGAGGGCGCTGAAGCAGCATGAGAGGAGGCTGAAGCATCTGCAGAAACTCCTTTCGAAAAAGAAGAAAGGTTCAGAAAACTGGAAGAAGCTCAAACATGAAATAGCATCGCTTAATGAGAAGATTGCGAACATCAGGAAGGATGAGATACATAAGATGACGAAAAGCATCGTCTGCGACAGCCAAGCGGATGCCATAGCCATCGAGGATCTGAATGTATCCGGAATGATGAGGAACAGCAAGCTCTCGAAGCACATACAGGATGCGTCATTCTTTGAGACCAGGAGGCAGATAGAATACAAGTGCCTCTGGTACGGGAAGACGCTTATCACAGCAGATAGGTTCTTCGCATCGTCGAGGACCTGCTCCATGTGCGGCTGGCACAATGATGGACTCACGCTCCATGACAGGGAGTGGGAGTGCCCCATGTGCCATACCAGGCATGATCGGGACCGGAATTCGGCTCTCAATCTTGAATCCTTTGGCCTGAGTGCCCTAGCCAGGGACGCTGGCGAAGTGAAGCCTCCGGAGATGCCCTCTGTGGACGAAAGCAGGGTTTGCACCTGCATAAGAAGCATGGCATCAGTGAACGAGGAAAAAGACCATGGATGCTCCATGGAAGCCCCTAAGCTTGCTTAGGAGGTATCGTCACGAAAGTATCTTTTCCCTTGTGGTCCTTCTTGCTATGTGCGAAAGCTTCTCGTTCATCTTCATGTTCTTCGAAGCGATATCTGAGAGAATGTTGTGAATTACAGTATTGTGTGGATGGCAGGTTGAGTAACACGCATTCATTATCCTTTCAGCATCAACGAATAGAATGGCTGCAGAACTTGAGAGAGCCGTTCTTCCTGCCGGTCTTCTCCCTCTTCTTCGCAAGGGACTTCATATCGTTCCTTACGCCCTTGTATACGGACTGCAGGAACTTGGCAGGCATCTCCAGTTGCCTTGGCACCTTATTCCCTTCCTTGTCGAGGGAATGGATATCACGGGTGGATGTATCAAAGGCCCTGAACTCATCAGGCGGAAGGGCGAGAAGATAGTTCTTAAGCCATTTCGACTCAACAAAATATGAACAAAGCTTATGGCGTTCTTCGTTGTTTAGGCTCTTCAGATCCAGCTTAAACTCAACAGAAACTGGAATCATAAGAGCGTGACGAGCCTTCGTCGCCTTGATAGACGACTTTATCGTTGCGTTTTTCTGTTCTCTTCTGAGTGCTTTGATCTCTTCTGATTCCATCAATATTATTATAGCCGTTTTCAATCTTATTAAGCAGAACAGATAGCAACTGAACGCAATTCATCAGCCACCTTGAAAGGTGGCAGCTTTCTTGCCTGTTATTTGTAAAGCTTATGCCTGTCAGTGCACCATATTATGAGAATGCAGACCTGCTGATTGCGGCGGACTGCACTGCATATGCGTATGCATCTTTCCATTCAGCGTTCATATCTGGCAGGATAACCCTTGTGATGTCCTAAGCTCGATAGCGTCGATTACTCTGAAAAGCTTTCAGCGATCTTCGCTTCAAACAATATCAAGAGCATTCTTGTCGTAAGGATGGAAGTGCCATGCTGCGGTGGATTGGAGATGGCTGTGAAAAGAGCTGTTGATATAAGCGGTAAGGATATCCCTGTTGATATTGTTACAATATCGACAGATGGAAAGATCCTATGATAACTATCAGTGTCAAATCGGTACTTTTGATTTATTTTATGCAAATAAGGCTTTTTTCCATAGGTACATGGATGTAGGATCTGTTTCCTCTGTTGTCAGTGCAGATGCATTCAGAGATTACATGCAGAACCTGATGGAAAAGATGCAGCACAGATGAGTGTATACTATTCTCATGTCATTCCTTATCAGATCAGAAAGAGAAGAAGACCGGGAGACGGTTGAGAGAATTACAAGGGAAGCTTTCTACAACCTGTATATCTGTATATACCTGGATGTGTTGAGCATTACCTTGTGCATGTCATGAGAGATCATCAGGATTTCATGCCAGCCCTTTCCTTTGTCTGTGAGCTTGATGGTGAAGTCATCGGTTCTATTATGTATACGAAAGCGTGGATTGCCGATGACTCTGGCTTCGAGAAGGAAATCGTTACATTCGGCCCTGTATCGATAGCACCTGATCATCAGAGGCAGGGATACGGAAGCCGGCTTATTGCGCATTCGCTTGCAGCAGCCACTGCTCTTGGATATGACGCAGCTGTCATATTCGGAATCCCGTCAAATTACGTTGGGCTCGGATTTGTCAGTTCACGGAAGTTCTCTGTCTCCCTGCCTGATGGGAAATATCCTGCTGCGATGCTCGCCAAGGAACTCAGGCCTTGTGCCTTTTGCGGCAGGCATTGGATTTACAGAGTCTGCTCCGTGATGGATATAAGAACAGAGGATGCTATGCTTTACGATGACACGCTGGAATATATCGAACGAAGGCATATGCCTAGTCAGGAGGAGTTCTACATAATGAGCAATTCCTTCATAGAATAGAAATGCCGCTGCATTCTGCGCAGCGGCCAGCATTGAGCTATTCCTGGATTCAGTTCTTCTTTGCCATTGCTCTCTGTATTGCTTTCTGTATCTCTACGAATGGGATGATCAGGAAAGCGAGTGCAAGTGCGATTATGAACTCCGTGAATGAGATGTGTGCGAAATCGAACGCATCAGCAAGGAACGGAATATAGAGAACTGCGAGCGTGAGCACGAATGCTCCGATGAGCGTTGCATAGAGTATGTTGTTGTGTCCTTTCACTTTCAGGAGGCTCTTATCGAGAGAGCGCATATTGAAGGAGTGGAAGAGCTCAGCCATCGAGAGCGTCAGGAATGCCATAGTCATTCCATCCATGCTTGTAGTGAGGTGGAAGGCCCCATTCTCGAAGATCTCACCGACAACGTATGAGATGAGCGTGATGATAGCAAGGGCTGCTCCCTGTATTACGCAGTTGATTCCAAGTCCATTTGCGAAGAGACCTTCGTTCGATGAGCGAGGTGGCTTCTTCATTATGTCGGGATCGCCTTTTTCCATTCCAAGGCCTACAGCTGGGAATGCATCTGTTATCAGGTTGATCCACAAGAGGTGTACAGGCTGCAGGAGCGTTATGCCCATGATGGACGCAACGAATACCGCGATGACCTCTGAGAGGTTGGATGCAATGAGGAACTGGATAGCCTTTCTGATGTTGTCATAGATCTTCCTGCCTTCCTCAACCGCTACAACGATCGTTGCGAAGTTATCATCAGCGAGAACCATATCAGCAACGTTCTTCGTAACGTCCGTGCCTGTGATTCCCATTCCGACTCCGATATCAGCATTCTTGATTGAAGGCGCGTCGTTGACACCGTCGCCTGTCATTGCTGTTATCTTGCCCTTCTTCTGCCATGCCTTGACGATTCTTACCTTGTGTTCAGGCTGTACGCGTGCATAGATGGAATACTTCGCGATGTTCTTCTCAAGCTCTTCATCGGACATCTTGTCAAGGTCGGCACCTGTTATCGCCTGGTCAGGGCTTGTCACTATTCCAAGCTCCTTGCCGATAGCATATGCTGTATCCTTGTGATCGCCCGTGATCATGACAGCCCTGATTCCAGCGCTCTTGCATTCCTTGATGGCATCCTTTACCTCAGGACGTACCGGATCGATCATTCCTGCAAGCCCTATGAATACAAGGTTGTTCTCAATAGCTGAAGGGGAGGTTGACTCAGGCATTGAGGAGTGGAACTTGTAAGCGCCTGCAAGGACTCTCAGCGCTTCTCCTGCCATCTCCTTGTTGTGGTTGAGTATAGCCTGCCTTCCGCTCTCATCGAGCTCTATGACGTTTCCGTTCTCATCAAGGCGGAATGAGCATTTCTTGAGAACTTCATCAGGAGCTCCCTTTGTATACTGCACCAGACGTCCTTCCGGGGTTGTGTGGATCGTTGACATCATCTTTCTTTCTGAATCGAAAGGTGCCTCGCCGACTCTCCTGTAATCTCCATTCTCAAGTTCGCCTTTGTTTATCCCGTTCTTGTATGCCCACTGTACAAGCGCGGCTTCCGTAGGCTCTCCTTCAGCATTCCCTGAATCATTGAGATACGCATCTGCGCAGAGTGCCATAGCGCGCATGAGGAGATCATCATCGCTTGACCAGGATTTGACGACTGTCATCTTGTTCTGCGTGAGCGTTCCTGTCTTATCAGAGCAGATGACCTCTGTGCAGCCGAGTGTCTCAACAGCTGTGAGCTTGCGGATGATAGCATTCTTTTTGCTCATCTTCGTCACACCGATCGAAAGGACGATCGTAACGACCGCGGCAAGCCCCTCTGGGATTGCTGCAACAGCGAGCGAGACAGCTATCATGAATGTGTCAAGGACACCATTGAGGTGGATATCACCCTCGAGACCCATCCTTATGAGGTTGACAGCGAACATGAATACACAGATGCCGAGCACAAGCCATGTAAGCATCTTGGAAAGCTGGTTGAGCTTCTTCTGAAGCGGCGTAAGGCCTTCTGTTGCTTCAGAGAGGGCTGTTGCGATCTTTCCCATCTCTGTCTTCATTCCGGTTGCCGTTATGACAGCCTCGCCATGGCCATATACGATGGTTGAGCCCATATATACCATGTTCTTCCTGTCACCGAGCGGGACTTCATTTCCTTCAAGCTGTGCCTCATCCTTGTCGGAAGGGACTGATTCTCCTGTCAGTGCAGCTTCCTCTGCCTTGAGCGAAGCAGTCTTCAGAAGCCTTCCATCTGCCGGGACGCTGTCTCCAGCTTCCAGAAGCACAACATCTCCCGGAACAAGGTTCTCTGACTCAATCTGCTGGATCCTGCCATCCCTTCTGACCCTTGTCTTCGCCTTTGACATCTGCTGCAGCGCTTCAATGGCTTTCTCTGCCTTTGATTCCTGCACAACGCCAAGAACCGCATTGATAAGCACGACGATAAGGATGATCACAGCATCTGACCATTCAGTCTCTCCTGAAAGAGAAGAGGTGAGGACAGAGAGCACTGCTGCTATCATGAGGATGATAAGCATAGGATCTGCAAGCTTTTCCAGGAATGCGGAGAGAAGGCTTTTCTTCTTCTTCTCATCAAGCTTGTTCTTCCCGTGCTTCTCAAGACGGGATTGAGCGTCTGATGAGCTCAGGCCATTTTCTGTAGTCCCTAGGCCGTTTAGCACATCAGATGCTGATTCTAGGTATTCTTTCATAAAAAAACTCCCTTTTAGATTCCAAGTATGAAGAAACAGTGTTAAGGATATTCTATTAAGATGCCATTGAACAATACTTTTTCGCGGGACTAATCTATTATAAGGCAAGGCTTTTAAGGTATAGTATTGGTATGGTGATAGACAAAATGCGGAATATGTGCAAATATAGCGCGCTTTCCGAGGATATAAGAAGGATGGATGAGCTCAAGCCATCTGCTTTGCCGGATTTCTACGGCTACAGGGTTGATAGGAAGCATACTGCTGTCTTCTCTGTTCTCTCGGGATCTGTCCTCTTCAGCACGACTTGGCGCGAGAATCCCGAATCGAGGGATGCAAACGCAGCCGTTACCGCGAAAAGCGGGGATTTTGTCCTCTTCCTTCCCGGAGAGCCTTTCCTTATGCGCATCCTCTCTGATGAGGCCGATGTCGATATGTTCTGTTTGGAGTGAAGATGTTTTCAGCAAAAAGCGCACGCGTCCGGGACAGGATGATCGGAGCTGATGCCCCGGTTCTTGTCCAGACTATGTATGACAAGCCTCTTTCAGCGGAGAGCGTTGATGAGGTTGTCGGCGAAATAAACAGGCTATCTCTTATGGGATGTGATATAATCCGCTTCGCTTTTGTCTCAGGCGATGACAGTGGGCCGTTTTCCGAGATATGCAGGAGAAGTCCGATTCCCGTAGTTGCGGATATCCACTTTGATTGGAGAATGGCAATCCTTGCACTGCAGGCCGGTGCTGACAAGGTCAGGATAAATCCGGGGAATATAGGGCAGGAATGGAAGACGAAGGAGGTCGTGAAAGCTGCCGCTGATAATGGAGCAGCTATAAGGATCGGCCTCAATTCAGGATCCCTTCCTGAGAAATTCTCATCCCTTCCGCATCCTGCAGCAATGGTGGAGAGCGCTCTTGAGTATATAGATAAGTTCGAGTCATGGGGCTTCCATAACACCGTGGTATCCCTGAAGTCATCATCAGTCGATGAGACTGTAGAAGCCGCGAGGCTTTTCGCAGAGCGCTGCAGCTATCCTCAGCACATAGGCGTCACTGAAGCTGGAAGCCCTGTGATATCAGCAGTACGGAGCACATGGGCCCTCGGCAATCTCCTTCGCGATGGGATTGGAGACACGCTCCGCGTATCGATGACCGGGGATATAGAGGACGAGGTAACCGCAGCTGTCGAGCTTTTGCGTACTTTAGGGCTGAGAAAGAAAGGCGTAAGGATAATCTCATGCCCGCGCTGCGGCCGTGCCCAGTTTGACAGCATTGCCTTTGAAAAGAGGATAAGGGCACGTCTTCTCTCTCTTGATAAGGATCTTTCTGTTGCTATAATGGGCTGTCATGTAAACGGGCCGGGGGAGGCAAGGAGCGCTGATTACGCTATAACAGGCTATGGCCGGGATGTATGCATATACCGGCATGGCAGCCTTGTCCGCAAGACAGACTGGGAAAGAGCGGAGGATGATCTGATGGAGGTAATCCAGGGTGAATGACAAGCTTATTATAAAGGGCGCAAGGGAACATAATCTGAAGAATATCGACCTTGAGCTTCCGAAGGATTCCCTTGTTGTGATATCCGGGCTTTCCGGTTCCGGCAAAAGCTCGCTTGCATTTGACACCATCTTCGCAGAAGGGCAGAGAAGGTACATGGAATCCCTCTCAAGCTATGCAAGGATGTTCCTCGGCCGCCTTGAAAAGCCCGATGTTGACTCGATCGAAGGGCTTTCCCCTGCTATCGCGATAGAGCAGAAATCCACAAACAGGAACCCAAGGTCAACCGTCGGCACTGTAACGGAGATCTATGACTATTATCGTCTTCTATGGGCGAGGATCGGCCATAAGCACTGTCCAAAGTGCGGCCGTGAGATAACCGAGATGAGCGTCGACCAGATCATCGATCTCATATTCTCCCATCCCGAGGGCGGAAAGCTCATGATAAGCGCGCCTATTGCACGAGGAAGGAAGGGAGAGTTCAGGAATGCGCTTGAGGATGCTCTCAGGCTTGGCTATCTCAGGGCCATCATCGATGGGAAGATGTACTCCCTTGATGAGGGGATCCCGCCGCTTGAGAAGAAGGTGAAGCATAACGTCTCGATAGTCGTTGACAGGGTGAAGAACGACAGGAAGGCAAGGACGAGGATCTCCGATGCCATCGAGAAGAGCTGCGAGCTATCATCGGGACTGGTTGAGGTGAACTATATCGATGAGGGGGTTGATGAGCTGTACAGCGAGAAGAACAGCTGTCCTGAGTGCGGAATAACAATCCCAGAGATCGAGCCTCGTTTCTTCTCGTTCAATTCTCCTTTCGGAGCCTGTCCTGAATGCAATGGAATAGGATCCAGGAGGGAGTTCTCAGCGGATAGGATAATCCCTGATCGTTCGCTTTCATACAATCAGGGAGCTATAAGGACGCACAGGCCTGACGCAAACTATTACCGCTCTGGAATCGAGAGCCTATATAAGCATTATGGCTATTCGCTTGATACCCCAATAGAGCAGCTTCCTGATGATTTTGTCAGGATAATGCTCTACGGTGGCGGCGATAAGTTCTTCTATACATATCAGGGGAAATCAACAGAGAAGTCAGTGCAGTGGAGCGGTATAATA
>CALXLI010000042.1 GCA_944389155.1 uncultured Spirochaetaceae bacterium | reverse complement strand
CAGGACGCTACCATAAGAACCTCTGCCATTTCCTCATAGGCAGGGGCTTCAGCGTCTGTGTCGAGAATCCTATGATGATCAAGAACTATGTGAAGTCCACGACGCTGCGCAAGACCAAGACCGACAGCGCTGATGCCCTCAGCATTGCAAGATACGGCCTTGCCAATTACGATAGGCTCCATAGGGAGAAGCGCGTCATGGATGACGAGGTAAGAAGCATAGCGAGAAGAAGGCAGGAAGTGGCGGAGGACATCTCCAGAGCCAAGACACAGCTGAAGAGCTACCTTGCTTCTTCCAGGCTATCGGCCAGCCTGTCAAAGCTGCAGTCGCTTCCCTTTCAAAGCAGCTTATATTCTATATACCTGCAATGCTTATCCTTGCTCATATCTTTGGGCTTGATGGTGTTCTCATGGCCGGTCCAGTTGCAGATACATTGGCGTTCATTCTCTGTCTTATCCTGTGTGCCAGAGAGATCAGGAAGATGGATGGATTATCAAATAGCCAGAAGGAAAGGATATGAACAAGAGAATCATAACGATCAGCGGGAGTTCGGAAGCCGGGACCACAGTATAGGAAAGGCTGCATAGGATTCTATGACTAGGATTTGATTGAGAAGATTTCTGCAGAGACAGGATTATCACATTCGCGTAGTGAAAGCGGTTTGTGTCGAGTTCGGGAACGACGATGACACCTGAACATGGTGCTATCTCAATTTGCGAGATGCGCTGACGAAAGCCAAGGAGCTTCTGATGAAGCTGGAGCCGGATGAGCGGCTTGTCGTCGGAATGGCTTACTGAGACCAGAATCTGAGGACAGGAGAGATTCTTGAGATTGTCCCTGCAGAGGATGGAGGAATTGGCTAACCTGATTCATGTAGTGATCGCCGATACTGCAAAGGAGTACAGCCTTTGCTTTTCCTGAATAGCTGACCGAACTGGCTTGGCTGCTGGAAGCCGGTCTTCAATGCGATATCGGTGATGTAATCATCCGAAGTTTTCAGAAGATCGGCTGCTTTTGATAATCTGAATTCAATGAGGTAATCATATGGTGTTGAATTCAAAGCTCTTCTGAAACAGCGTATGCATTCAGATTTGCTGATGAATGCGCTTCCAGCGATGTCAGATAACGAGATTCTGTATTGGTAATTGCGGCTGATGAAATCCAGCATCCGCTGCATTCTGACGTTGGTGATACTTGCTTCTTTTGTTTCTTCGGTCTTGATGTTCCTGAGCATTGTCAGGCTGATCTCGTATATCCTTGTCAGTACCTCGTACTGGTAGAATTCATCGGGATGGGTTTCAAGATCGCTTAAGGTCTGAAGCAGCATAAGGCATTCATGCTGCCAATCATCCTCATCCCGGAAAACAAGCAGGGGAACATCGCTATTGCCGAATAGTCTTCCAGCAATATGCATGGCAGGACTTCCTGCATAGAAACCTGTGAACCTGATAGGAAAGATGAAGCTGTTGTATCTGCACTTCCCGATGCGATCCACCATATGTATGACATTGCTGTTTATGAAACATCCTTCACCCTCGCTGAGTTCGGCGCATCCGTCGAGTGTCCTTATCCTGATCCTTCCTTCAGAGAGGAGTATGAACTGAATATCTTCATGCCAATGCATTATCCTGAATCCCGCAGGCCGTGGCTCAGAAATATCGTCAATGACTTTAAGCACTGTGTAAGGAAAGGATGTTCCTTCCTTTGGGTTGCGGGAATTAAGGAATTCAGTTTTTGAATTGGTATCCATTTTGAAAATATTATTATAAAAAATTGGTAATTATCCAATATTATTTCCGTAATTCTGAAAATATCATAATAAACATAAGGAAAGGAAATGTATTTTGAGTATGGGAATGCTGAAATCTGTTATCTGAAGGAAAGGGATGCCAGACTTGCCGCCGTGATAGATTCTGTTGGACACATCTATCGGGAAACGGATGCCGATCTCTTCTCTTCAATAGTCCATCATATCATTGGACAACAGATATCGACAAAAGCTCAGGCTACAATCTGGAAAAGGATGCAGGACAGGCAGGGGACCATTTCCGCGGAAAATATTGTAGAAGCTTCTGAAGAAGACCTGCAGAGCCTGGGAATCACATACAGGAAAGCGGAGTATATCAAGGATTTCGCCTTGAAAGTCATTGCCGGTGAATTCTGTCTGGATGATATATCCCTGATGTCTGACGGAGAAGCAATAAAGAAGCTTACAGAACTGAAAGGCATCGGTGTATGGACTGCTGAGATGATACTCCTTTTCTGTCTTCAGCGTCCTGATATATTCAGCTATCAGGACCTTGCGATCCAGCGTGGACTCAGGATGGTTTATCATCACAGAGCAATAGGGAGAGAATTATTTGAGAAATACAGGAGGAGATTCAGTCCGTACTGCAGTACAGCTAGCCTGTACATCTGGGCGGTGGCGGGAGGCGCGATTCCTGAAATGAAAGATCCTGCAATAAAGAATAAAAGGAGAAAATAAGTATATGGCGGATATCATTCTGCTTTTTGAGGTGAAGCCTACGGCAGATGGAATGAAAAGGTATCTTGATCTGGCAGCTGCGCTGAAACCTCTTCTGAAAGGGTTTGAAGGATTCATAAGGGCGGAACGGTTCTCTTCCCTTACAGA
>CALXLI010000041.1 GCA_944389155.1 uncultured Spirochaetaceae bacterium | reverse complement strand
AAATCAAAACCGGCAGCTATTCCATTTATCTTCATTCCAGGAATCGAGCGTATTCTCTCCGCTTCTTTTTCTGCCAGTTCTTCCTGCATTGGAGACCTGAGGAACCTGCATTCTGCCAATGCATAGCCATCGTGCTGCTTCAGGACACAGCCAAACTCACCATTCCTACGCTCTTCAGGAAGATCATATCAGCAAGTTTCCACTTCTTCTGTATCCAGATCAGGTCCCTTCCTGATTCTTTCTATGAAATATTCTCTCACAGTCCCTTCAAACTGCCTTGCTATGAATCCATTCCAGAAGCAATGTATCGCCCCATAAGTCTAGCTATATTTGCAGCGACAAGGGATGTTGACATATTAAGAGAACTTTCAAGTTCGCTATTCCGAGGTTTCCCGTTCCCGATTGCTTTGAGAATAGTCTCTGCGGTGCTGACTTTCCGTATTTCTTCAAGAAGCACATTGCTAAGTACAATGAAGACGTACTCCTTTGTGTTGAGCAACAGATTCTTTATATTCTCCTTCAGTGCAAACGGAATTCCTCCAAATATGGCATAGGATGCCAGCTTTTCATAAACAGTAAGGTCTGTATAAAATGATGAGGCTCAAGGTAAGTAAAAGGCCTAAGCTTAATGACAAGATCAAACTTCTATAAAGAGGACTGACCTCCTTTACCCTCTTTTCCATTATATTTATATATGAGCCTAGGAATCCTATAGTAATGTTACCGCTAAGATGTTCCATCTCCCCTGTGTCTGAACATTGCAAGCCCTCCATAGTCAGGACATTGCTAAATCATGATTTAGTAAATATAGATTTAGCATTGCTTATTATCACACAAGATGCCCTCAACCCAAAATAATCTTCTGGTCGTTAGGGCAATCTTGATAATAACTGCAATCTGATTCTGGCTGCTCCAGCAAAAACCAGAGCAATCGCCTACATTGATTCAAGATATGGAATGCCGAGGAGCCTGAAGCCGTTCTTCATGACGCATAGAAGTGCCTTTACAAGCCTTATGCGTGATAGCGACAGCTCCTTTGTCTCAGCTTTCAGTATCTGGTTGTCATGATAATAATGGCTGAACGTCTTCGCCGCATCGTACAGCGCTGTTGCTATTATCGACGGATCATAGCTGTCCGCTACACGGCTCACAGCATCCGGGAACGCCTCTATAGCCTTCACAAGAGCTTTCTCGTCATCGTTCACAAGGAGCTTGCCGCTGCTCTCTATGCCTTCAAAGCTTTCCTCATCTGCCTTTCTGAGTATCGAAGAGATACGTGCTGCAGTGTACTGAAGATAAGGACCTGTATTGCCGCTGAATGATATTGATTCCTTCGGATTGAAGATCATATCACGCTGAGGCTGCACCTGCAGAAGATAGTAGTTGAGAGCACCAAGGGCTATCTTGCGGCCAGTCTCATCAACATCCCCGACCTCATTCTCACGGCCCTTCTCGATTATCTCATTCCTTGCAAGCTTCGAAAGCTCCGCGAGAAGATCATCTGCATCGACAACTGTCCCTTCCCTGCTCTTCATCTTGCCCTCAGGAAGATTGACCATGCCATATGCAAGATGATGAAGCTCATCCGCCCACTTGTATCCAAGGAGCGAGAGAATGTAGAAAAGAACCTTGAAATGGTAGTTCTGCTCTGTCGCAACTACATATATCAGGCTATCAAAAGGCCAGTCCTCATGCCTCTTTACAGCTGTTCCTATATCCTGCGTTATGTAGAGCGTAGTGCCATCGCGTCGAAGAAGGACCTTCTTGTCAAGGCCTATCGGGGCAAGATCCACCTGTACAGATCCATCGTCCTCTCTCTTGAAGACCCCAAGATCAAGACCCCTCATCACCTCGCCACGTCCAAGCTTGTATGTATCGCTCTCATAGTAAAGCTTATCAAAGGAGATGCCCATGCTGCTGTAGCTCTCAAAGAGACCATCCAGTGTCCACTTATTCATCTTCTCCCAAAGCTTCCTAACTTCCTCATCACCAGCTTCCCAGGCTCTGAGCATATCCTGGGCAGCGCTGTCCGGATTCATGAAGGACGGGTCGTTTACGATATCGGGATTGGCCTTTACAGCCTCTTCCACTTCCTTCTCCCACTGTGCAAAGCGGACGTAGTAGCGGCCGACGAAATGATCACCTTTCTCTCCTGTGGATTCAGGAGTCTCTCCGTTTCCGAAAATCTTATACGCAAGCATCGACTTGCAGATATGCACACCGCGGTTGTTGATGAGGTTTACCTTCATGACATCAGCGCCAGTTGCCTTGATAAGCTCTGAAACAGCCTCTCCAAGCGAGTCATTCCTCATGTGCCCAAGGTGCAGTGGCTTGTTTGTGTTAGGGCAGGAGAACTCAATCATCACCTTGCGTCCCTTGCCGCTATCATTCCTGCCGTACTCATCGCCCTCTGCCAGGGCTTTGTCTATGATAGCATCGGAAAGCGATGGGATATCAAAACGAACGTTGAGATAAGGCCCGGTCGGGACCATCTCCCCCTCAGGATGCTGTCCAGCAAGGCGCTCGGATATATCAGAAGCGACAGCTGCAGGGGATTTACGTGCAAGCTTTGCATAAGGGAACATAGGGAAAGCGACATCTCCCATATCAGCCTTGGGAGGCTGTCCGATAGCAAGGGATGGGATATCATCAGCCCCAAGATAAGAGCGCAGCTCATTCTCTATCGCACTCTTCCACGCATTCTTCAGCTCATTAAGCATATATTACCTCACCGTTATTCAGACTTCTTTATGAGGGAATCTTATCGAAACTTCGCCTGATGATAAAGCCTCCCTCTCTCCTCCTGGATACTCAACAAGAAGATGCCCATCATCATCAAGCCCATAAGCATGACCATTGCGCTCCCTTCCGGCTTTTATCACAGTCACATCAAGCCCGATCACAAAGCACTTTGCCCTGTATTCATCGATGAATCTTGTTCCCTGGAGCGCTATCAGCTCACGAGTCAAGGCAGAAGCAAGCTCTGCACGTGTAATCGGAGCCTCTCCCTTACGATAGATGAAAGCCATCTTGTCCCTTAGCTCTGCAGGGATATCAGAAGCGTTGCCTGAAAGGTTTATCCCAATGCCGACAATTGCCTTATCAAGCCCGCCAAGCTCCATATCGACAATGCCTTCTGTAAGTATTCCGACAACCTTCTTTCCATCTATGTAGATATCATTGACCCACTTTATTGCAGCTGTCTTTCCTGTAAGCCGTTCAAGAGCACGGGAGACAGCAATGGAGGCAGAGATCGTCAGGAGCTCAGGTGACGGGATATCAGAGCCTGGAAGCACTATTGAGATATAGACCCCGCCTGAGGGTGAGAAGAATGAGCGTCCAAGCCTTCCGCGGCCAGCTCCCTGGCTTTCAGCAATCACGGCAAACGGCACATCCACGCCGCGGCCAAGAAGCTTCTTGGCATCAGTCATCGTCGACGAGGAGTTCTTCTCAGCATAGACAGGAATCGTGAAAAGGCTGTCCAGGACAACAGGAGAAAGGACATCAGCCCTCTCAAGCACATACCCTGAGCCTTTCTGTGTTGATATCACGCACCCTTCATCCTGAAGCAGCGAAACAGATTTTGAGACAGCCATGCGCGAGCATGAAAGGGCATCTGCAATCTCCTGTCCCGACACGCATTCCCCTTTTCTCGCATAAAGAACCCTAAGCACTTCATCTTTGACAAGCATAGCCCTATTCTAGCTGAAGAGAGGAAACTATTACATACATTATTGGCGAAATCAAGGAGAGGGAGTAACATCGCACTATGATCAACGCTGATGATTATCTGGATGATTTCATATCATCCTTTTCGAGAACACATAGAAAGGAAGCACCGAGAAGCGAATCAACGCTTCCACGGATGAGGGATATCGAGACGCTTGAGGAGCAGTTCATGATGCTCTTCTTCCCTGGACACCAAGGGACTGTCAGCATCGAAAGCCTAAGGAAATCAGTAAAATACAACCTTGAGAAGGCAACAAGGCTCCTGTCTGATTCGATAAAGCTGTCAATCAAGTATGAAGCACCTGAAATGAGCGAGAAGGATGCCCAGGCCATTACGGATGAGCATGTGGCATCTCTTCTGGAGAATCTTGGAAGGATAAGAGGAATGCTGAAAAAGGACGCGGAAGCAGGATTCGAGGGAGATCCCGCAGCAAAAAGCGTCCATGGCGTCATTCTCTGCTATCCATCGATGAGGGCGCTTACAGTCCATAGGGTGGCCTCCTTTCTCTACCAGCGTGGTGTGCCTCTTGTCCCCCGCATGATGAGTGAGATAATCCACTCAAAGACAGGCATAGACATACATCCTGGCGCAAGGATAGGTGAAAGCTTCTTCATCGACCATGGAACAGGTGTTGTCATCGGAGAGACAACCGTGATCGGAAACCATGTGAAGCTCTATCAGGGCGTAACGCTTGGAGCGCTCTCGATTCCAAAGCAGGGCTGCGGCCAGCTTCTTATCGGAGCAAAGAGACACCCGACAATAGAGGACAATGTCACGATATATGCGAATGCGACAATCCTTGGCGATATAACAATCGGACACGACAGCACAATCGCCTCAAACGCATGGATCAAGGATTCTATCCCACCTGAGTCCCTTGTACTCACACAGACACCGGAGATAAAGGTCAGGGCAAAGAAGAGACTTCCACAGTAATTGGATCTGTCTTTGTTATGATCCCTTTATAGATAAGGCCGTTTATCGCAGTCCTTCCTTTAGGGAGGACTATCCTTGCCTTGAGGTAGTTTCCTGTAGTACCCTCGCCATTCTTCTCGGCAAGCACTTCAACCTCCTTGCCTTTCTGCCTCTCTATGTACTCCCTGTTCATCTCAGAAGAAAGCGCTCTGAGCTTCTCAGCCCTCTCATCCCTCACCCTTTCCTCTGCTCTGTCCTTCGCTTTGAAGAGCGCGGTATCCGGGCGTGGTGAGAACGGAAATACATGCATGAATGAAAAGCGGGTACGCGCAAGGAAATCATAGCTCTCTTCCCACTCTTTCTCCCCTTCTCCTGGAAGCCCTGCAATCACATCGCATGCTATGAATGGATCGTCCTTTATCGCTCTCATCCTCTCGATGATGTAGGCAACATGCTCCATTGGATATACCCTTCCGACCCGGCGGAGCACTGCAGGGGACGCAGACTGTATCGGGATATGGAAATGAGGCTGCATACGGTGGTCATGGAGAGTATCAAGAAGACGGTCATCAACGTGGTCAGGCTCCATGGATGAAAGCCTTATCCTCATATCCTTTCCAAGACGCGCAAGAAGCTTCTCGACAAGCCCTCCAAGCCCATCACCCTCATGGTCATACATCGTAAGGTTGACACCTGTGAGCATTATCTCATGGAATCCGGAGTCCTCGATCCTGAGCGCACGCTCAACGACAGAATCGGCATCCAATGATACAGAAGGCCCTCGTGCGATAGTGGTACGGCAGTATCCGCAGTGGTTGTCACAGCCATCCTGCACCTTCAGATACGCTCTCGAATGATACTGGAATGATGAAGCGTCGAATGCAAAGAGATCTGTACTGCGCTCTGTAAATGACGCAATCGCATCATGAAGCGCAAGCCCCGAAAGAAGAGCGCTCTTCAGATGCAGCGGAAGAGAAAGAAGAGACGCTTTCTCCCTGAGTGAGAACACAGTCACATGGTCAGAAAGCGCCTTTATCTCATCGGATGCCATCTCAGCATAGCACCCTGTCACAATCACCTCGCTTTTCCTTGCGAAAAGACGTATCATGCGGCGAGCCTTTTGCTCTGCCTTCGATGTGACTGTACATGTATTGACTATGACAAGCTCTGCCTTATCCGGAGCTGTCACAGCAAACCCCGAATGCTTGAAATGCTCAGCTATCGACTCACTCTCAGCCTGATTGAGACGACAGCCCAATGTATATACAGATACGTTCAACTCTCCTCCCGTCTCAAGGCATTGAGGACCTTCTCGATCGCGACCTGAAGCGATAGCCTCATCTCCTTTGCATATGGATTATAACGCTGCAGATCATAAAAGAGCTGCATAGGGTCGTTGCAGGTCTGCTCTACGATTGTCATAAGCGATTTATAGCCCTGTGTCGCTATAGGCGTTGGCTTCATTCCCATAGCACTCAGCGTGCGGCCGACGAAGTGAGTGACCCCCTGTGAATAGGCAGCTTCCTCATCATGCTCCTCCGCACTCATCTCAAGCACATCAAGCTTCATGCTTTCGAAGAGCTTCTTGACAATACCATAGCGCTCATCGCTTTTGGGGGATATAGGGCACATGACAACAGGAAGCCCAGAAAGCCCATGGGAACCTGAGTCCGGTCCGAACATAGGGTGCGTTGCAATCATGAAGCGGCTAGCAGGAATATGCTTCTTCATCCACTCTGCAGGATAGATCTTCACAGAGCATGTATCCATGACGATCGTATTCTCCCCAATCCTATTCCCGACCTTCTCAAGAACGCCTTCGAATGCTGAGATAGAGACCGTGAAGAAAAGAAGATCAGAAGAGAGCACCTCATCTTCCGTTGCCCGCTCAACTCCTTCAGGCAGTTCATGCTCACTTCTTGAATAAGCTATTACGCGGCATCCTGCATCTCTCAGGCATGTCGCCCAGAATGTACCAAATCGTCCAAGTCCATATACCCCGGCTAACATGAGAGTGAGAATACCACAAATGGCACAGCCTTGCTATATTGCACCTGCATAGCGCTTCTTTGAGGAAAGGGAACTTCCGGATATAAAGACATCCCCGACGCTCCTTGGCTCGACATAGACCTTCTCAATATGCTCAGCACCTGATAGTGCCCTTATATCAATATCGGAAACAGAAAGAGGTATGACAATATTCTCTATGTCCGACGAATAGAATGCATTGCCTTCAATATGCACAAGAGATGCTGGAAGCACCACGGACTTCACATGAGAACGTGCAAAAGCTTCCTCCCCCACGGAAAGAGTGCCATAAGGTGCGACATAAAATGAATCCTTCTTCCCCTCCGGATAGAGCACAAGCTTGTTTCCCTTTCTGAGAAAGAGAACACCATCGATGCTCGCATAGACAGAATTCATATAATCAACATTCACAGCCCCCGTCTTCCCCGCATTCTCAGCAAGGCCCGCCTTAAGGCTCATGGGAACATTGAGGACATCAAGCTGCTGGGGGAACATAGGCTCAGAACAGTACCCGATGCTCTCTGTACCTTCCGGTATGGAGTACTCGCAGCTCTTCTTCATAGGAGGATAGAAAACAAGCGTCCTGTTCTTGAAGAGCACTCCCTCGCTGCACTTCATAGCACCGCTGGAAAGGGCAACAAAGCATTCAAGGCGTGGGCACTCTGAAGGCTTTGCGGCAAACTCATCGAAAGCACCGTAGAAGGAGAATGTGCGAAAGCGCACGGTTGCAGAGAAAGCGCCGCTCTGCACTCTCCTAAGTGTCTCTGGTGCCTCATAGTCATCACCATCCTTCTGAGGAGGATAGAAAAGAAGCGTCCTGAACGTGCCATCGTAAAGAACACCATCCCTGCTCTTTATCCTCTTTCCATCTGCACTGACGCTTTCAACTGACCTCCATGTGGCAAAAGCCTCCGGATCTATATACTCTATCGTCTTAGGAATCGTTATAGTGCGGACCTTGCTTGTCTTCTTCAGCAGCTTAGCCCCTATCTCAACGGGGATATACTCCCCTATTTTCCCAGGAATCACAAGTTCTGCGCTGCTTCCAAGGTACTTCTCAACCGAGCATGTTCCCTTGCCGCTCTTCTTTATTTCCCAATCACCTTCTCTCATACTCAGGCATCCTAGCACATAGGCTTTACTGCAACAATACAGGACCATGAAGCTTTTCCATGCTCTGATGAGAGAACAAGGAAGCCACATCTGGAAAGAGCTGAGATCATCTCATCGATACCTCTTGCAGTGACTATGTCCCTGATGCCGGCAGGTACGGCAGAGCTATCAAAAGCCTCATCGCCGATTACAAGAGTCCCCCCTGCAGCAAGCACCCTGAAGGCCTCAGCAAAAGCCTTGTCCGCATCAAAGTAATATAATGAGTCAAGCATGATGGCTGCAGAGAAAGAAGACTCATGAAAAGGCAGTGCCTCCGCAGAGCCAAGGACAAACGCAGCTCTGTCCCTATAGCGGAAAAGTCTCTTCTCTGCAAATGAAAGCGCTGCAGATGACCTATCGAGCAGGGTAACAGAAGAATGCCTTCTCCTGCGAAGGATGGCAAGAGACGCATAGCCCGAACCCGCTCCGATATCCAGATATGCCTTTGCTGGAGGAACGCGCCTCATTATCCACGTAATGAATGGACGATGGAGAATATCCATTGCAGCAAGCACAGCTCTTCCCATTCTTCCCTTTGGATACGATGCCTGAAGTGCATAACACCGTGAAAATCGTCTATCTTTCCCTTTCATGTCAACCAAAATAGAAGTATATTATCTTTGGATGTGATCCAACTAGGAGTGATTATGACATTTGCAGAGAAAATGAAGGGACTTGCAAAGGAAGCACATAAGCATCTTGTGCTTGCAGAAGGCCTTGAGCCAAGAACAGTAAGAGCAGCAAGGATGATTGCTGATCAGGGTATTGCAGCATCTGTAACCCTTGTCGGAAAGACAGAGGATGTCAAGGAGAATGCAGCAAAGCTTGGCGTTGACCTTGCTGGAATCGAAATCAGCGATCCTCAGACAAGCGAGAAGAAGGCTGAGTTCGCAAAAGAGTACTATGAACTGAGAAAGCACAAGGGCATGACTGAGGAACAGGCTGCCCAGGATATACTCGACCCACTCAGATGGGGTGCAATGCTTGTTCATCTTGGATATGCAGATGCAATGGTTGCAGGAGCAGAGTCCACAACAGCAAGCGTGCTTCGCGCAGCACTCACCATCATCAAGACAAAGCCTGGCATAAAGAATGCATCATCATGCTTTGTCATGGCAACTGACAAGACACAGTATGGAGTCAACGGATCTCTTATATTCGCAGACTGCGCTACCATCCCTAACCCAACATCAGAGCAGCTTGCAGATATCGCAACAGAAGCCGCAAACAGCTGCCGTGTATTCCTTGGCGCAGAGCCGGTCGTATCACTGCTCTCATATTCAACAAAGGGATCTGCAAAGGGCGAGCTTATCGACAAGGTGACAGCAGCGCTTGCCATTCTGAAGGAGAAGAACCCAGAGCTCAAGGTTGATGGAGAGCTTCAGCTTGATGCTTCGATTGTCGGGAGCGTCGCAGCCCTCAAGGCACCGGGCTCAGAGGTTGCAGGACATGCAAATACCCTTGTATTCCCAGATCTCCAGGCTGGCAACATCGGCTATAAACTTGTACAGCGCTTTGCGGGAGCTGAGGCATATGGGCCAATCCTCCAGGGCTTCGCTAAGCCAGTATCCGATCTTTCAAGAGGATGCTCAGATGAGGATATTGTGGTAACTGCAGCAATAACGCTTGCACAGGCTGCATCTCTCTAAGGGAGCATAAACGATAAAGGGGACTGCGCCTGCAGTCCTCTTTTTTCACATAAGATCCGCAAGGAAGCTGCTGTCCTTCAAGGAAGCAGAGGAATTGCAGTTATATTTAAGGTGCGGTAGTTGACAAAAGCCCATCCGAAAGCTTTATCAATGTATCGAAAGAGAGGGTTTCAGCTCTTTCGCTTCCGCTCAGCGAGGCTGAATCAAATGCTTTCTCAATCCTGTCTTTTCCAATAGATGAGAATACAGGCGATGACAGCAGGTTGTTCCTGATTGTCTTCCTGCGTTGCGAGAAGAGCGCCCTCACAAGCAAAAGGAAGCGGCTCCTTTCTTCCCCTTCAACAAGGCTCCTATCTTTCCTCCTCATGACCACAACAGCGCTTTCCACCTTTGGAACCGGATAGAACGAACCTGGCTTTATGATGAATGCAATCTCATTGTCGTAATCAAGCTGTGTAAGGACTGAGAATGATGAGTATTCTGCATCCCCCGGTCCGCTTGTCATCCTCTCCCCTACCTCTTTCTGCAGTGTGAATACCATGACAGATGGAAGGATGGAACGCTCGATCATGCGCGCGATTATCTGGGAACCGACATTGTAAGGAAGATTTCCGACAACCCTGTCAGGGCAGCCATGCATGGAGAAGATTGTCTTCAATGCATCCCCCTCGACCAAAGTGAAGTTAGCATCATCCCTGAAAGCCTCATCGCGCAGAATGGACGCAAATCCGTGGTCAATCTCGAAGGCAGTGACATCAGCACCTGAACGGACAAGAAGATGCGTAATCGCACCTAGCCCCGGGCCTATCTCCCATACGCTCATGCCAGGCATAGGAGCTATCAGCCTGACGATTCCATCCCTGGCCTCCGGAGAGATAAGGAAGTTCTGTCCGAACTTCTTCGTCATTGCAAGCTCATGTGATGAAAGGACCTTCGCTATTTCGCTTATGCTGCTGTAATTGAGACTCCACATGGCTTGAGGATAGCAGACCAAGCACAATAAGGACAATGGAGGCTGCAGCAATAAGGAGATACGGCCGGATATCCGAGAACTCCGGGAATAGCGCAGAAAGCGAAAAGAGATGCTCTATGATGGCATATGAAACTCCAAGCAAAGGTTGGAATGCAGGCAGGACAAGCACCAGTATTGCCAGCCCCATATAGAATGAAATGATGAAAGTCATCGGAAAGGTTGTGATTATCGCACCGATCTGGTATGAGCCGAATACGCTGAGTGTAATCGGCACAGAGAAGACAATCGCTGCAGCAGATGCTGAGACTGAAAGCGAAATGGAAGGGCAAAGCGGCAAGAGCGTCCTAATTCCCCTATCAATTGAAGATGAGAAGAGAAAGATGGCAGCAAGTGAGACAAATGAATACACTGCCCCTAGATCAGCAATGGCCTCAGGGAACAGCAGGAAGAGGATTATGGCAGAGAGCATGAAAGCTTCATCAAGCTCTATCCTCATATCCAGGAGAGTTCGGAATATGAAGGCGCGGACAAGCGATGGCCGCCAACCTGAAAGGAAGGAAAAGAACAGCAGGAACAGCGATATGACGATTTTCCTAAGCTTCTTTGAAGGGAAAAGCGACAAGGGAATCGATAAGAGCGAGGCCAAAAGCGAAAGATGCATTCCAGAGAGAGCCAATATGTGGGAAAGGCCGGAAAGGCGCGCATCATCCGAAAGCGCATACACACCATACTCGCCAAATCCAAGAAGAAGCCGCATTGCAAGCTCTCCAGCGCCGCCTCCGCGGATTCTGTCCTTTATCCAGGAAATAACCTCTGATCGGATACTCCCTCCGAAAGACCTGCTGACAATTGCTGTGGAACCTATGAAAATCCCATCTGAAAGATACCCTGCAACACGGATATAGTCACCATAGAAGCATTCCGCCTGATCAGAAAGCACATATATAGAACCACGGGATGTTGCAACAGATCCGTTTTTATCCTCTGCGGCTCTGATAGACAGCCTGTATCCAGACATCCGGCCCTTCTTCTGTGAGCTATCCTGTATCACAGTGCCATACAGAGCGGCTATTTCAGTCTCATCGAACCCAAATGTGACTGACGAGCATGTAATGGAGGATGACAGCACAAGGAAAAGAAGCGCGGTAATCATGAATTGAAGAGAACGTTCTATATCCCTCTGGAAAAGAAGAACGTAAAGGAAGAGGACAGGAACGAAAAGCAAAGGCCGTGAGACAACCCACGGCGCAAAATGCGAGAGATAAATGAAAGCAGTGAGAATCAGAGCGTACATACTATTTATACGCTCTGATCCGTGTTTTATGCCAATGCTTTTACGAATTCATCCTTTATCCTGCCGACCTTTTCCTCCAAAGCCCTGCGTCCATCCTTTCCTTCTGTGAGGAAAAGATAGTATTTGATCTTAGGTTCAGTGCCTGAAGGGCGTACAACAAGCTTCTCTCCGCTCTTGAAACGGAATATGACAACATCAGCCTTCGGGAATCCTGTATTCTCCCCAAGGAGGTCTTCTGCAGTCTCTATAGTGCGGCCAGCGAGCTTGTCACCAGGCTTCAGACCTCTCAGGGAAGCCATTATGCCCTTCATCTTCTCCTTGCCTTCAGCACCATCATACTCATTGGAGAATACAACCTCTGTTGAATAGCCGTATTCGCTGTAGATCTCGTCAAGCCTCTCCTGCAGCGTCTTTCCGATCGATGCGTAATAGCACATCATCTCAACCGCTGCGACTGAAGATGAGACAGCATCCTTGTCGTGTACGGATGGTACTGTCAGGAAGCCATAGCTTTCCTCGCATCCGAAGAGGAAATAACGGCCAGGATTCTTTCCGCTCTCGATTCTTTCGATCTCCTCAGCGATGTATTTGAAACCAGTGAGGACATCCTTGCATTCTCCCCCGTTCTTCTCTGCGATGCGTCTTACGATATCCGTAGTCACAAGGCTCTTTGCAACAAACGGGATTCCTTCCTTGTTCTTGAGCTCCTTAGCTGTAGTGAGAAGATAATCGACAAGGAGCGTTGCTATCTGATTGCCTGTAAGCAGTAGATAGTCGCTCTTGCTGCTGTCTTTTGGAATAGCAATGCCAAGCCTGTCTGCATCAGGATCCGTACCGAGAACGATATCTGCCTTGACACTCTTTCCCAGCTCAATGACACGGCTCATCGCCTCTGCGCTTTCAGGGTTTGGAAGCTTCACCGTAGGGAAGTTACCATCAGGCAGTTCCTGCTCCTTTACGACAGAGCACTTGATTCCAAGCTCTGAGAGCATATGGCGTACGGGGATATTCCCAGTGCCATGGAGAGGAGTATATGCAACCTGGATATCAGAAGCCTTTATGAGCTCAGGGCGTCTGAGGGATGAAAGGACCATCTGGTAATAAGCTGCATCAACATCTTCGGGAACATCCTTCAGCTTGCCGCTGTTTCTCGCCTCACCTTCTGTCATATCCTTGATGCGGTCAGGGGTTACTTCATTTGCAAGCTTCGCAATCCCGATATCATGTGGAGGCGTCACCTGTCCGCCATCTGACCAATATACCTTGTAGCCATTGTACTTGGATGGATTATGGGATGCTGTGATGACGATTCCTGACTGTGCTTTGAGATACCTGACAGCAAAGCTCAGCATCGGAACCGGATGGAGCGTGTCATATAGATATACCTGCACCCCATTGGCAGCAAGGACAAGAGCCGCCGAGTGTGCAAACTCCTTCGAGAACAGACGGGAATCATATGCAATGACCGTCGATGGCTGCTTGCTTGATTGAAGAAGATACTCAGCAAGTCCCTGTGTGACCTTACGTACCATGAATGTATTGATCCTGTTCGTTCCGCCGCCTATCACACCGCGCATGCCAGCAGTTCCGAAAGCAAGGGATGTGTAGAAGCGGTCATACAGTCCATCCCAATCTTCCATCTCTATAGCTGCTTCAACCTCATCGCGGAATACATTGTTCGTTTCCGCCTCAATATATTGACGTGCCTGGACAAGGATATCGTCCTTCATTTTCTCGGTAAAATCCATTTCACCCTCCTAATGCGCTTATTTTAGCATTATATCATAAGGACTGCGATAAAACTCTTCTCAAAGAAGAAACATTTTCAACATCTGACCTGATGCCTTTTTCCTGAAGTTCATCCTTTGTCGAGAAACCATACGAGACAATGACAGAACGTATCCCGGCCCTCTCTGCCGTCTCTGCGTCTACCGGGCTGTCCCCGACGAATATCACATCATCCTTTTCCAGCGAAAAATGCTGGATAGCGGAGAGAAGCGAAGCCGGATCTGGCTTCAAAGGCACAGAACTGATTGCACCTTGCACGAAATCAAAGTCAACAGGTGAAAGCCTGTCCAGGATTTCATGGACAATAGCATCGGCCTTGTTTGATATCACACCGATTATGATGCCTTTCTCCTTCAGGAAGAGAAGAAGCTCGGACATTCCTGGATAAAGCGCTGTATGATCAGCAGGATGCTTTTTATAGTAGGATATCATCAGCTGATACATCAGCTCCTGCTCTCCCTCCTCTTCTATCGGGGGACAGTGCTCGACAATAGCAGAGGCCAGAGCGCGTCTTAGCCCCCGTCCGACATAACGCCTTACGTCCTCTATCGGCACAAGCTCCCCATCGTATGCCCTTACAGCATAATCTATTGCATTCTTTATATCTTCAAGGGTATTGAAAAGTGTACCGTCAAGATCGAAAAATACTGCTTTCATATCCTCAAGAATAGCCTTTTGACAGACTATATGCCATACAGAATGATTACAGAAAAAGGTCATCAAGCGTGATAACGCTGGTGAATATCCCGCTGTATTCATTGTATACAAGCCCAAATGTCGTTATCAGTGTATTGTGTATGACATTCTTTCTTGTCAGATGCTTCTCCAAAAGCGCCTGACGTCTCAAAAGCGTACGATAATATACTCCGTCAACAGCAAAATCATCGCTGTAGAATTTGATTTCACACATATTGACAACATTGTCACGCCTTTCTATAAGAAGATCTATCTGCATTCCTTCTGTATCATCAGCTCTTTTTGACCAGGCCGACTGGGTAGTGATTACACCGCTTATTCCAAGAGCTCTTTTGATCTGGTCTACATGAAGCAGGCATACGTTCTCGAAAGCAATGCCCCTCCAGGCATTCACGGAAGAGGAAACCAGATTCTGCTGCCAGAAGTCCTCATTGAGGCTATCCTGGTTCTCAACGAATCTTAGATAAAAGAGACAGAAAGGATCTACCAGCTTATAATGCACTTCCCTTCTGGATATCCCAAATGGAACATACTTGATTACAAAGTCACTGGCAACCAAAGAACTGATAAGTGCAGATAAAGCACCACCGTTACCGATTCCAGTCCTTTCAGATATCTCCTTTACGGTATAGCCAGCACTTCGTCCATTTAGGACTCTTACTATAGCCTCACAGCGTTCAGGATTGTCGAAGATTGATGAGAAAAGCCGCGAAAACTCATTTCTCAGCGGAGATGCACATTCGAATAGCAAAGCATCGATATTCTGCGCAAGACTCAGCCCCTTTCTGAATGCGGCAAGATAATATGGAATGCCTCCAAAGATCATATAGCTTTGAGCGATATCATAACGGGACAGAGCAATATGCTTGGATTTGAATAATTCTTCACATTCACCTAGTGTAAATGGAGATAGCCTGATTTCATGAGTCAGCCGACCATAAAGCCCTCCATGATTATTTACAAGCCTGTTCTGCATCCATGAGCTGGCACTGCCGCAGACAATAAGCATGAGATTATCACGATGGCATCCCCAATTGTTCCAGAAGAATTCAAAAGCTGTCATAAATCCAGAGCGTGCAGTGTCCATCCAAGGAAGCTCATCAAGAAAGACAAGCTGCCGTGTTCCATCATCCTTCTCTTCAAGAAGGTCCTCCAGAAGAGAGAAAGCATCAATCCAGCTTTCAGGGCAATCTGCATTCCGAAGCCCATATCTCACAAGAGTGCTGAAAAAGGCCTGAAGCTGTTTTCTGAGAGGTCCTGCACCTTCTGTTTCATCTGCTTCCAACGGGGATAGTCCTGCGTGCCTGAAAGCAAACTTATCCTTGAATACATTATCTACAAGATATGTCTTGCCTACTCTTCTGCGTCCATATATTGCAACGAATTCCGCCTGCCCGCTTTCATACAGCTCAATAAGCTCAGATGCTTCTTTCTGTCTTCCTATCATACAATGATGATAGCATCATAAACCATCGGCGAACAGCTGAAAATTATATTTCGTCGACGTTTTGATTTGCAATTACAGACCTTTTGACAGACTATATGCCATACATTACGATTAAGCCATGCTTACAGTGAGAATCAGAGAAGGAAAGGAAAAGCTTCTTCTGAAGCACCATCCATGGGTGTTTTCAGGAGCGATTGAAAGCAAGGAAGGCGATGGCTGCGGTTTTGCAGAGGTTGTTACGCATAGCGGTGAATTCATCGCATATGGATACTACGATGAGAAAAGCCATATCATCCTCCATCTTCTTTCATGGAATATAGATGATAAGATGGACGATGATTTCATACGGTCTCTGGTCAAGGCATCGATCCTGAGAAGGAAAGCCCTTTTCGGCAAGAAAGATACAACATGCCTGCGCATTATACATGGTGAGGCAGACTTCCTTCCAGGAGTGGCTGCAGATTGCTACGGAAGGGAAATACGCATACTGGTCTCATCACGCTTCGCATCATCTTTCCTTGGAGTGATTGCAGCTGAACTTGATGCTGTTCTCCATCCTTCTGTGATAGAAGCTACTGTCGACAGGCAATATGCAGCCGCTGAAAGCCTGAAGGAACAGATACGTATATTCCGCAATGGAATCGAGACAAAGGAGAGCGACAATCGCGGCAATGTTCGCTTCATCGAAAGCGGGATAATGTACGAAGCAGCTCCAGGAAAGGGACAGAAATCCGGATTCTACTGCGATCAGAGGGACAACAGGAATATTGTCGAAGAATCGGCAAACGGAAGAACAGTGCTTGATCTCTTCTCCTATACAGGGGCATTTACGCTCCATGCGCTCAGAGGCGGTGCTCTCTCTGTAGATGCTGTTGATTCCTCGGAAAGCGCTCTGAGGCATTTGCTTTATCAAGTGCATATAAACGAGGATGAGAAGATCCTGCCGCAAGCCTCCCGTGATAAAGTGACAATCAAAAGCGCAGACTGCTTTGATTACATCCGATCCATCGAAAGCAGCAAATACGACATGATGATCCTCGATCCGCCGAAGCTTGCCAAGACAAAGGCTGCACTGGACAATGCGATGAAAGCATACAAGGACCTGAACAGAGTCGCAATGCTGAAGATAAGGAACAATGGGATCATAGCGACATTCTCATGCTCTGGGGCTGTAAGCCGGGAAGACTTCAGGATGATGCTTTCATGGGCTGCCGCTGATGCGGGTGTGGAGATACAGATACTCCGTACTCTCAGTGCAGGAGAAGATCATCCTGTACGCATCTCCTTTCCTGAAAGCGAATATCTGAAAGGCTATCTTATACGGGTAATCAAGGATTAGTCCTCCCCTTCAAGCGTCTCCTTCTTGCGTCTGAGGTATTTTATCTCTGAAGGAGTACGCTCACCTTTTACGAGCTTGCGCTTCTCCCCAAGCGATGCTTTCAGGATAGATTTGTTCCGCCTGTCCGATATTATGATATTGCCGACAACAGCCACAAGCGCGCAAAGCACAAGAAGGAAAATCCAGGCAAATGGACTATCGGTACCGGGAAGATGCACGTTCATTCCAAAGAAACCAGTGATGAATGTAGGGAACATAAGGGAAAGCGAGATCACAGTCAGGCGTTTCATGATCACGTTCATGTTGTTTCCTATGACAGATGCGAATGCATCCATGGTACCAGTGAGGATATCCGAATAGATATTAGCCATAGCGATAGCCTGTTTATTATCGGTTATGCTATCTTCCAGGAATTCTTCCTCAGCATCATTATTCACCTTGAAATAAGGTGTTTTCTGAAGCTTCTCCAATAGCAGCTCATTATCCGTAAGCCCAGTCGTAAGGTAAACAAGGGACTTCTGTATCTGCAGCAGCTGTATAAGCTCATAGTTCATTATTGACTTCTGAAGCTGTTCCTCTACGATATCCTTCTGCCTGTTGATGTATTTCAGGAATCTGATATAAACAAGTGCAGCACGGCCAAGTATTGAAATGACAAATCCTTCCTTTGTCTCAACAGGACACTGCCTGAAACGATGACGGGCAAAATCGTCGATAACAACGCTGTCACCTCGGCATATGGTTATGAGCTTATCCGGAAACATAACGATACCAAGAGGTATTGTCGTACGCTCAAGAGGCTTCTCATCATCTTCCTCGCTTGAAGGAAGACGGCAGATTATGACTGTATACTCATCCTCTTTCTCAATTCGGCTCTGTTCGTCAGCATCCATTATATCTGCAAGAAGCTCTGATGAGATCAGATACTCATCAGTAAGGATTGAGATATCATCCTTATCAAGCTCTCTAGCATCAATCCATGTATAATTCTGGTTCGGGGATAAATCCGTTCTCTTTGTAATCATCTGGCCCTCCACAGCCCTCTGATCACATAAAAGAATGACAGAAGGCTTCATTAAGTACATCTAGGTAAAGGGTTAGTACTTCCGCCTTCGTCCATTTCCGTCTCCTTATCAAAGCGATGTTAGCACAACTGCCTATAAAGGAAAACCACCCCAAAAGCAAACAGTTCATTTTCCGGCAATTTCAGGATTTCCATAAAATCCCCCTCACAAGCTGGACAAAACTGCAAGTCAGGGCGTATGGATAGTATGAGCACTTTTAATACGCCAAGGACATCTGGCCCGTATTTCACAACCTTATATAAGGGAAGCGGAAACAGGCTATAATATTGATGAGATGAAAACGATCAAGACCGGTGAATCCGAATTCGAGAGCCTCATAAAGAGCGATAGCCTATATGTCGATAAATCGATGTACATTCATCTGCTTCTGAGGATGGGCCAGAGCTACTGCTTTGCAGCCCGTCCAAGGCGCTACGGCAAGTTCATGCCAAGCATCAAGAAGGGATATATGGTCACTTCTCTTCCAAAGAGAGGAAGATAGAGAGCTACAGGGAAGAGATAATCAGCAGATGACAGCGAGCCTGGATAGCAGGCTCATCAATTGCAATCGGAATAAGGATTCCAGGAATACTGAGAACTTTCAGCCTTATAAAGTTCATAAGGGTCTTGCGACAGGACAATATCCTCAGCATCAAGGCCGAATGTTCTTATCACATTGCCACCAAATGCAGCCTTCAACCTCTCTTCTGAGCACCCAGCCTCTCTGAGCCTATATAGAAGGAGATCCATTCCAGGAAGACCAGGAATGCCAGAAGCGCCTTTTTCCTTATCCTCTTCTGTATGGGGAGCATGGTCTGACTCTGCCCAGTCTATCGTGCCATCCAAAAGCGCATCAAAAACAGCCTTTCTGTCTTCTTCGGAACGCAACGGTGGATTCATCTTAAGCATCAATGCCTGATTCTTCGCATCTTCCCTCGTAAGAAGTGCATGATGGGGAGTGGCTCCCATCGTGATCTTCAGATTCTGACGCTGGGAAACAATGTATTCTATCGTACTCTTTGCAGATACATGGCAGATATGAAGAGTACCTTCAAAGCCTGTTTCCAATGCAAGTGATACCAAGTCCTTGACGCTCTCTGTCTCCGCGATGCCTGGACGTGCATCGCTATGTGTTTCATAGCGGCCAGGAATGTAGAGCTCAGGAGATAGAAGCTCCTCCTTCTCAGCATGCACCGCAAGAACACCTTCATAACCTGCCCGCTTCAGCGTCTGGAATACCTTTCTTTGGTTTTCAACTCCGATTATCCCCATGTTCCCTGTACTGTGGCCTGCAAACATCTTAAGCCCGATGATGAGAGGGAAAAGCTCTGAATGCATTGATACAGCTTCCTCGATCTCGCTCTCATCATTCGTTATCCCAGCCCATATATGATATGAAACTCCTGTTTTCTCAGCACTCTCACCACCAAGGGCAAGACGCTCAAGGATCGTGCTTCTTGAAGTCAAAGGAGGGTTGGTATTTGGCATATCGAAAAGATGGGTAAAGCCAAGGCGGGAGGCCACGCTCATACCGTGCAGCACGGTCTCCTTGTCGCTTTGCTTCCAGTCTCTCAGGTGCACATGGGGATCTATCATAACGCTACATTGTTCTCCTTCAGGGTCTTCCAGGTAAAGAACGTACCTTCCTTGCATGGCAGATGTGAACCGCATACGCACTCACCGCACATGCCGATTCCGCACATCGTATTCTTCTCCATCGATAGATATATCCTTTCATCGGAAAGTCCCAGGCTCTCAGCTCTCTTCGCAGCTCCTTCCATCATCTTGCCAGGTCCTACAGCGTACAGTGCAGTATCACCAGCAAGATCCGCTTCAGTGATTGTGTCAAGGACACGTCCAGGCTTACCGTCATCGGCAACAGCCCTGAATGTGCCATACGATGAGAGGACATCCTCCAAGGGCTCCTTGCCATTATTCAGATGAACAACGCCAACTCTTATATCCATCTCCGTACCGTCTTTCGAAAGACGCTCTGCTATCAATGGAAGCACAGCCGCTCCGGTTCCCCCTCCTATCAGAAGGGCTCTCCTGGTCTTCTCATAGACCATCGGACTTCCATAGAGGCCTCTTGTATAGAGAGTGTCTCCCTCTCTCATATCAAAGAGCGACGAAGTGAACATGCCTCTCTTCTTTATAAGGAACGTAAGCGGATCATTCACAGCAACGGAAAATGGTTTCTCACCTTTTCCCGGTACCCAGATGAACATGAATTCACCAGGCTCCGCATTGCTTTTGCCATCGAGTGTGAAGACAACGACATCATCACCGAAGGTTTCCTTCCTGACGATCTTATGAGGCGTGTACTCCAGCGCGTTCTCCTTTGAAAGATACTGCGATGCGTCTCTGCCGTTCTTGATCGCTGAGAAGAAAGATTCCCAATCCCTTGGATGCACACGGGAGATTGCAGACCCGATGCCAACGCTATCAGCACCAGCACTGACAAGACGTCTTGCATCCTCGGCAGAAGATACACCGCCCATGCCAAGTATTATAGGCTCATCCCCTATTCTCTCCCTGATGGCCTTGACAGCCTTTACAGCCTCTTCTTTCACCCATTCTCCGCTGGCACCGCCTTTCCCGCCAAGATTATTGTTGAGGATCGGGGAACCTGAATGTGGTTCTATATAAAGCTTAGGGCCGACTGTGTTGATTGCGGCAATTCCATCAGCGCCTGCATTTATCACGCTTTCCGCTATATCCGCGATATCAGGGACATTCGGGGTCAGCTTGACAACGAGGGGAGAACGCCTCTCAGGATACGCAGACACTATCCTTCTGACATAATCCGAAGCAATTTCCTTATCTGTGCCGATAGATGCTCCGAATCCAGCCTGCGCATGAGGACAGGAGAAGTTCAGCTCAAGGATATCCGCAACAGGATCGAAAGCCTTGACAAGCGTTATGAAATCATCAGGATTGGATGCTGCAAGCGAAACGCAAAGAAGCGCCCGCATACCGTTTTCCCTTATCTCCTTCAGTTCTTCAAGAGCGCTTTCCATCCCAGGATTCCTAAGCCCTACGGAATTACCGAAGTTGCCAGGGGCTGGAGAGCAGACAACAGGCTCCCTATTGCCAGGCGTAGGCACTACCTGGAAGCTTTTTGTCGTTATTATATCCACACTGGGAATGGAGCGATCGAAAAGCTCAATCAGCTCCTTCTTTGTAGATGCGACACCTGAAACAGTTGCAAGGTGCAGTTCACCCCGCTTATGGCTTCCTCTGAGAAAAGATAATGCATCCATCAGAGCGAAGCCTCTTCTATCAGGCTATGTATCGCAGCCATGCACTTCTCAAGCCAGTCTTCAGGAGCATTTCCCTTCTTCCATGGATGGGTAAGGCCGGATGATGAATTGATACGCGAAAGATCAAGCTCATAACCAGCGCTCTTCATCATAGCCATAACATCCGATGCGCTTCCCCCTTGGCTGCCAACGCCAGGGATGAGCATCGGGATATCACGTCCAGCATAGATTGAGGCAATATCACCAAGCTCCTTAGGATTGGTAGCACCGACAACAGCACCGATGCCAGGGTGCTCTGAACTCCATGCCGCAATATGATGGGCAACGGCCCTGTATAGCGGATAAAGCTCCTTCTCATCAACCTTGTCCAGGACGTTCTGATCCTGGAATTCCGCTGCCCCTGGATTCGATGTACGATTCAGTACATACACGCCTTTATCCTCATAGGCGAACGGAAGCACTGAATCATGCCCCATATAAGGAGAGACCGTGACAGCGTCAGCACCCCACGCATCAAATGCTTCCGATGCATAGTTTTCGCTGGATTTTGCAATATCTCCACGCTTGCTGTCGAGAATCACCGGAATTCCTGGGAAATATGTCTCCAGAAGCTCAAGGACATCAACCAGCGCAAGAGAACCCGAAAAGTCCTCTGCTCTAGGATTGTCCAGCCTCTGATAGTATCCGATATTAGGTTTGAAGGCCGCAGGGGCAACCCCTTCAAGCCTCATTCTCCTGAAAAGCTCCGAAAAGTACGAACCAATACGGTCACGTACAGGCTCCTCTGATGCAGGAAGCACTGAAAGGACAGGGTCCAATCCCATGCATACGATATTCCCGCTTTCCTTTGCGCTCTCTCTTAGAAGATCTATGTAGCTCATGCCTTCATCTCCCTTGGGAATCCCCTCTTCTCGCCCCAGCCAAATGGATCCTGCCTCCATTCACGGAGCGCTTCTGCCGCCTCTCCTGTAATATATCCTGTCTTCTCGGCTGTACGAACCATCACATCATATGAAAGGATTGTATGGAATTCACAGTTCTGGGCAGCAAAAGCATCCTCTGCTGTCTTGAATCCATACGTGAAGATGGCAAGGCAGAGGTTGCATACACCGCCCGCGCTTCTGATAGCCTCGACAGCTTTAAGCGATGAAGATCCTGTTGAGATAAGGTCCTCAATGAGAAGCACGTTCCTGCCTTCATATGAGCCGCTCTGCCCAAGGCCCTCTATCTGATGGCCAAGCCCATGGTCCTTAGAGGACGAACGCACATAGCTCAGGGGCTTGTAGATCATATCAGCGAGGCTTGTCGCATGAGGGATGCCAGCTGTAGCCGTGCCTGCAACGTTATCAACCTGAACCTCCATCGAGTCCAGGATATCTGCAAAGGCATCCCTTATCAGTGCCCTGTACTTAGGCTTTGCCAGGAACTGCCTGTTATCGTTGTAGATTGGCATGCGATAGCCTGAAACCCATGTGAATGGGTTATCTGTTGAAAGCCTGATTGCGCCTAGCTCAAATGCGCCTTTTGCGAGAATCGGTCCGTAATATTCTGTTATTTCTTCTAGTTTCTTCATATTGCTCATAGCTTTATCTTACCATCTCCTTAATGTTTTTTCCAAATTTCCTTGAAACTGTGGAAACGACCGCAGTATGCACAGGCAAAATGCCCATCTGGAGTACGGATGAATGAGGAAGCAACGCCCTCTCCATTCACCGGATTCGATATGCAGGCTTCATTCTGACAGCAGAGATCGTCGAAGTTGTATATGCGAGGAGGCATATGGGTCCTGTATTTCTCGACAACACGGCCATCCCTGATTATATTGAGCGTGCAGTGAGGGGCAACGGCCGCCAGCCTCTTCAGGTCCTTTCTCTCAAGCGTCCTGCATCCTGGACGGAATATTATGCCTTTATATTTGCCATCAGAACCTGTTGAGATCCACTCTCCACCTCTGCCATCATCCAGTCCCAGAACCGAGGATATAAGGCGCATATGCGAGCGGATAACGCTTGGCTCGTCTCCCTTGCAGATATGATCTATCACTATGCCATCAGATATAGGCCTGACGCCTTCAGAGTAGTTCTTATCCTTCTTCCTGTCGCTTGGCTCAACCTTGATGATATACTCCTCTGTCTTCAGGTCCGCATCATGCTCACCGGGAATCGGGACATAATCATCGCCTATGCGTCCAGCAATCAGCGATAGAAGCACCATCCTGCAGTACATTCCGTTTATCGCCTGCCTCTCCCATCCGTTGAGCTCTGTCTTGTCAAGCCATGTAGGAATGGTTGGATGCTCTTTATGACGAGGAAGCGGATGGTAGAACTTGGTTCCTTCCTTAAGATATGGAAGGAAGTCCTTTCTGAATGTGATGGCTTCTCTCAATATATCCTGTTTCTGAAGGATCCTCTCACCCATCCTCTCAAGCTGTGGCCTTGTGAAATACCATAGTTTTGCGATATCTCCACTCCTGAGATACTCCTCAATCGAGGAATAAAGCGTAACGTCAAAGCCGTTCTCGTTCATCTTCTCTATATAGCTTTCAGGCATCATGAGCTCAGACGGAGCTATGAGGTCAACCTTGACATGATTGAAGATCTTGAGGCCATCTGCCTTTGAATGCACAGTGCGTCCATGATATAGATCGCCGACAAGAGCTACATGAATGCTGTCAAACGACATGTCCAGATCCTCAAGGAACGAGAACTCATCCAGCAGCTCCTGGGTAGGATGCTCGTGCTTGCCATCCCCTGCATTTATGAAAGCAGGACGATAAGGCAGCCCATTTCTCTCAGCATATTCCGAGCACTCCTCGGAAAGCCACTTTGTAAGCCCTTCAACCTTGCTTCTCACTATGAAGATGCGGTTGCTGTAACCGGAGAGCATGTTGAACGTATCTGCATAGCTTTCACCCTTGTTTATGGATGAGGATGAGCAAAGAAGCTCTGATACCTTTGCGTGATGGAACTTAGCAGCATTCCTGAATGATTCCTTGGTTCTCGTGCTATCTTCAAGAAATACTTCATAGATTCCAAAGTCAGGGTCATTGATCCTGAACTTATCCATCGTCTCTTCATCGTTTGCCAGTATTGCGCTCTTCAGTTCATGGACCTTCTGAAAGAAGTAGCGACGCTCGTTGATTGAGAAATCCTCAATAACACATAACGATCTTGAAGCGAAAACGTTCATCTGCAATCTCCTATAGTCAATAAAAAAGCCGGATACATACCCGGCAATAACAAACACAAAATGAAACAATCAGGCCCTAGAAACCTTTTCGCTTTGATCAAAGCCATTTTCAAGGTCATCTGAGCCTCCTTCGAAAGAGAATAACAGAAATTTAACAATCATGTCTACAAAAAAGAGGACTGCTCTGTGCAGTCCCCTCTATCATTACTTATTGATCTTGACTTCAATGTGCCTTGGCTTCTCTTCAGGCATCTTTGGAAGCGTTACTGTAAGGATTCCATTCTCAAATGCTGCGCTTATAGCACTCTCATCAAGCCCATCAGGCAGGCTGAACGATCTGGAGAATGATGTATGCCTTCTTTCCTTGACAAGATACTTCCTTCCCTCTTTCTCATCGTTTTTATCATCTGTTTCACCAGAGATATGAAGAACATGCTTCTCAACATAGATCTTCACATTATTCTCATCAAAACCTGGAAGTTCTGCCTTGATGATGAACTCATCCTGCGTTTCCTCTACGTCAACAGCTGGAACCTTTGCTGAATACGAACCCCATGCGTTGAGCATCGAATCAAAGAAATCATCAAATACCGATACATTCCTTCTGTCGTTATATCTAGAAATCTCATTAGCCATTTGTCTGCCTCCTATCTTTGCACAAACAAATATGCAGAATACATGCCAAAATCAACAAATTTTTATAATACAATGAATTATTAAAACTATTTAAATTTATCGGAACACAATGGCAGGACAAAACGAATCATAGCAGCAAAAAAACAGGGAAAAATGTGTCATTTTGATTCAGAGACGAAGCAAAGGCGAGCAAACTGAGGCAAAATGGATAAAAATAAAGGCAACCCACCTTGAACCATTGCTCTTAGACGGATTGCCATTATTTTTCATCGATGGTCCGGAACCCACATCCACTGTTGGCTTTTGCCACTCAATGGTCCGGATTACATCTCTTTAGCAGGGGCAGGACTCGAACCTGCGACCTCCGGGTTATGAGCCCGACGAGCTGCCAACTGCTCTACCCTACGTCGAATTTCTATACCAATTTAATGATTATCAATGATAGTGTCAATAGCATTTATCAATCTTTCAGTGAAATTATCTATCAAAATCTCAAATGCAACAGCTCCCCAAAAGAGTTTTCCAGCCTGTGAATATCTTCTCTCAATGATATAATAGCTGGAGAGGTAAAGCTATGGATGCAAATAAAAGGAAGATCGTTCAGGCTACAGTGAAAAGAACGCTTGAGAATCTTGAGAAGAACAGATTCAGCGCTGTTTATGTAAATACAAAGGATGAGGCATATAAACTCATAACCACATTGATACCAGAGGGCGCCTACACAGCAACAGGTGGTTCAATGACACTTGCCGAGTGCGGAATCATGGATTATCTGAAGGAGCATACTGATTACCATAAGGAATATAAGGATGCATATAATGCAGACTTCTATCTGGTATCGGCAAACGCTGTTACAGAACATGGGGAACTCTATGAGGTCGATGGAAGGTCCAACAGAATCTCAGCAATGTTGTTCGGGCCGAAGAAGGTAATAGTCGTCGCAGGAATAAACAAGATCGTTCCGAACGTAAGGAGAGCCGTAGAAAGGGTAAAGGAAACAGCCGCGCCTGCAAACTCAGTGCGCTTAGGACTTGATAACCCCTGCACCAAGCTTGGGCACTGTGCATCCCCATCATTCAATGAAGAGCATCTATGCGCTCTTGGCTGTAATTCAGAGAGCAGGATATGCTGCAGCTATACTGTCTTTGGCCCGCAAAGGGAGAAAGACAGGATAACCGTCATTCTCATCGGAGAGGACTATGGATACTGATGCTCTGTATGCACCTTATAGGAATGAGAAAACAAAGGCCTTCAATGAGAAGATAACAAAGGATGAGGTTTATCCGCAGGCAGGTGTACGCATCCCTGTCCTGCGCAGTCTTGCCAAGACCATAAGCAATCCTGATGAGATAACGATAAGGTATCATGAGGACGTAATCCTCAAAGGACTTGCGATAGCTGCAATGAAAGCACCGTTGAAGGAGAAGCTTTCCAAGCTTGGTTCCATGCTGGATGCCCTTTCAGCATGGGATCATGCAGATGTCATAGCATCATCGCTTAAACCAAGGAAAGCAGAAAGGGAAGAAGCTCTAGCATATTTCCTGAAGCTACTGGAAGACAAGCGTACATTCCCTCGTCGCCTTGGCATTGTATACCTGATGTCACACAGGAAGGATTACGGAAACAAGGAAGAGCTGCTTGAGGCTATCACAGAGGCAGACAACCAGGAGTATTACATCTCAATGGCCGTGGCCTGGGCGCTTTCTTTCTTCTATATAGATGACAATGATACCGCTCTCCCCTATTTTGAAAGAGTATCTGAAGAGACAAGAAAAAGGGCCTGGCAGAAAGTAAGGGACTCAAGAAGGACAAAATAATGCAGGGCTATTGACACATGTTTCTTCTTATAGTAGCGTTACTGTACAAAGAAAAACAAAAGGAGCACTAGATGAAGAACCTTGTCAATAATGGAATCAATACAGAGAACCTGCCTAATGCAGCAGGTTATTTCGGGGAATTCGGCGGCGCATATCTTCCGGAAGAACTTGAGAAAGTGATGAAGGAAGTTGAGGCTGCATATGAGGAGATCTCGAAAGATCCATCGTTCATTGCGGAACTTAAGGAGCTCAATGAACACTATACCGGGAGACCAAGCCCTGTCTATCATGCAAAGAGGCTTTCAATCGCAGCAGGCGGGGCGGAGATATACCTGAAAAGAGAGGATCTGAATCATACAGGTGCCCATAAGATAAACCACTGCCTTGGCGAAGTGCTTCTTGCAAAGCACATGGGCAAGAAGAAGGTTATAGCAGAGACAGGTGCAGGTCAGCATGGAGTTGCCCTTGCTACGGCAGCTGCCCTCCTTGGTCTTGAGTGCGATATCTACATGGGTGAGATAGATGTAAGGAAAGAAGCCCCCAACGTATCCAGGATGAAGGTCCTTGGTGCAAAGGTGATCTCAGTAACGCAGGGAACGAAATCCCTGAAGGATGCAGTTGACGCAGCATTCGAAGCATATCTGAAAGATCCAGTTACGCAGATTTACTGCATTGGATCCGTTGTAGGGCCACACCCATTCCCAATGATGGTCCGTGATTTCCAGGCTATTATCGGCATGGAGGCAAGGGAGCAGATGCAGAGCTATGCCGGATCTCTTCCTGATGCAGTAGTTGCATGTGTTGGTGGCGGCTCAAACGCAATGGGGATATTCTCAGCATTCCTTGATGACAAGGATGTAGAGCTTTATGGCGTAGAGCCAGCTGGTAAAGGCCTTGAGACAGGAAAGCACGCTGCAACAATCGCAAAGGGGACTGTAGGCATACTCCATGGCTTCAAGTCCCTTGTGCTTCAGGACAAGGATGGAGAACCGCTGCCGGTCTATTCAATCGCATCGGGTCTTGACTATCCTGGCGTTGGCCCACAGCACAGCTACCTGCATTCAATCGGAAGAGTACACTACGAGACAGCAACAGACAGGGAAGCGGTGGAAGCATTCTATGCACTTTCCAGGATGGAAGGTATAATCCCAGCTCTCGAATCTTCACATGCTGTCGCTTATGCTGTAAAGCTTGCAAAAAAGCTTGGCAAGGGAAAGAAGATACTCGTCAACCTCTCAGGACGCGGAGACAAGGATATAGACTTTGTGATGGAGCACTACCCGCTTGAAGAGTACGAACCAGAGGAAAACCTCAAAGATGGCTATGATGAATTCCTGAAGCATATCGGGGGAGAGAAGAACTGAACAGCAGTAAGCGGACTCAAGCGGGTCCGCTTCTTCATTCATGCAATACAAATATTGACCTTGAATATATCAGCGGATCTTATTGCCAGCGAAGGAATATATGCTTACTCTCTGCATTTCCTTAACCATCACGCATAGTGCTCTGCATTTTCATCGCAGCATGAAAGTGTCTCATTTTCAGTCATAATTGGATTCCAGCATAACACAAATCACACTGCATCTATTCTTATATATACATATATTATATATAGATATGTAAGATTTAATTTGTAGATTCATCTTATTTTTGATACAATCTGCATAGAAGGCGGGAGCTATCTCCCCTTTTGAATCTTCAGTGAGGTGGATATTATGAAAAGAATTCAGAGCGCAATGCTTCAGCAGACTCTGAAATTCGTCCTGAGCGACAAGCTCAGTCATTCAGAAGCAGTGGAATTTTCTGCAAAGGAAGCTGATGAATACATCCGGAAGCTCGATGAAAGCAGAATCAAGTACACTGTAGTATCGCGAAAGACAGATGCAGATGGAGCCGCCGTAATTGAAGTGAAGAAACAATACGGAACAGCTCCCACAGGATTCTATATCTGATTCAGACGCTGTCGCAATGACAGCGTTTCCTTTTTCCTATATTGGTATTATTCTCTTCTTGGAGATAATATGTGGCTATTGTTCGCTGTAGGCTCTGCATTCTTTGCAGGCATAACTTCAATCCTTGCCAAATGCGGTATAAAGGAAACTGATTCAACTGTAGCGACAGCAATCAGGACTATAGTAGTCCTACTCTTCTCCGCTCTGATGGCATCCATCACATCATCTTTCCAAGCACTGTATGAAATCAGTGCCAGCACCTGGCTATTCCTTATTCTTTCAGGGATTGCGACAGGAGCATCCTGGCTATGTTATTTCAGGGCGCTGCAGAAAGGCGATGTGAATAAAGTCGTACCGATAGACAAATCAAGCACAGTGCTCACGATGATACTTGCATTCATCATCCTCAGGGAAAGCATAAGCGCGCTTGGGATTGCCGCGATTGTCCTGATCGGAATCGGCACGCTTCTGATGATAGAGCAGAAGAAAGGAAGCGGAAACAGCAACAGCAGGTCATGGCTTGCATACGCGCTTCTATCTGCTTTGTTTGCTGCTCTTACATCAATCCTGGGCAAGATCGGAATCGAAGGGGTCGATTCAAACCTCGGAACGACAATCCGGACAGCTGTTGTGCTTATCGCTTCCTGGCTTCTTGTCGCCGTTGAAGGCAAGGCCATGGATGTGAGGAGGATACCCAAAAAGGAACTTATCTTCATCATATTGTCAGGATTCGCAACAGGTGCATCATGGCTCTGCTACTATAAGGCGCTGCAGGATGGAGAGGCGAGCGTCGTAGTCCCCATAGACAAGATGAGCATTATCGTTACCATCTTATTCTCGCGCATAATATTCAAGGAACACTTATCAAAGAAAGCCGCAGCAGGACTCTTTATGATTGTCCTCGGTACTCTTCTTATTGCGCTTCATTCGATCCTGCAGGTTTAGCCAATGCGTTCTGAAGCAATGCTCCATGCGTCATGTAAAGCACCATTATCGATGCATAGCGCATCGATAACAAGAAACAATGTAATCATCAATCGAAAAAGTAATCCTCTGCATAGGCAAAGTCCTTTCCAGCCAATGGACCATCAGTACGGACAATAGCCCCCATCGCTCTTTTCTCGCCAGCTTTATCGAGTCAAAACGCAAAGTATCTACAGGCTCCGGCATCAGGCATATATCCAGAATCGATTGAAAGACAAGGAAAAGCAAAGAACACAAAATATAAGCAAAGAATGCATAGATGCATTATAATCTACTGCAAGAACTTGCTATGGGGGAAATATGGCTGACAACATAATGGATGCTTTTCTGCTTTGGATTGATGAGAACGATGATGCGCGGCAGGCTTTGGATGAGAGGATAATCAGCTATCCTGGCGCAAAGGAAGAGATAACTGAAAAAGTGCTGATTCCTTTTGCAGCAGAGCATGGCTTCATCATCAGCATGGAAGATGTGGAGCTGTACAACGGCCATGAAAACGATGGCAGCGAAGTCCCTCCACATCTCAGATGATCAGATATAGCTTACAGTCTCACCTATAGCTTTCCTGTTCTTGCTCACTGCGCTCTTCCTTTCCTTTGCGTGTCCAAGATCCAGGAACATCAGGACCTCTTCGTTTTCAGGAAGTCCCAGTTCCTTCCTGGCTTCTACGGGATTGAAGAAATTGATCCAGCAGCTGTCGACACCAAGAGAGGCAGCCGCGAGCATCATATGCGTTGCAACGATCGAAGCATCCTCTGCCCCTGAATCCCTTTCCTCGCCTGGATAGACAAAGACATTGTCCTTGTTGTATGCAACGACAAGCACGGTCCTTGCTCCACAGCGGCAAGGTGTGAGCTTATCGATCTTCGCAAGACCTTCCTCTGACTGCACTGCATATATATGCTGTTCCTGAAGGTTCTTCGCAGTTGGGGCAAGGCGTCCTGCCTCGAGAATTGCATCAAGCTCTTCCTTGGTTATCGTTTCATTGCTGTATGATTTGCATGAATAGCGGTTTCTGACCAGATTGAGAAAATCCATCTCTGTCCTCCTAGGATAATAATAGCGGCAGAGATGGAAAAAGCAAAATGATTACAGTATGAGGCTTGCCAGGAACGTACCGAAAAGTCCGCCTAGAGCCATGAATGGGTTTGCCAGCGAAAGTGTCTTCAGGCCGCCTTTCATGTCATAGCCCATGCAGTTCGTAAATACCCAGAAGAAACAAGCCTTGCAATCTCCAAGGAATCGGGCTGACCGAAACGAGGCGTGAAATAAAATGCACTTCTGGCCCTCTTCTCACATGTCATTGTCTTCCCTATCCACTTAGGGACAGCAAGCACTACGGCGCCAAAAGTCTCCATCCAGATATCCAGCTTATCATCAATCAATCTCGGAATATATCCAGACATGGCCAATGTTGGCATATGATGGCCAACCGACAGCATTCTCACCATTGCATTTCTATAGAAGAAGATGATGAGGATTTTGGTAAAATTACTGATTGTCTGATATCAAATCAATTGTTATCTTTGTTTAAGCTATGAACGAAAACACAAATACAAGGAATACAGAAGAGGTATTGCCGAGAAGAGCGATAGTGCTTCCGCTGCTTGAACGTCCTTTGTTTCCTGAGACATTCACGACTCTGATGATCGGACGCCCTTCAGATGTCCAGATCATATCAAAGGCAATAGATAGTGATGGATACTTTGTTGCGCTTATGCAGGAAGAGACCGCTGGATACAAGAGCATAGGAACCCTTGCAAAAGCTTCCAGGTTCATCAGGCTGCCAAACAACTGTCTGCATGTTTTCATATCCACGATCGAAAGGGTAAAGGTTGAAAGATTCTCCACCGATGGCCCGTTTGTATATGCTGATTTCTCATCTCTTCCGGATGAGAGCACAAGGGAGAAGTCCACAGCGTCATATGTACGGATCCTCCGTGATACCATAACAGGGCTTACGCAGACTACGAACATGTTCTCGTTCGCAACAGAAGTCAATATATCCAATATAGATGACCCTGCCCTGCTTTCATACTACGCAGCATCTGCGATAAACGCTCCGGGAGCTTTCCTGCAGGATGTGCTTGAGACGCGGTCTGCAAAGCAGAGGATAGAGAAGCTTCTTTCCTTCATCGCAACGGAAAAGGAGATCATCGACAAGGAAAACGCAATCAAGCAGGACATATATCAGAGGATAAAGGACCGCAATCGTGAGCAGATTCTTCGCGAGCAGATAAAAGCCCTTAACTCTGAGCTGTCTGAGATAACAGGCAAGCCTGGCCCTCGTGGAGCAAAAGGCAAGGACGATGACCTGTACACGAAAGCTGCAGATGCAAAGCTTCCGGATTCATTCCGAGCTGTCGTTGACAAAGAGCTTGACAAGCTCTCAGGCCTTGAGACCATGAATCCCGAGTATGCAATGACAAAGCTTTATATAGAGACTCTTATATCGCTTCCGTTTGCGTTTGAGGATAAAGCCCCGGATTATTCAATAACAAAGGTCCGCCATATCCTGGAAAAGGATCATTATGGGATGAAGGAAGTGAAGGAAAGGATCCTCGAATTCCTTGCATCCAGGCTTAAGGCAAGGAATGGAAAAGGAGCTATCATATGCCTTGCGGGCCCTCCAGGGGTTGGAAAGACATCTGTCGGATACTCAATAGCAAGAGCTCTTGGCAAGAAGTTCTACAGGTTCAGCGTAGGCGGAATGAGAGATGAAGCGGAGATAAAAGGACACAGAAGGACATATGTAGGCGCCATGCCTGGCAAGATCATACAGGCTATGAAAAGCGTCGGTGTTCCTGATCCGGTTATCTTGATCGACGAGATAGACAAAATGGGAGAATCATTCCAGGGAGACCCAGCTTCAGCGCTTCTTGAGGTGCTTGATCCAGAACAGAACACAGGATTCCAGGATCTTTATATAGACATCCCATACGACCTATCGCGAGTGCTGTTCATTGTCACAGCCAACGACACATCCCGTATTCCAGAGCCTCTGTATGACAGGATGGAGGTTATCGAGCTATCTGGCTATACACCGGAGGAAAAGCTCCATATAGGAAAGGATTACCTTGTTCCGCGTCTTCTGGAGAAGAATGGACTGACGAGAAAGGAAATAAGGTTTGACAACAAGGCCCTTTCGCTCATTGCTACAGAATATGCAAGGGAAGCCGGAGTCAGGCACTATGAGAAGAGCATTGACAAGATAATGAGGAAAGCAGCCCTCCAGATACTCTCTGAAAAAGATACGAAACTGCCGATTGCGATAAAAGGCAATACAGTCGAGAAGTATCTTGGAAAGCCACTGTTCCCTCTTGATGATATCGTCAAGGCAGACAAGATCGGCACAGCTATCGGCCTTGCATGGACAAGCATGGGCGGCGATGTGCTTCTGATAGAAGCTGAATCGCTTCCGATGAAGGGGGATCTGAAGGTTACGGGACAGCTTGGATCTGTCATGCAGGAATCTGTATCGATAGCATGGTCCTCGCTGAAGAAGGAAGCCTATCTAAGAGGGCTGGATCTTTCATTCTTCGAGGATACGACAGTACACCTCCACATCCCAGAAGGTGCCGTTCCCAAAGATGGGCCAAGTGCGGGCATAACGCTATTCACAGCGCTCTGGTCGATGTATCGGGAAGAGGTGATCAAGCCATCACTTGCAATGACAGGAGAGCTCACGCTTACAGGAAAGGTAATGCCTATAGGGGGCCTGAAGGAGAAGATACTTGCAGCAAGGCGCAATATGATACAGGAAATCATAATCCCTGAACGCAATGTCAAGGATCTTGAAAGGCTTGACGATGAGGTCAAGGGCAATGTTGTCTTCCACCCAGTCTCTGATATCTCACAGGTCATAAGCATCGCATTTCCAGAAGAGGGATCAAAGCGTCTTGAACGCTCTATCCTGCGCACGCTGGAAGAAGAGAAGGAAAGACGGAGAAAGGACGGGAAGGAAAGAACCGAACAAGCAAACACGAACAAGGAGATGCTATGGCAATAGAGCTTTTGTCTCCGGCAGGTAATTATGAGAAGCTTGTGACAGCATTCAGCTATGGCGCTGATGCTGCCTATATGGGACTTACGGATTTCTCGCTGAGAAAGAATGCAGGCAACTTCACAGAGGAAGAGATCGGGAAGGTAAAGGCGCTGAAGGAAAAGACCGGCAAGCGCCTGTATTGCACCATGAACATCGTCTTCAGGGAAAGCCAGATAGAGAAGCTTGAGAGCATGAAGGATGAGATTGCATCATGGCCGTTTGATGCATTCATAGTCTCGGATCTCGGCACTGTCCCATTCTTCAAGAGGAATTTTCCGGAAAAGGAGCTTCACCTTTCAACGCAGGCCTCCTGCATAAATTCCGAAGCTGCGAAGATGTATAAGGATATGGGATTCAATAGGATAATCCTCGGACGTGAAGCATCCCTCAGCGATATAAAGAAGATAAAGGATAAGGTACCGGAGCTTGAGCTTGAAGCCTTTGTCCATGGCGCTATGTGCATGGCATATTCCGGCAGATGCCTGCTCTCTGCACACCTTGCTGGAAGAAGCGGGAACCAGGGAGACTGTGCCCATACATGCAGATGGAAGTACCGCCTGGCACTTGAAGAGGAAGAAAGGCCCGGAATCTATTACCCTATCGAAGAAGGTGAGGACTATACAACGATACTCTCATCAAAGGACCTTTGCATGATAGACCATGTAAAGGAACTTGAGGATGCCGGTCTGTCTTCGCTGAAGATCGAGGGAAGGATGAAATCTGTATACTACGTTGCGGTGACAACAAGGGCATACAGGAAGGCAATTGACAATGACCCCGACCTCGATAAATACAGACGAGACATATTCGATGTATCGCACAGGGAGTTCACGACAGGTTTCTTCTTTTCCTCCGGTCCTATCGAAGGTGAAGATGTATCGCGTCCTACAAGCTATGGATATGAGCGCAATTATATGTTCCTGGGAACCGTGCTTGAGGATAAGGGGAATGGCATCTATTCCCTCGATGTACGGAACCAGATACGTTCCGCTTCCCCGCTCCAGTTCATAGGTCCAGATGTCCCCCTGCTGCATGCTGACAGCTTCCGCCTGCTTGACGCAGAGGGCAATCCTGTGGATAAGCTAGACCATGGGAAACCAGGATTCATAGAGACATCGCTTCCTCTGAAACCAGGATATATAATGCGTGCGCTCTCTGAATCAGAGGAGAAATATATCAGATGAGGAAAATTTCCGCTTTGCTGCTCGCACTTCTGCTGACGTTATCAATGCTCTCCGCATATACAGATTCTTTTTCATCGTTCTCAGAGCGTCCTGGATACATTGAATTGATAGATGCTGTGAAGAACAATGAAGAAGAGAATGCTGCAGATGAGCTTTATAGGACATACATGGCTCAGGAGCTGACGATGTGCGAGAAGGCAAGGATTGAGTATCATATGGCAAGATATTATAAAGACAAGGGCAACACAGAAGAGGCAAAACGCCATGTTGAGCTTGGAAAGGAATATCTTGCAGCAATCGAAGAAAGCGAAGGCGAGCTTTTCTACCGCACAGCACAGGCTGATATCGTATCAGCAGACTATTACGTGAACGGCGGAATCAGCAAGGGCATGGAAAGCTCAGACCTCATGAAAGAGCTTTATAAAGATTATCCAGATGAATACTATATAGCACTGCAGGAAGCATTCCGCCTTCTCTATACCCCTGCTATAGCCGGGGGATCCTCAAGGAAGGCACTCTCAATACTCAATGACATAGAGAAGGAGATGGATGGACTTTCAAAGCTTGACTTATTCTCATTCTATTCAGCCAAAGGCATGGCACTTTCACAGAGAGATGAGTATGATGAAAGCGACAGCTACCTTGATAAAGCTGAATCCATCTACACAGGGGATCCAGCTATCGAGGACATAAGAAAAGACAACAGAAGAGGAAGAAGGAACAGCAGGTAATGGGCGTATACCTTTCAATATATGCAGCTCTCATTCTGATAATCGGAATATATGCAATGCTGACAACACTGCTGAACATAAGGCATTTCAACAAGCTTGGACGCGTAAAGGACAGTGTTGAAGGCCCGCTTATCTCGGTTATCATCCCTGCACGCGATGAAGAGGAGTCGATTGGAAGGGTTCTTGAATCATTGGAACGCCAGACATACAGGAATATCGAGATACTTGTCATCAATGACCAAAGCTCAGACAGAACGGAAGAGATCATAAAGGAGCATATAAAGGCAGATCCACGGATAAAGTATTTCGAGACAGATTGCACCAGGAAGCTTCATGCGAATGGAAAGATAAACGCGCTCCTGCAGCTCATGCCGCGCGTCAATGGTGAATATATACTTGCGACAGATGCAGACACATACCATGCCTCTGAGTGCATTGCACACGCCTACTCCATCATGAAAGCGCATGATCTTGATATAATATCAGGGTTCCCGACTGAGCTGTGCCCATCGTTTGCAGGCACCGTGAATATATCGGCGATGATGCTTACAAACACGCTCATCCCGCATTTCTTCGTCTATCACTTCCCTCTCCCAAGCGCAACATTCGCAATCGGGCAATTCATAATGATGCGGAAGAAAGCATATGACGAGACAGGTGGATACACGAAGATAAAGGGTCATATGGATGATGTTGGCATCGCAAGGCTCTTCGTAAGGAACCGGAAAAGCTTTGCATTCATATCCATATCCAGATATGTAGCATGCTATATGTACACAAATGCATCAGATGCATTCCGTGGCATAGAAAGATCGATAGCTGGGGTTTTCCCTCCGAAGGCAATATCATTTATCCCGATATTCGCACTTGTCGCCATACTGATCCACATAGCGCTTTCGCCTATCGCAGCTGTGCTGCTGTTCGCCTTCCAAGGCTTCTCATGCCTTTTCCATATCATGCTGACAGGAGTCCTGCTGTTCTTCATCTCATGGTATATCGCCTGCAGGAAAGCTGGCTGGCGAAAGCTTATATCCATAGCCGCGCCTCTTACGCTTGTCCAGATATGCAACATGTACATCCATGGCCTATACAATCGATTCACGGGAAAGGGATTTGTGTGGAAGGGCAGGAAGATTGACTGACTCAAAATTGTACATTCTTTCTATTTTTGGTATTCTTCTTGCAAATTTAATGTAATATGGTAGCATCGAATTGTTGGATTACATTGAAAAAGGAGGATTTTAATGACAATTCACGAAAATCTTGTTGAACAATTTGAAGCATACGTTGCAGAAAGCAACCGCTTTGAATCAAAGGGAACGAAAGCTTCTGCAGCGAGAGCAAGAAAAGCACTAGCGGAAATAGCAAAGCTTTGCAAAGAAAGAAGAAAGGAAATCCAAGATAAGAAAACTGCAGAGGAATGAATTCATTTTCTCAGTTTTTTTCGACTTTTTTTGATAAATGTATTGAAATTGTCGTCGAAATCCGTTATCTTCTCCCCTGTTGATTGCCTCCTTAGCTCAGCTGGCCAGAGCACGTGACTTGTAATCTCGGGGTCGTTGGTTCGAATCCGACAGGGGGCTCTAAACGAGATGAAGCCTTGTACCGCTGGTGCAAGGTTTTCTTTTTAAGGAACAACATGCGCATAGCTGTAACAGGCGGGGCTGGATTCATAGGATCTGCATTCTGCCGCCATATAATGAAACGGGATGATATAGAATACCTTGTTGTCCTTGATGCCCTGACATACGCAGCAAGGCTGGAAAATCTTGAAAGCATATCAGATGACAGGCGCTTTGCATTCGTAAGGGGGGACATAAGGATACCTAGTGACGTAAGCGATATGCTGTCACGCTATAGGCCGGATGTCATCGTGAACTTTGCAGCAGAGAGCCATGTTGATAGGTCTATCTCCTACCCTTCTCTTTTCATCGATACGAATGTGAAAGGCACAGGAGTCCTGCTCGATGAGGCACTCAAGCACGGCATAAAGCGCTTTCATCAGGTATCAACAGATGAAGTCTATGGGGATACGGAAATTGAAAGCAGGAGAAGGTTCAGGGAAGAGGATCCGCTTCTGCCAAGCTCACCTTACAGCGCATCGAAGGCCGCAGCTGACCTGCTGTGTCTTTCATATAGACGTACATACGGGCTCTTCGTCACTATCTCACGCTGCACCAACAACTTCGGATGGGGGCAGCATGCTGAAAAGCTTATCCCGAAGACCATAGAACGATCGCTCAGGAAGGAAAGAATACCGATATACGGAAGCGGAGAGAACATAAGGGAATGGATAGACGCAGAGGATCATTCGCGTGCTATCGAGTGGATAATCAATAACGGAGAAAGCGGAGAGATATACAATATAGGGACAGGCCTTGAGCTTTCGAACATCGCGCTTGTCCGTATGATACTCCGTATGACAGGAGGAAGCGAAAGCCTTATCGAACACACGGAAGACAGGAAAGGCCATGATAGACGCTATGCGCTCGACTCAAGCAAGTTCACCAGACTCTCAGGATTATCATTAACAGCAGAGGAAACTATGAAGAGCCTTGAGAGGACAATAGAGCTGCTATCTTGCAAAACATCCTCTACTTCGCTCTAATCTTCATATGAACCTTTATTTTGACGCAGCAGCAACAACACCGCTTTCAGAGAAGGCACTCGAAGCATATATAAAGACAGAACGTGAGTTCTTCGCGAATCCTTCATCACTGCACAAGGAAGGAGTCAAGGCGCATAAGGAGCTTGAGAGGAACAGGGCAGAAATCGCCGATCTTATCTCAGTCCCTCCAGCATCCCTCTTCTTCACATCAGGCGCAACTGAATCCATTGCGGCTGTCTTCTCATCATTTCTTCTATCCACTCCAGGGAAGGTCATCATCTCATCGATAGAGCATGATGCGGTCTCATCCTGGCTGAGACCGCTGGAAAGAAGCGGCTGGAAGACTGCAATGCTGAAAGCAAAGGGAGGCATTGTAAGGAAGGAGGATCTGGAAGCTGAGCTTACCAGCGATACACGTCTCGTTGCCATCATGAGCGTCAACAACGTCACAGGAGCTGTTGAGAACATAAAAGAGCTTGTTGAAACAGTACGCAGCTACGAGAAAGGTCTGAAACATAGGATATTCTTCTTCTCAGACTCAGTTCAGGCGCTTGGAAAGATTCCATTCGATCCTGTCGCATTGGGTATAGACGGAGCATCTTTCTCAGCGCACAAGATAAACGGCCCAAGGGGAATTGGAGCGCTCTATCTCAGACGACCAGAGGCCTTTACAGCGATTGCACCAGCTGGCGGACAGGAGAAAGGAAAGAGAGGCGGGACGGAAAACCTCCCAGCAATCGCAGGTTTCAGAGCAGCTCTTGGCGAATGGATGGATGGCGCAGAGGAAAGAAGAGAACACATAAAGATGCTCAGCAACAGGATAAAGGATGCGATAAACGGACTCGGATTTCATATCCTCTCCCCTGCTGACGCTTCTCCTTATATCATATCATTTGCATCACCGCTGCCTTCTGAGGTATATACAAGGATGCTCTCAGAAAGAGGCATAAGCGTATCCTCAGGCTCTGCATGCTCAAACAACACGAAGGGAGAAGGAGAAAGAATACTTCTCTCGATGGGCATAAGGAGCAGCGAGGCAAAGAACGCTGTCAGGATCTCGCTATCAAACGGAAGCGACAGCGATGGCGTCGATGAACTGATAAAAGCAATCAAGGAGATTGGACATGGCCGATAAGCTCTATCTGATAAAAGAAGGAGAGATATCTCTCAAGGGCGGGAACAGAAACCTTTTCGAGAAAAGGCTCAGGCACAACATAAAGGACAAGCTCAGGCCTTATCACTCGGAGATAGACAAGCAGAAAGGGAGGCTCTATGCATATATAGCAGAAGAAGCTCCAGATAGCCTGATAGAGAAAGCCCTATCCACGACAAGCGGCATAACAGGCTTTGCCAAGGCACATAAGGCAGAGAAGGACATGGAAGCGATAGCAGCCACAGCAAGGGAAATACTTCCAGGGGCTTTCCCTGACAAAGGCACGTTCAGGATAACTGTGAAAAGAGAGGACAAGTCCTTCCCTTTCTCCTCCAAGGATATTGCGATAAAGCTAGCTGAAGTCGTGCATGGCATCTATCCTGACCTTACAGTTGATCTCGACAATCCCGACAGCACCCTCACATGCGAAGTAAGGGGTGAGGTATATCTCTATACCAGCGAGAGCAAGGCTGTTGGAGGACTTCCGGTAGGGACTGCAGGGAAAGCTGTCCTTCTTCTCTCAGGAGGGATAGACAGCCCCGTTGCCGGAGAGATGATGGCAAAACGCGGAGTGAAAGCCGATGCCATCTACTTCCATGCATATCCCTATACATCAGAAGAGGCGCTTGAGAAGGTAAAGAAGCTTGCTTCGATAATAGCCCCATACATGCAGGGACTGAGATTGTTTGTCGTACCGTTCACCGACGGCCAGATACACATAAGGGACAATGGCTATGAGGAAGAAGCAACGCTGATGTTCAGGGCATCGATGATGCAGTGTGCCGAGCGCATTGCAAAAGCCCATGGAGCTTCCTCGATCATAACAGGCGAAGCGCTATCCCAGGTTGCATCACAGACTCTTGAGGCTATGTCATTCACAGACAGCATGACCGAACTTCTCGTGATGCGGCCGCTTCTTGGGATGGATAAGGAGGAGATCACCATAAGGGCAAAGGAAATCGGAACATATGAGACTTCCATCCTGCCATATGAGGACTGCTGCGTGGTCTTTTCCCCCAAGCACCCTATAACACGGCCTGTAAAGGAAGTCGTGAGACGGCACTTCGAAGAACTTGGGATGGAAAGCTTCATAGATAGGGCAATCACGGAAACCGCAGTATACTCATTCGATGCAAACGGCAGGGAGATTGCAGATGAGTAATGCTTTGTCATATATCAAGAGGCATTGGTATCTTCCACTTACGCTTATCCTTGCCGCGCTCTCTCTCCTGACGCATCTGCCGACAGGAGAGGAGATCGTATCGCTTGGATGGGACACATTCTTCACGCTGATTCTTCTGTCGATAGCATCTGCCGGCATTGAGAAGGAGAAAGTGCTTTCACCGGTGGCCGCATTCATATCGATGCTTCGCTATACATACTTCACGCTTCTTTTCTCATTGATTGCATCATACGTGCTTGGCGCTATGATCGGAGGCTATGCATCCGCTCTGCTGATGGTTCCCATAACGCTCTCGATCCTCAAGAACGCAGAAAGAGGAGAATATGCTGCAAAGAGCGCCGCAGCTGTGACGATTGCCGCCGTCCTAGGCTCAATGGCACTGCCTTCAGGAAGCATCGCAAACCTTTATCTGAGAGATAGAGCTGATTCTTCATTTGTCATGGCAATGCTGCCCCTTTCCATCACGGGCTTCCTGCTCCTCTTCATCCTTCCGCTGTTCATCCTCGGGAAGAACATAAAAGATGAGATATTCATACACAAGGAAATAGATAAGTCAGGCTCTTCCTCAATGAGGACGCTGTACATCTGCCTTATGATAATAGCAACGCTTACAGCTCTCGGCTCTTTCTTCTATTTCGATATACTCATACTATTCATCGTTGTCATAGCCATCTTCGATAGAAAGATCCTGATGCGTGTAAACTGGGCGATCCCGCTCTCGTTCATATTCCTTTCCATTTTCATAAACGCTGCAGATTGGAGCATATCCTCCCCTCTCGCATTGGGATTCGCATCTGAGATATTCGGCAGCACAGTCTCTGCGCTACTGGCTGAAATCCCTATTGCTGCTGATGCGCTGAGAGCTGTCAATATAGGAGGGCTGGGACTCATTACAGGTATGGCTGCATACGGGGTGGCCGCAAGAATCGGAAAGGAGGGAAAGACATACGTTATCTGCTATCTACTCTATTCCCTTCCTATAATTGCAATACTTTCGCTTGCTGCAGTTCTATTATGATACTTGCCCATTTCCCCTGATTACGGTAACTTTCAGAGTGTATGTTGAAAATCGGAATAGATGTTGGTTCAACGACAATGAAAACAGTCGCGCTTGACGAGAACAACAACCTCGTCTACAGCGACTACCAGCGTCACTACTCACAGATAATAGAAAAAGGCAAGCAGATGCTATCAGCAGCAGCTGCTGCCATAGGCGATGAGGAGGTTACCATATCTCTCTCGGGATCGGCAGGAATGGGCCTTGCCGATGCTGCAGCTATACCATTTGTCCAGGAAGTATATGCAACCCGTGTGGCTGCAAAGACATTCATACCAGACACAGATACAATCATCGAGCTTGGAGGAGAGGATGCTAAGATTCTTTTCCTGAAGAATGGGCTGGAAGTGAGGATGAATGGGACATGCGCTGGCGGAACAGGTGCCTTCATAGATCAGATGGCAACCCTTCTGGGAATCAGCCGTGATGACATAGATTCACTTGCAGAGCATTCAACAGAGATCTACACAATCGCATCCCGCTGCGGTGTATTCGCCAAGTCTGATATCCAGCCGCTTATAAACCAAGGTGCGAAGACTGAGGATATCGCCGCATCAATACTTGTAGCTGTTGTGAACCAGACAATCGCAGGCCTTGCACAGGGAAGGAAAATCGAGGGAAAGGTTGTTTACCTCGGTGGTCCTCTGACATTCATAAAGCAGCTCCGCCATTTCTTCGATAAGGCAATCGGTACAGAGGGAATCTGCCCGGAAAACTCACTGTACTACGTTGCGATGGGCTCAGCACTCTCTCCCGGTGGCAGGAAGATGAGGCTCTCCGATATAATCGATGCTCTGGAAAGATACAGAGGGAAGGGAAATTTCACTAAGCTCGAGCCTCTTTTCTCCAGCGAGGATGATTACAGCGCATTTGTTGAAAGACATCAGAAGGCGACAGTGCCACTGCGCGATCCTGCAACATATTCAGGGCGTGCATATCTTGGAATAGACGCCGGCTCTACAACCATAAAGACATGCCTTCTTGCAGAGAACGGGGATCTGCTTCTCTCACGATACAGCCCTAACAACGGAAATCCAGTGCAGGCAATACACTCATTCCTGCTGTTCCTGTATGACAACTATCCAGATATCTCGATAGCTGCATCTGCATCAACGGGATATGGAGAGGATCTGCTGAAATCAGCATTCAACCTCGACTACTCCCTTGTAGAGACAGAAGCTCACTTCATCGGAGCAAAGCATTTCATGCATGATGTTGATTTCATCATTGATATCGGTGGGCAGGATATCAAATGCTTCAAGATACGCGATGGGGTCATTGATGACATATTCCTCAATGAGGCATGCTCTTCTGGCTGCGGATCATTCCTGCAGACATTCGCGAATGCGCTTGGACAGAGCGCGCAGGACTTTGCAAAGCTCGCAGTGACATCAAAGAGCCCTGTGGATCTTGGCTCAAGGTGCACTGTCTTCATGAACTCCTCAGTAAAGCAGGCCCAGAAGGATGGAGCTTCCATCAATGATATCTCCGCAGGCCTTGCGATAAGCGTCGTAAAGAATGCCCTTTATAAGGTGATAAGGACATCAAACCCGGATGAGCTTGGACACAGGATCGTCACACAGGGAGGAACGTTTCTCAACGATGCTGTGCTCCGTGCTTTCGAGAAGGAACTTGGGCTTGAGGTTGTCAGGCCGACGATCGCAGGGCTCATGGGTGCCTATGGAGCGGCTCTCTACGCCCAGCTCATGGCACAGAGGAAAGGCCTCAAGCTAAGCTCGACCATAGGCAAGGAAGAGCTGGAGGCTTTGACCCATACGGTAAAGAACATAAGGTGCAATGGCTGCACGAACCACTGCCTGCTGACAATAAACTCATTCGGGACAAAGCGTCGTCTTATCTCTGGAAACAGATGTGAGCGCCCTGTTACGGGAATGGCACCTAAGAAAGACGATGAATATAACGTCTATGCATATAAGCAGGAGCTGCTTCAGGGCTATAGGGAAAGAAAAGGCGGGAATAGAGGAACGCTGGGACTTCCTCTTGCACTTGGCATATATGAGCTCCTACCCTTCTATGTGACGCTGTTCCAGTCACTCGGATATGATACAGTGGTCTCTCCATTCTCAACGAGGGATATCTACATACACGGACAGGCCTCGATACCTTCGGATACAGTATGCTTTCCAGCAAAGCTCATGCATGGGCACGTGCAGTATCTCGTAGATAGCAAAGTTGACAGGATCTTCATTCCATGCTCAAGCTACAACATAGATGAAGGAAAGGGAAACAACCACTTCAACTGCCCTGTTGTTGCATATTATGGTGAGGTCATAAAAGGCAATCAGGATCTCAATGGGATACCTTTGACGCTTGGCTATCTATCGCTGGAGCATCCTGAGCATCTCGCAAAGAGGATCTCAGAGCTCTTTGATGTAAGGAAGAGAGATGCAAGGAAAGCCGTTGACAAGGCTTTTGCGGAGCTTGCTTCCTACAGAAAGAAGATAACAGAGAAAGCAGAGGAAGTCATAAGCAAGAGCAGAGCAGAAGGAAGAGAGATAATCGTCCTTGCAGGCAGGCCTTATCATACGGATCCGGAGATCAACCACGGCATTGACCGCATGATAGTATCCCTTGGAGCATCTGTCATAACAGAAGACTCAATCGCACCGCTTACGGACAAGGGGAACTTCACTGTCCTCAACCAATGGACATATCATGCGAGGATGTACGATGCTGCAAGATATATCTCGAAAGAGAAGGATATGAACCTTGTGCAGCTTGTGTCATTCGGATGCGGTCTTGACGCTGTCACGACTGATGAGGTCAAGGACATACTGAGGCAGAATGACAGGATCTACACGCAGATAAAGATCGACGAGATCACGAATCTGGGTGCAGTGAAGATAAGGATGAGAAGCCTTTTTGCAGCTATCGAGATGGAAGAGGAAGAGAAGAATGGGAAATAAGGTATTCACAGAGGAGATGAAGAAGGATGGCTGGACAATAGTGATCCCGAACATGTCTCCGGTTCACTTCAACATAATGAAGAGGATATTCATAAACCATGGCTTCAAACCACTTCTTCTGGAGAATTCATCTCCATCTGTAATACAGGAAGGGCTTAAATACGTTCATAACGATATGTGCTATCCTGCCCTTCTTGTAATCGGACAGATGATAGATGCCATACACAGAGGCCTTGTGGATAAGGACAGATGCGCTCTTATAATATCACAGACAGGTGGAGGCTGCAGAGCTTCGAACTATTACTTCCTGCTTCTCAAGGCTCTTGAGAGAGCAGGACTGGGAAACATCCCTGTGATATCAGCGAACCTACAGGGAATGAACTCAAATCCAGGCTTCAAGATCACCTTCTCCATGCTTGCGCAGGCATTCACCGCACTTGTCTATGGCGACCTCATAATGCTTCTTTCCAATCAGACAAGGCCTTATGAGATAAACAAAGGTGACACAGACAAGGTAATCGACAAGTGGACAGATATCCTCGGTGACTGCTATGAAAAGAACAGAGGTTATTTCTGGGGAAACATGAAACGGAAGCTTGCTGCGATCTCCGACGATTTCGCGGCAATTCCCGTTAAGCGCATTCCTCGCGTAAAGGTCGGTGTTGTCGGCGAGATATACATGAAGTACTCAAGGCTCGGGAACAGCAATCTTCAGGGACTTCTGGAAGATGAAGGATGCGAGGTCATGCTTCCTCCGATGATGGGCTTCGTGCTATATGCATTCTCGAATGGCATAAAGGATGAAGAGTATTACGGAGGCAGAGGACGCTATGCATTTATAATGAAGCATATCGGCATGCCTATACTCTCAATAGTCGAGAAATGGTCAGAAGAAGCCGTGAAGAGGCACAAGGAGTTCCATACAGCAGCGACTTTCAAGGAACTTGAGAAGTACGGTGAAAGATTCATAGACCGTGGATGCAAGATGGGAGAAGGCTGGCTTCTGACTGCTGAGATGGTTGAGCTCATCGAGAAGGGCTATGACAACATCGTATGTACACAGCCATTTGGATGCCTGCCGAACCATATCTGCGGCAAGGGCATGATAAGGCCTCTGAAAGAAGCATATCCTGATTCGAATATCGTTCCGATTGACTACGACCCATCAGCGACTAAGGTCAATCAGGAAAACAGGATAAAGCTCATGCTGGCTGTGGCTAGGGAGAAGCTTGAGCAGGAGAACAGCTGACGCTGTCCATCCAGGTTATCAGAACACAAGCCTGTGTCGTTTTCCGGAAGGAATCGGCACTTCTGCATTTTCATGTGATCATGGAAAGGGAATACCGAAGGCTACGATATATCCAATGGATTCCAAGGAGTTCCTTATCGCAATCATCAGGGACATTGCAATCCAAAGAGAGAGGGATTCTTCATCCCTCTCTGGATTATGGATATGAAATCAGAAGAACTCAGCTGCTGCCTGTACAACTGGCATCAACGCAGCAACATCATCCCCCTGAAGCTTCATGCCATTGTATTTTACAGTGCTTTCAAGCGTAACGAGATCTACAGCAAGCTCAAGAAGAGGATTCTTCAGATCTCTTTCCCCTATTCTCAGATCCTCGCCCTCAACCCTTATATTGGCATTCCTGCTATCCATATAAAGGAAGAAATAGATATCACCATCGATGGAATATTCCTCAAGCTCTCCGTTGGAAGAATATATGATGTCATAATCCACAGCTTTTGCATGAAGCCACGATGCATTCGTTATCTTCATATCTGCCATAAGGATATAGCCATCTCGGGCAACCTCTTCCACATCTGGACGGCTGAGAACACCCCTAGGCAAAGGTCCTGTATAATCCTCTCTGTTGATAAGGCCAGCTCCATCAAGGATCCCGATGTATCTGTCATAATGTGGCTTATCCCAATCCGCCCTCAGATTCTCAACCGCAGAAGCCAGTACATCCTGTGTATTGCGATTCCTTCCTTCTGCCTCATTGTATGTCAGGATTCCGACTACAGCCCTTCCAAGTTCATATGCATCCTTTCCAGACTCCGAAACAGCCGCGAATGCAGAGAATGAGATCATGAGAACCAAAACCAATGCAATCAATCTTTTCATAAACACCTCTGACAAGATTCTAGCATAAGAAAGAAGAAAGTGAAGTTAAACTAATTATGAAGATTATTATTCTGAAATAAGAATTATAATATCAATTATCAATCTTCAGCATTTCAGGATTCAATCATTCATGGAAAATGAGTATTATTTATATATGAAGACTTTTCTCTGGTATGACCTTGAAACATTCGGACTTAATCCAAGATATGACAGGATAGCACAGGCTGCTGCCATACGAACTGATATGGACCTGAACATAATAGGAGAACCTCTTCTGCTATATTGCAGGCTCTCTCCTGACTATCTGCCATCGCCTGAGTCATGCCTTGTGACAGGAATCACCCCGGAGCAGGTCAATGAAAAGGGAATCTGCGAGGCTGATTTCATAAAGCGCCTGAGGGAAGAGTTCATGGTTCCGAACACGATAACAGTCGGTTACAATACCATAGGCTTCGATGATGAGGTCATACGTTCAACGCTCTACCGGAATCTGTATGATCCGTTTGAGCGGGAATACATGAATGGATGCTCAAGGTGGGATATAATCAACCTTGTACGGGCTACCCATGATCTCAGGCCTGAGGGAATAGTATTCACAACAAAGAACGAGGAAACAGGCGCCCCATCCTTCCGCCTGACAGATCTTACAGCTGAGAATAACATAGAACAGGTCGGAGCACATGACGCTCTTGTTGATGTATATGCGACAATAGCTGTTGCCCGTCTTATAAAGGAAAAGCAGCCGAAACTCTTCCAATGGGCACTTTCACATAGAGGGCGGAGGGATATATCAAACGAGATAAGCGTACTGCGTCATCAGCCATTTCTCAATACACAGCCAATGTTCGTATCAGAAAAGGGCAATACAAAGCCGCTTCTGCCTCTTTTCTATGAAACGGAAAAAAGCGCAGCCCTGTACTGCTTCGATCTGACACATGAGATTCCGGAAGATCCTCATGGTACATATCAGGAGACAGGAATCGTAAGGCTCATGATAAACCGCTCCCCTTTCATTGCGCCCCTCAGCGTACTGGACGAAGAGAGCGAGAAGAGGCTTGGCTTCACAAAGCGCGAGATAAACAGCAAGGCCGGGAAGGCGATTGCAGCGCCCGCGCTTCAGAAGAGCGCGATACTCGGTGCAAAGGAAGAGATGCCTAATACCGAGACAGATCCAGACCTATCCATCTACCAGAGCTTCCCTTCAGATCATGACAAGGGAGTGATGGCTAATATCAGGGCACTGAAGCCTGAAGACAAGCTGAGGAAAGGCGAGCACCTCTTTGATAACGACAAATACCACAAGATACTCTGGAGGCAGGTAGCAAGGAACTGGCCTGAAGCACTCTCGGAAAAGGACAGGGAAAGCTGGAAGAACTTCTGTGCGCTTCGGCTTCTCAACCCGCCTGTGGAGAAGGCACTGACATATGAGCTGTATATGAGAACGATAGATGAACACCTCAACTCCCTTGATACAAATGCCCAGGAGAAGATGGTGCTTCTCAAGCTGAAGGAATACGGTGAAGAGCTGTACAGCAGGATACTCAGATGAGGTAATGGAAAGAATTCCTTTCCATTGATATACTTGCCTGTATGCTTGAAAAACTTCCGGAATATAGAAAACAGCTTGAGGATATAGACAGAAGCCTTTCCTCTCCTGAGGTGCTCTCTGATATGAAGCGATACAAAGAGCTTATGATGGAGCGCTCACATCTTTCACCAGTCATAGAGAAGATGGAGGAGATGGAAAGGATACAGAACGATATTGATTCTTCCAGGGAAATGCTCAAGGAAGAGAGCGATGCAGAGCTTATCGAGATGGCAAAGGAAGAGCTTGACCAGCTTGATAAGAGCTACGAGAAATGCGAAAAGGAGCTGAAGATGCTCCTCATTCCGCCAGATCCCCTTGAAGGCAAGAACATAATCATGGAAATAAGGGCTGGTACGGGAGGAGATGAAGCGTCGCTCTTTGCCCAGGATGTATTCCGCATGTACTCCAGATACGCGGAGAAGAAGCACTGGAAGGTCGAGATAATGAACCAGAGCGAATCCGGAATCGGAGGCTTGAAGGAAATAGTGCTCTCAATCTCAGGCAAGGATGTTTATGGTTCGCTTCGCTTTGAGTCTGGAGTGCATAGGGTGCAGCGTGTACCTGAGACAGAATCAGGTGGCCGTATACATACCTCAGCAATCACCGTTGCCGTGCTTCCTGAGGCTGAAGAGACAGATATCGAGATAAGGCAGGAAGACCTGAGGATAGATGTAATGAGAGCTGGAGGCCCCGGTGGTCAATGCGTCAACACAACTGACAGCGCTGTACGCATTACGCATATCCCGACAGGCATAGTCGTCATCTGCCAGGATGAGAAATCCCAGATCAAGAACAGGGCAAAGGCGATGAGGGTCCTCAGAGCAAGGCTGTATGAGGCAGAAGAGGCAAAGAAGCAGAAAGAGAGGGCCGACCAAAGAAAGAGCATGGTAGGAAGCGGTGATCGTTCTGAACGTATAAGGACATACAACTTCCCGCAGAACAGAGTAACCGACCATAGGATCAACCTGACGCTCTACAAGCTTGATCTTGTCATGGAAGGAGAGCTTGACGAGCTTATAGATGCACTGAAGATAGCAGCTGGCGAAGAGGCGCTCAAGGAAGCGTGAGGATCCAGGATCTGAAACGCATGCTTCTGCACTCTCTCGATGCTCTTGATGCAAGGATAATACTCCGCATGGCAACAGGGATGAGTGACATAGAGGTCCTGATGAATCCTGAGCGGGAAATCGATGAAGGCACAGTCAGCATGGCATTGGCATTGGCTGATGAGCGCAGGAGCGGTATTCCCATGGCCTATATCATGGGAGAAAAGGAGTTCTATGGACTGCCGCTGAAGGTAACAGAGGACACTTTGATACCACGTCCTGACACAGAGACCCTTGTAGATGTCGCACTTAGGCTTTCAGAGCTTTATCAAAGGCCAAGGATCCTTGACCTATGCACGGGAAGCGGAGCAGTAGCTGTGGCCATCGCGCATACCCTCTCGCTTCCGGTATGTCTTTCAGATGTATCGGAAAAAGCGCTCAGCATAGCTGCAGAGAACTATGAAAGGAATATCGGAAGGAAGCCTGATGCACGCCTTGGCTCGCTCTTTGAGCCTTGGAGCGGTGAACACTTTGATATAATAGCGACAAATCCGCCATATCTTACAGAGCTTTGGTATGAGGAGACAGAGCTTGATGTGAAGGCCGAGCCATCGCTTGCTCTCATAGGAGGTGGAGCTGATGGCCTGGATCTGATACGGAGGATCATACACGAAGCGCCCGATTACCTTGCAGAAGATGGCTCATTGGCCATAGAGTGTGACTTCCGGCAGATAGAAAGCTGTGCTAGAATATTCAGAAGCGAAGGTTTTTCATCTATATCTGTAGAGAAAGACGCAGCGGGAAAGGAACGGGTTATATATGGGAGAAGACTTTCCTAACAAGGATTTGGTCGATAAATTCGTAAAGAAGATCATCAAATACTCCGATGAAGACAAGGACAAGATTTCATCGGCTGCGGTTTTCGCTGCAAAAAGGCACGGAGATCAGAAGAGAAAGACAGGACAGCCATATATCACCCATCCTATAGCGGTTGCCGAGATACTGATGCAGATCGGAATGGATGCCGATACAGTTGCAGCCGGCCTGCTGCATGACACCCTCGAAGACACGGATACAAGCGAAGAGGAAATCTCCACGCTCTTCGGAAAGGAAGTCGGAGAGATGGTCCAGGCTGTAACCAAGATAAGCAGGATCACTGACGAGAAATCCATACAGGAAGCTGAAACGATAAAGAAGATGTTCTTCGCCATGTCGAAGGACCTTCGTGTCATACTTATAAAGCTTGCGGATAAGCTCCATAACATGAGGACTATATCGGGACTGTCTCCTGAGCGCCGCCGCGCCTTTGCACAGGATTGCCTCGACATATTCGCACCTATTGCCGACAGCCTTGGCATGTCAACGATAAAGAGCGAGCTTGAGGACCTGTCTCTCAAAGCCCTCAAGCCTGAATCCTATGATTACATCAATGGATACCTTCTTGAAAAGAAAGGTGAATACACTGCATATATAAAGCAGGTATCAAGGGCAATAGCAGAAGCCTGCAGGAAAGCAGGCATCACAGATATAGAGATAACTGGAAGGGTCAAGCATGCCTACTCCATCTATCAGAAGATAAAGAAGAGGAAGAAGGAGATCGATGAGATCTATGACATCCTAGGCGTGCGCGTGATCTGCCAGACAACAGTTGAGTGCTATACGATCCTCGGAATCATCCACTCCACGTGGATTCCCATAGAGGGAAGATTCAAGGATTATATAGCAATGCCGAAGGCGAATAACTATCAGTCGCTGCATACAACCGTGCTGGGGCCTCAGAACAAGCATCTTGAAATCCAGATAAGGACTCAGGAGATGCACAAGACAGCAGAGGAAGGTGTTGCAGCTCACTGGGCTTATAAGGCGGCATCCGGCTCTGAGTCCGGAACATGGAAGACCGTTGACTCAATCAACTACCAGAAGATAATCAAGAAGATAAAGACCTGGTCAAAGGAAATCGAGCAGAGCGAAGACTTCATGGATGAGATAAAGAACGAGCTATTGAAGGATTCGATAGTCGTCTTTACCCCGCAAGGCCATGTAATAGAGCTGCCAGTAGGATCAACAGCCCTTGATTTTGCATATAAAGTCCACTCTGAGATCGGCAACCACTGCTCAGGTGCAAGGGCGGATGGTTCAATAATCCCTCTTAACAAGCCTCTTGCAAACACACAGATAGTAGAGATCCTTACAAGTCCGTCAGCACATCCTAATCAGCAGTGGCTGGAATATGCACAGACAAATGCTGCAAGGAAGAAGATAAGGGCATGGCTTAACAAGAACGCATCTTCAAACATCGCGATAGCTGCTCCGGAAGAGAAGAAGAAAGCACAGCCACAGCCTGTGGAGAAGAAACCTATCTTCCCTGTGATGCAGGGGCTGAAGTTCATATCAAGGGACAAGAAAGAGGCTGTCATAATAGGAGATAACAGCAATATCATCTTCGACTTCGCGAAATGCTGCAACCCGGTACACGGAGATGAGATTGTCGCATATATAACAAGAGGAAGGGGTTATGTCATACACAAAAAGGACTGTCCGAACCTGAAGAACATGCCGGAAGCAGAGGCAAGGATAGTCCCTGTTGAATGGGACAGCCAGGAACTTGTACGGCGGTTCTCCGTTGTCGCAAAGGAAAACACAGAGCTTTTCAGCGAGATAGACAATGCTGTGAGAAAGCATGGAGCCCATCTGATCCAAGGCGCATTGGATGCAGGCCCGGAAGGACTCGTTGGCACATTCACCATCAGTGCAGATAATGAGAACGCCATGAAGCTCACGACACAGGCCATACGTCAGATTCCATCAATCAGGAAAATACAGGGAATGTAATCATCCAAGTGCTCTCAGTACAGATGGAAGCAGCTGTTTCTTCCTTGAAAGGACCTCTGGAAGGTCATAGACACCTTCTGCAATCCTCTCATATGGAAGAGAAGTCTCTTTCTCATGCTCTGTTGCAAACAGCAGGGAATTTCCACGGACAACATCCGATACCATAAGCATTGCCCAATCCAGTGAACGCTCTGCCCTGACCTCCTCCAAGGCCTTTATGTATCGGGCGCTTGAAGAGAGTGCATCGCTGAGATCGACAACCTCAACCTGACCGATAGCAAACTTGACGCCTGACTCATTATAAGCTTTGAGATCGCTTTCGATTGCTGCAATAGGATCCTGCTCCCCAAGCGTCGCCTCACCGGAAAAGAGATCGCTGCAGTACTCTTCAAAGCTTTCGATTCCACCTATGGCGCATAGTCTGCGTGCGACATGCTCATCGTAAGCCGTGGTTGTGGGGCTTTTCAGCATCACAGTATCCGATACAAGGCCAGAGAGCATGATGCGTGCTGTTGTCCTGTCTATATCAATACCCCATTTCCTGAACTGCTCATAGATTATCGAACAGGTCGAGCCTAGAGGATTCGATACAATATATATAGGCGTTGTCATACGGGGAGGAGATAGACGATGGTGGTCGATTATCTCGATGACATCAGCATCCTCGATGCCGACGACGCTCTGCTCTGGCTCGTTGTGATCAACAAGTATAAGCTTCTGCCGTGGCTTGTCGAGAAAGCAGCGTCTGGTGACAAAGCCGATCCACTTTCCGTTCCTGAACACGGAAAGCCCCCTGTATTCGCTCTCCTGAAGCTTCTTCTTCGCATCATCAAACAGCATATCTGCATCAATATGCCTATCTTCACCCTCTTCTGGGATTATATCCTGAACAGGTGTTGACAGCCTCAGCCTCCTGATCGTCTCTGCAGTATCGACAGAGGAAAGATATACAAAACCAGGGTAATCGGAAAAATCTATATCTATATCATTTTCCGAGCTGATTCCTGTAAGCACGATTCCGGGAAGGCCCCGTTCGATTGCAGCTTCTATATGGTTCTTCCTGTATCCGATAACCAGAACAGGTTTCTCAGAGAGGGCATCCAGGCGTTCTATATACGTTCCATACTCCATAGCACCGACCATGCAGGGAGCACGGAACAGTGAAATGGAACCTGTCTTGATATACTTTCCCTCTATGGTATGCCCTATATTCTCCTCTGATAATAGATATGAAAGCCTTCCTCCTTTCCTGTTCTCCCGAAGGAAGAATGCATTGATATCATCCGAAGCCAGCAGCCCTTTGTATTCACCATCATCAATGACGGGAACAACAGATGGACGGTAACGCATGAATATGTCCATAAGGGAATACAGGGAATCTGAAGATGCAACTGAATAGCGAGGTTCCCTCGCAACCTCCCCTACCCGCGGCCTTACATCATGCAGGAAGCGCGGAAGGGATATGCCAAGCTCTCCGAATACCTTCTTCGCCCTTTTCCCCGCAGGACCAAGCATCACAGGTATGTATTCATTGTCGCTGTCTATCTGATTCTTAAGCACTGAATATGAGTAAGCAGCGGCAACCGAGTCCATATCAGGGTTTCTGTGTCCGGTTATGTATATTTTCATAGATAAATGTTAAACTCTAATGCGCGAGGAGAAAAGCATGAAAGTTGTAATGGCCAATGATCATGGCGCTGTAGAGCTTGCAGCACGTCTTAAATCACATCTTGAGAACAGAGGCTATGAGGTAAAGTACCTTGGAACAGCCACAGAAGAGAGCGTTGATTACCCAGACAAAGCCGAAGAATGCGTGAATGAATACAGGAAAGGCGGATATGACTTCGGCGTTCTTCTCTGCGGAACAGGTATCGGGATATCGATATCGTCAAACAAGATGAATGGAATAAGATGCGCCTTGCCCCAGACAAGGTACTCTGCTGAAATGACAAAGCGCCACAACAATGCGAACTTCATAGCTTTCGGGGGCCGTGTTGAATACAGCGAGGATCCAGTGGAGATCCTTGATGCTTTCATAGATGCAGAATTTGAAGGTGGCCGCCATGAACGTCGTATAGCAAAGATGATGGCACTTGAGGGAAAGTGAGCTATAGATAAGACTCCAAATTCTCAGATCTTTGATCCCAAAACGAAAGCAGATGGTGTTTTTACATAAGACAGGCAAGAAAGCTGCCACCTTTCAAGATGGCTGATGAATTGCGTTCAGTTGTTATCTGTTCTGCTTAATAAGATTAAAAACGGGCTATAATAATATTGATGGGATCAGAAGAGATCAAAGCACTCAAAAGAGAACAGAAAAATGCAACGATAAAGTCGTCCATCAAGGCGACGAAGGCCCGTCACGCTCTTATGATTCCAGTTCCTGTTGAGCTTAAGCTGGACATGAAGTGCCTGAGCAATGCAGAGAGACAGAAGCTCGAAGGCTATTTCGTCGAGGCAAGGTGGCTCAGGAACTATCTTCTCGCCCTTCCTCCTGATGAGTTCAGGGCCTTTGATACCTCCACCCGTGATATCCATTCCCTCGACAAGGAAGGGAATAAGGTGCCAAGGCAACTGGAGATGCCTGCCAAGTTCCTGCAGTCCGTATACAAGGACGTAAGGAATGATATGAAGTCCTTGGCAAAGAAGAAGGAGAAGACCGGCAGGAAAAACGGCTCTCTCAAGTTCTGCAGCCAGTACAGATCCATAGACCTCAACCAGTATGGCAATACGCACCGGATATGCTATGGCGATGAGGGTGACAGGAATGGGAGATACAGGAACACTGTCCATATTGCAGGCATAAAAAGGCCTATACGCGCATTCGGCATGGATCAGATGCCGAAGGACGGCGAGGCGGCGAATGCGAAGGTGATCTGAAAGGCCTCCGGGATATATATGAGGGATGGAATGCAGATTATCTTAATGCACACTGATCTAAACGAAAAGACCGTCCAAATTAGTGGAGTTTTTGGGCGGCCTTACTTTTTCGAACAAGTATCACTAAGCTGATGATTGATATCACCAGAGACAGCAACTCAAAGTCCGTCATAAGCGCCTGCTTCATCAACGATGCCGAAGAGTCAGGAAGCAATGCCCCTGACATCCGATAATCCGAACACCAGAGGCCAAGCCGTCCACTATTTCATGGCAGTACCATATCCATTATGCATATGAATCATCATGCAAGCAAACTGACAGCTGCGTTGACTGGTATATATAAGGTTTTCGAAACTCGGATATGGAGAGTGAAAAAAAAGAAAAAAGCGCAAAGTATTTTTTGCCAGATAACCCCGAAAAGCGCAAACTGATATCACTGTTCAAGGAGCTGCTGCACACGTGGCCTTATCACAGGAGCGATTATAACCGCTATGATTATCTTCAGTGTATCGCCAGGAATGAAAGGCAGGAATCCAGAAGCCAGTGCAGCGGATAAAGGAATGTCCATCTTCACAGAAAGCCAAGGCATACCGATAAAGTATATGATTGCAGTTGCAGCAAGCGATGCAGCAATCGCTGCTATCCTGAGCTTTGATGGGATAGCCTTCATTATAAGAGATGCAGCAAACACAGCAGGGAGCATTCCGATAAGGAAGCCTCCTGTAGGCCCGAGCATTGCGGCAAGGCCTCCACCTGTCGTGAATATAGGAAGGCCGATTGCACCTATGAAGAGATAAGCAGCCATGCTTAGGAGAGCCATCAATGGCGGAAGCGCAACAGCCGTCAGAAGCGCAAACAGCGTCTGAAGCGTAACAGGTACCGGAACCATCGGTATCTTTATGAAAGCCCCTGCAGCGGTCAACGCCGCAAAGAGCGCTATAAGCACAATCCTTGTAATCTGCTTTCTTTCCATTAGAGAACCTCCATGATTATATTCACGACAACTGCAATCAAAGATACTGCGATGATCACAGCGTCACATATTCTATAGGGCATTGCAGAGCGGCGCTTTGATGCGTCATAGCCCCTGCTGTATAGTGCATCGATATATATTTCCGCTTTATCGAGAAGATCTGAGAGAATGCTTACAGAGAGCTCTGATACAGCTTTGATAGGATGTGCTATAAATGATGCCCCCCTAGCCTTTCTTGCCTCGAATATCCCTATCGTGCTGTCTATTATCAAAGGAATCATCGAAAGTGTTATCTCAAAGACCGCAGAGAGTGCATACCCGCTTTTCCCTATGATATGAGACAAGGCAGATCCTAGCGATCTTGATAGCTCATCAGGCATTGTCGTATCTGTAAGGAGTATTGAGGCAAGCACCATTGAAAGGAATGAAAGCGTAGACGATAAGGCAACAACCACATCACGCTGAGATACAAACGATGTCATGGCCATAAGCACGGCAATGACTATGAAGAATATGCTTTCCTTAAGATAAGTCCTCCATGGAAGCTTTATCGCAAAGGCCACGCCCAATGGAATCAGGATCAGAGGAAAGACAGCTGAAGCAGGAGCTGATGAAACAATTGCAGAATACGCAAGAAGCGCAACAAGCTTTGTATTCGGGTTGAGACGTACAAGCACATTGTCTGCGTCCCTGTAGTGGAAGATCATCGCTTCAGCCATGAAAGGTCCTCGAATGAAGCGTTATCAGGGATGTAGATATCATAATCGGGCAAAAGCGAATACAGGGAAGATGAATGTCCTGCTTCCGCTATCCTGCCTTTATCCATGATGAAAAGAGTATCGGTATGATAAAGGAACTTCTCAGCCTCATGAGATACAACTATTATCGAATAGCCCTTTTCATGCAGAGTAATGAGAGCTTTTATCACAGCAAGCGTTGAAGGATAATCAAGGTTGGCAAAAGGCTCATCCAGAAGTATGACATCCGGCTCCATTGCAAGTATCCCTGCAATAGCGCATTTACGAAGCTCTCCACCGGAAAGTGTCTGCGGTCTCTGCTTTGCCTTATCCTGCAGTCCCATCAGAGTGATAGCATAATCGACACGCCTTTCAACTTCTTTTCCATCAAGTCCCATATTCTCAGGACCGAATGCTATATCCTTCTCAACGCTTTGGCTTACCACCTGCATCTCTGCGTTCTGAAAGACAAGAGCAATTCGTTTCATCCTTGTCTTTTCATCAGCAACAGCACCATCAATTAGGATATTTCCAGAACTTGGCTTTCTCAGCCCTTTCATGCAGCGCAGCAGCTGGCTCTTTCCTGCCCCATTACGGCCACACAATGCAGCAAACGAACCCTTTTCCAAACTGCAGGAAACATCACAGAGAATGGTATTGCCATTGATGGTCAATGAAAGATCCTCAACTTCAAGCGCCTTTTCCATAACGCCTAAACTAACATTAACAGTAAACTTTGTAAACTATATAATAAAAATTAGTTTACAATAATTCATGACTAGAAAATGACTTTATATGTCCATAACTTCATAAAACAGGGCATATCATGTGATGATTATACAAAATGATTGAACGAAACAGTGACATTGAAGAGCCGTTTCCGCACAGGCTAAGAAACGGCTCGCATCAAAAATTGATCCAAAAGATCCGGAACTAGCATTCCAAATCAAATGTCCTTATTTCATTATCGGACAGCGCTCTCGCTGCTGCCCCTGTACGCCCAGGACGTGTCCCCTGAAGCATACTTGCGCCTGTAGTCCCGAACCGTGTAGGTGTTAAGCCCCGTTATTGTCGCCGTTGCCTT
>CALXLI010000040.1 GCA_944389155.1 uncultured Spirochaetaceae bacterium | reverse complement strand
GCTTACGAAAGACCGGATGATATTCCAAGTACCTCTGAAGGATTGAGCTGCCGATAATATAGAATCTGCCTTCTTTTGTTTGATATGATGCTTTTTACATATTTGGGTATAAGGAGCAGATTGCTGAACTCAGAAGGACATCAAATATCTTTACTGAACTGAAGGATGCAAAGGAACATCGTATAAATCCATTCAGGTTCATGGAGCAATCAGATAACAATAATCTACAGGATGCGATTAACCATGGAGACCTCTTCCTTCGTAATCGCTGGGAAGACTGTGACTGACCTGATCATATGCACATTATATCTTATTCTCTATAGCATGCCACAATATATCATGCATTCATCCAGCAGGACGAGCTTGCTGGTTTTCTGCTATAATTTTTTATAAAAAGATTACTGGAGGTTGTTCTGATGATTGTGGATTATGATATCAAGCTCGATTTTCCGATGCCTGGTCTTCTCTCCCGTTTGATAAGCGAAGCTGAGGAAGTTTGGAAAGTGCAGGGGGATAGTTTCGAGTTCATTGATTATGTCGAGCAGGTTGAGTCAACTGCAAAACAGGCAACGTTAGACGGAAAGATCACTGCTTCTCAGCGTACCAGGATATTTCATCACTTTGGGATTTACTGAGCTATCAGGCATCGCATTGATACCACATCTCTGCTTTTCCGTATCTCAGCACATCGCCTTTACGGAATCCTTTCTCTTCATATCTGCCGATCAGGATTCCATCCAGCAGTCCTTTCGTGATCGTAAGATAGTCTTTGATGATATCCTTGTCGATCATGGTTCCATCGTGTCCGATTGCGAGGCTGTCGAATTCGCTTTCATGCGCCCAGATCTTCTCAAGCGTTCTGTGGTATTTCCCGATAAGCACAGTGCTGTTGCCTTCCTGCCTCATGAGGATGATGCTCTTGTTCACTGTGTCTCCTGAGAATAGTATCCTGTTCGTCCTATCGATATAGCAGACGCTTCCTTCTGAGTGCCCAGGGGTATGGATGCATTCAAGGACTCTGTCCCCCAGGTCTATGATGCTCCCATCATCTACGCTGATGAAGTCAAAGGAGCAGTCCGGTTCATGATCAGGAATCATGGCAAGCACTTCCTTTTCTTTTCCAGGACATCTATCGGGGCATCTTGTCTCTGCATACATCTTCCTGAATGAATTGTCAGCATCCATTCCATTGAAGAGCAGCCCATCATCCTCCTTGTTCATGTAGATAGGGCAGTCCTTGAAGTGATAGATGCCACCGGCATGATCCGGATGCTTATGGGTAAGGAGGACTGAAATTGGCTTTCCTGACAGCCTTTCAGCTACGCTTCGTATGTTTCCGTAGCCACAGCCTGTATCGATCACGGCAGTCCTGTCTGTTCCCTCGGCAACGAACACGTTTACAAGGTTGAATTCGCTTATGCACCATGTACTTGGAGCAATCCTGCTGTATTCCTGCTCAATCATGATTTTCCCCATGAATAAGAAAACCTCCAGTTTCCTGGAGGCTGTATCCAAAATGATTCCATCAGAACCTTGCTTCCTGCAATAGTTCCTCTCCTGTGATATCACGGCCATCGAGGGAAGCGATCTTCTTCTCTTCGATATCCTCAGCAGCTTTCTCTGTATCCTCCCTGCTGTAGAATGGAAGGATTGCGTACAGCGTGCTATCTTCCTCAAAGACCATCGTATCTTCTTCAAAGACAGCTTCAATGCTTTCAGCTGTGAAACCGCTTTCTTCCTTGACTGCGAGAAGAGAGAGCTCGTAAGAGAGGGATACTGCATCCTCTGCTTCCTTATCGAGAGCCTGACGGAATGAGAGTATCTCATCTTTCTTGCCGACCTCGACTTCCTTGACTATCTCAATAGGTATCTCCTTGATTATCTCTACAGGAACTTCACGGACAACCTCTACAGGAACCTCAACCTGCTTTATGACCTCAACAGGCACTTCCTTGATAACCTCGACCGGTACTTCCTTCTCTACGACAGTCTCGACCGGAACTTCCTTTATCACTTCCTTCTCAACTATCTTCTCGACAGGGATTTCCTTTATCACTTCCTTTTCGACGATCTTCTCAACAGGTACTTCCTTGATGATCTCTACAGGCACGCTCACTTCCCTGATGATCTCAACAGGTACTTCTACCTTCTTTATGACCTCAATAGGCACTTCCTTGATAACTTCGACCGGAACTTCCTTTTCAATGACAACAGGCTCAGCCTTCTTCTCTCCGAAGAGAGATGGATCTATCCTGCCCCTTGCCATCGGATCATCCTTTGGCTCTGTGTAAAGCGGGCTGTCGTAAGCATTCGGAGAGAGCTTGTCGATTGTATCTTTGTACTCAGGCTCTCCTTTTTTTGCTACCATGACGCCGATCTGTATCAAGGCAAGTCCAATAAGAACAGGGAATACCTTTGTCATCACTGAGTAGATCTGCTCTTCTGTCACCTGATAAGCAGGAACGATGAAGCTTAAGAAGAGGAGCGTGAAGAGAGCGAGCACTATGAGCGATATGACAATGCTCGTTACCACAAGTTTTACTGTATTAGAGGGCTTAGCCATTTTTCCTCCGGAGTATACCTAAAGTACGCTTTAAAGCTATTATATCAGTGCAATATCATGTTTACAAGTTGATTATTTTCTGAAAATGTTGCTTTTAGATGATTTAGGAGGCCATATGGAGTGCGTTGTGATAAGGAAAAACGAAAATGAAAGCGCTGAGAGAGTCGGGGAGCTTCTCTCTGAAAGGAAAGCTGGGATAATCCCCTGCGATACCATCTATGGGCTTTCTGCAGTTGTCGGTGATGATACATCAGAGCGCTTATATGAGATAAAAAGACGCCCGCAGTCAAAGTCATTCATCGTCCTTATGACGCTCCGTGACGTAAGGTCATCATCTTTGATGGTTCCTGAGGATATAATGAGAAGATGGCCTGCTCCTCTGACAGCAATCGTGAAAGACGAGGAGAGCGGAAGCACTGTAGCGCTTCGTGTCCCATCCGATCCTTTCGTGCAGCGCGTTATGGATATATCCGGCCCTATCTATTCAACATCAGTCAATTTCTCAGGCGAGAGAAGCCTTCTGTCATTCGATGAGATATTCCCTGTCTTCTCAGGCCTTGTCGATTTTGCAGTAGAAGATCCCTCCGTGAAAGGAGGGATGGCTTCTACGCTTATAGATGCTACGGTCTTTCCCTATCGCGTGATAAGGCAAGGCGCATACATCATCTGATGCGGCGTGCTTCCATATAGTATCTTTTCTCATCGGCATGCCCGATTGAGAATGTCTTCCTTGGAAAGGCCTTGTCTGAAAGTATGGAAGCAAAGAATGTATCCTTTGAGATGTCTGGAAGGATGAGCGCGATGTTTCCGCCTCCTCCTAGCGATAGCGTCTCGTTCATGCCATGTATGTAGTCGACGCTGCAGCTTTTCTTCTCAAGAAGCGCATCTATTACGCTCTGCACGGTCCAGGCCGCAAGTTCCTTCTCCGTGCCATGCAGGCGGACAAGCGTATAAGCGCTGCCATCGAAGATCACAAATGAGCTTTTGCTTTCATTTACCCTTCTTTCGATATCATCTCTGCCTATGGTCTCCGCTGTATAGTCAGCAACGTTTTCCAGGGCTGAGAAGAAATCATCAGCGGACAGTGAGTAGAATATGCGGTGTATGGGCTCGAACTGCAGCCCTGGATCGAAGATGTTCTCGATCTCTACAAGAGCATAGCGGGCAGGGCAGCTTTTCCTTTCATCCTCATCAAGTTCCTGCTTTATATCCTCCCATAGGCTCTTTGCAGTCGCAAGACTGTGGTTTCCATCCCCCATGGCATAAAGAAGCGGATTTGATGGGTCGAGCTTTACGAGCATCCTTTCAAGGGCTGTGTATATCGCATCCTTGTCTTCTTTCCTGTCTATGAGATATCCCGTGACGCGGCCGCCATTCATCATGAGAGGCGTGTCATATACAACTTCAAGGCTATCCCTTCTGTCTCTCAATGGTTCGATTACGCTTCTCTCTTCATCGGATATAAGCACCATTATATGCGGAAGCTCCAGCGGCGCATGAAGGCGTATTTCCTTACGCGGCGGAATGCGTGAGAGAATGGTTCCTTCTGTTGCCCTGATAAGAGACAGGGAGTCCTTGCCGTAATCGTACTCCTCAAGATCGAGCTTCCCGACAAGGCCGAAGCGGACGCCGGTTTCCGTTTTTCGCTCAACGAGGATGAATGAGTCCTTGTATTCATCGAAGATACCGTCCTGAATGTACTCTCTCATCGTCTCGTTTATCTTCCTGATCCGCTCTTCCTTCCCTTCCTTCTCAAGGTATATCTCTGGAAGAGTGATCCTGAGCGTTGATGGACTGTACTTTACGAATTCCTCCACCTTGTTCCAATATCCTGGATCTGCAGTATATTGATCGCAAGCAACTACTGCCCATTTCTCTAAGTCTATGCCTCTTTTCGGAAGAAGCACATCAGCAGCGGAAAATCCTAGATTCTTCATATTTGCATTATACACTGAAAATGATAAGTTGTAGAATTTCAGCATGAGACGTCTGATTGTGATAGGAGGAATGGCGCCATCATCCTTCTGCTTCGATAGAAATGAGTACAGCAGCGTTATCGCAGCTGACAGCGGTTATGATACAGCCCGCTCGCTCTCGATCCCCGTTGATTCGGTTGTGGGGGATCTTGATTCGACGAAGTACAGAAGCGAGATAGAAGCCTTGGGATTCAGGGCCTGTTCGCATGATAAGGATCTGAGCGATACAGAGCTTGCGCTCTCGCTTGGAAGCGGTGATTACGATCTCCTTGGAGGCGGAGAAGGGCGGATAGATCATACTCTCTCACTCTTCTCGACGTTCTCCCGCATGGGGTGGCCACGCTATTGGTTCATGCGCTGCGATACCATAGCTACGGTATCAGGAGAGGTGAAGATAGAGGCTGAGAAGGGGACAGAGCTCTCATTCTTCTCCCCTGATGGAGAAAAAACAGTCCATTCATCAGGGCTTGTCTGGGAACTTGACAGCTTCCCGCTATCGCTGACATCCGTCTCTCTCTCGAACAGGATGAAAGGCAATGAGCTTTCGCTTCGTATCGATGGCCGTATAATGATGAGGATGAAAGTGGAAGACTTTCCACATATAAGGATAGAGCAATGCTGAGGATAACAGTTGGCAGAGGTGATGAGGATTACATGACGGTGCAGGAAGCCATAAATGCTGTCCCGTACAATACAGAGGCTGAAATCATCATTTCAGCTGGGGTGTACAGGGAGAAGATCTTCTCTGACAAGAATTCCCTCAGGATAAAAGGGCTTGGCGGTGTGTACATCGTATGGGACGATGGTGCATATGAGATAGTGGATCATGGCAAGCGGAAGCGCGGAACGTTCCGCAGCTATACAGCGTTCTTCAGCGGTGAGAGCCTTCAGCTTGAGAACATCACGATAGTCAACAGCGCCGGAAGCGGCAGTGCTGTAGGACAGGCTGTTGCGCTGTATCTTGATGTGGCCTCAGCTGTTCTTGAGAATGTCAGCCTGATCTCCTTCCAGGACACGCTTTTCCTCGCTCCGCTGCCTGATGAGGAAAGAGAGAAGAATGGGTTTTACGGGCCAAGGCATCTTCTGCCGCGAAGACGCACCAGGACGATCATCCGCGATTCATTCATCTCAGGTTCAGTTGATTTCATCTATGGTGGCGGTGATGCGCTGTTCGAGGATTGCCATATCGAAAGCGTTGAGCCTGGCTTTGTTGCTGCTCCATCGGGAAAGAAGGATTGGGTCGGCTTCGTGTTCCTGCGCTCATCATTCACGTCCCGCTCCCTGCCTGAAAGCTCCGTGTTCCTCATGCGTCCGTGGAGACCTGAGGGCAAGTCCCGGTTCATCTCATGCAGCTTCGGTCCCCATATTGATAAGAGAGGAAGGTGCGAATGGATTGGCGCTGATAGGGATGAGTCCACGTTTGCGGTCATTGAAGCTGGAAGCGAGGATGCAGAAAGCATTCTTGCGTTCTTCCGTTCCTAGCTTGTTGATGGTATTATCAATATATGCTTGCTTTCAGAAGGATACTTGCTTTCTCATCCAGAATTCACTCATATCTGCTTGCGCTGTATCTCTTCTTTGCCCTTCTGTTCGTGCTTTTCCTGTACTTTCCCGTAAGCGAGGTGCTAATTACATCAATCACAGGATGCCAGATGGTGCTGGGATGGACTATATTCCTTGAGGGCTTCTGGATAATACTTGCATCTATCTACCAATTGTTCTATACACGCGTTGCATTTGTCTTGCCTCTGGTGCTGACGGTGCTTCGCATGGCTGCATATTTCTGCATATCTATCTTCATCGATATGCTCAATACCGTGATACTGCACGGTTTTTCTTTCGGAGGTTGAAATGGAAAGCATATACTGCATCAGGGGAGCTACGACAGTCAGCTCTGATTTCCCGAATGAAGTTGATGAGAGCGTGAAGGAGCTTATGGAGGCTCTATACCGTGAGAACGGGATAACGGATGATGATATAGCCTCTGTCATATTCTCCCAGACCCATGATATAAGGACACGCAATGCAGCAGCTGCATGCAGAAAGGCAGGATACTGTGTCAAGGTTCCTCTCTTCTGTGTACAGGAGGCTGATATCTCAGGCGGGCTCCGGCATGCAATACGCGTGCTCATCACAATCAATCACGCACGTGGGAAGGAGCCTAGGATGGTATACCTCAGGGATGCCGTATCGCTTCGACCTGATTACAATGAGGGATAACAATGGAAAGAATCAAAAGCGAATGTCTTGAAATAGAGATAAGCGAGAGCGGAGCTGAGCTCAGAAGCATAAGGAAGGATGGAGCAGAGTACCTTTGGCAGGGTGATGAGGCGCATTGGCAGAGGCATGCCCCTCTTCTCTTTCCGTTTGTCGGAAGGATGAATGAGCAGAGGTACATATACAAAGGCAGAAGCTATGAGATGACAAAGCATGGCTTTGCCTTATCTTCTCATTTCAGCGTTGCATCAAATACAGGGAACTCAGTTACGTTCTCCCTTTCATCGAACGGAGAGACAAAGAGCATCTATCCTTTCGATTTCACCCTGCTTGTTACGTACAGCGCTGATGGCAATGTTCTCAAGGAGACTGTCGAGGTCCTGAACACAGGAAACGATGTTATGCTATATGGCCTTGGTTTCCATCCAGGGTTCGCAATCCCCTTGGATAAGGGGCTTTCGCTTGATGATTACAGCGTGACGTTCCCTTATATCGCTAAAGCGGAAAAGAGGGCTTTTGCGGAAGATCGTCTTGAGGCGGGGTATGATGAGAGCGCTGATGAAGTGGATGGAAAGACAATCCATCTATCAGCTGAGATCTTCAAGGATGATGCTATCGTGCTTACCGAGACAGGAGGTGAGGCTGTGCTTTCTTCCCTGAAAGGGAGCAGGAATGTCAGAGTCCTTTACGATACACCTTATCTTGGCCTTTGGCAGACATACGCTCCAGATACTCCATTCCTCTGCATAGAGCCTTGGTACACGCTCCCCGGGCGTACAGGTACGATAGTTGATATAGAAAAGCGGAATGATTTCCTCACCCTGAGTCCAGGCGGAAAAAGATCGCATTCGATATCGATTATCATTGAATGATATTGGGGCCAGCCTGAGAGGTTGGACTTTTCCTTTTCATATTGTAAAAAAATAAACAATAATGATTATTCCAAAATAAGAATATTTGTTATAATCTTATAAGATTTGCATGTTTGTGCTATGATTGCCTGATAGACTGCTGAGGTATATTCGGGAACTGTT
>CALXLI010000039.1 GCA_944389155.1 uncultured Spirochaetaceae bacterium | reverse complement strand
GATAGATCTTCATAGATGTATCTGAGATTCATGAATGTACCATGGCGAAGAAGAGGCCAGAGTCCCATATACTCCTTCCTCTTCGGATAGATCGTATAGAACCTGAGAACTCTTCCTCTCTGCCTCGCCATATATGTTGCCATATCAGCAGCTCCTGCAGATACCCCCAAGCAAAGATCGAAAGGATAAAGGTCATTATCCATCAGATAGTCATATATTCCAGCGCCGTAGACAGCTCTCATGCCGCCACCGACGTCAACAAAGGCTGTTTTCATACCATGAAATGTAACTATTCAACCCAAAAGAATGAACTGTCAAAAACGATAATATGTAAAGCGGCCCAGAAATCTGAGCCACGTTACCTCAAAGTTCAGATAGCGCTGCATCCACTATCGATACAGCTTTGTCGATATCATCTTCTGTGGCGATGAGCGGTGGAACAAAGCGCAGCACAGTATAGCCTGCAGAGCAGACAAGAAGCCCCTTCTCCATGCATTTTGAGATAACATCACGTGGAGGGATCTTCAGATCAAGCCCCTGCATGAACCCCATTCCCCTTGCCTCTTTTGCCTTGTCAGGATGCTTCAGCACGATATCCACAAGCTTCTCATGAAGATACACGCCTTTCCTCGCGACTTCAGCGGAAAGCCCTGGAAGCTTTGCTAGCACAACCTCAGCAAGTGCTGCAGCTGCCACGTTGCCTCCAAATGTTGCCGCATGGTCACCTGGGGTGAATATTCCTTTTGCCTTCTCAAACGCAAGGGTCGCACCCATCGGAAGCCCGCCTCCAAGAGCCTTTGCAAGCGTAAGGATATCTGGCTGGATACCGTAATTCTGGAAGCAGAACGGCTTTCCAGTCCTTCCCATGCCGCATTGAACCTCATCGAATATCAGGAGAGCATCATAGCTATCGCATAGAGTGCGAAGGGACGATAGGAACTCTTGATCTGCTGGGATTATCCCACCTTCCCCCTGCATAGGCTCTACGATGACAGCAGCTGTATTGTCATCAAGGAGAGACTTCACTGAATCTATGTTGTTGTACTCAGCATAGACAACGCCAGGAAGCATCGGAGCAAAGCCCTTATGATATTTGTCCTGTCCTGTTACAGTCACAGCCCCGTATGTGCGGCCATGGAATGAATGGGAGAATGATATTATAGTGCTCTTCCCTTTCTCAGAGCCTCTCTTCCTTGCCATCTTCAGCGCTGCTTCATTTGCCTCTGCCCCGCTGTTGCAGAAGAAGACCTCCTTTGAATCTGCAATCTTATTCAGCGCTGCTGCTGCATTTACCGCATGGCTGTTGTAATAAAGATTTGATGTGTGAAGCACCCCGCTCTCAATCACCGAAAGAAGAGCTTTCTTCTCATCCTCATCACCATATCCAAGGGCATTCACAGCAATGCCGGCAACAAAATCAAGATACTCCTTCCCATCCTCATCAGTGAGTACAATTCCCTTGCCGCTCTTTATAGAGATGGGGAACTGAGAGTAATTTGACATATAATTCTCTTTTCCAAGCCTTACAGTTACGTTATTTGACATTGTATTCCTCCGATGTGACCATCGTTCCGATACCACTTACAGTGAAGATCTCAAGAAGCATTGAATGCGGCAGACGTCCATCGAGGACATGCACTGACTTAACACCCTTCTCAAGAGCATCCAGGCAGCACTCGACTTTAGGGATCATCCCGCCTTTTATCGTTCCATCAGCAATGAGCGCATTTGCCTCCGCAGCATTCATACGCCTTATGATCGATGATGGATCGTCCTTATCCTTAAGTATTCCTTCCACATCAGTCAGGAATACAAGCTTCTGCGCATTCAGCGCTCCCGCAATAGCCGATGCCGCATAGTCAGCATTTATATTGTACGTCTGTGAAAACGAGTCAACACCGACAGGGCTTATCACAGGGACATAGCCTGAATGTATGAGCGTCTCGATAAGCGATGTGTCGACATTCTCTATCTCACCGACAAATCCAAGGTCAAGGCCATTTGGATAAACCTTCTTCCTAGCCTGCAGCGTATGTCCGTCCTTTCCGTTTATGCCGCAAGCCTCAACTCCAACCGCCTGCAGATTCTCAACAAGGCTCTTTCCGATAGAGCCGGATAGGACCATCTCGGCAACTGCTGCAGTCTCGCTATCAGTAACCCTGAGGCCATCAATGAACTCAGTCTTCTTCCCGAGCTTATCAAGAAGTGATGTGATTTCCTTTCCGCCTCCATGCACAACGATGGGCTTGAGTCCGATATACTTGAGCAGCGCTATATCCTTGATTACGGATTTCTTCAGCTTCTCATCAATCATCGCAGACCCACCGTATTTGACAACAACTATCGAACCTGCGAATTTCCTTATATAAGGAATAGCTTCAATCAGAACATCCGCCTTTGCTCTCTCACTTTCGTACATATCAGCTCCTATAATCCCCATTGATCTTCACATAATCATATGTAAGATCGCAGCCCCAGGCTGTTGCGCTCGCATCCCCCTGATGGCAATCAGCAAGAACGCTTACCTCTTTCTCTGAGAGAATCTTCTTAGCCTTATCCTCATCGAAGGCTATAGGCTCACCGCTTTTCACAACGCAAAGCTCACCAGCGGGAGAAGAGAACGAAAGATCGACCAGCGATGGCTCAAAATCCGCACCGGAATATCCCATAGCGCAGAGTATCCTTCCCCAGTTGGCATCTGCACCGAAGAATGCAGCTTTGACAAGCGATGATGAGATTACAGAACGCGCAAGCGTCTTCGCATCCTTCTTCGTGAGCGCACCGGCAACGTTCATCTCTATAAAGCGGCCAGCACCCTCTCCATCTTTCACGATATCCTTCGCAAGCTCACCAAGGACAAAGCGGAAGGCTTCCTCGAAAGCCTCAGGAACACTACCCTCTGTCATCATGGCATTTCCTGCCATGCCGTTTGCCAGGACAATGACACTGTCATTTGTGGAGGTATCACCATCGACAGAAATCATATTGAATGTATCCTCAACGGTATTTCCCATAAGATTCTGCAGCGCGCTCTGCTCTATCGCAGCATCTGTCGTTATATAAGAGAGCATCGTTGCCATATTAGGATGGATCATCCCAGAACCTTTTGCCATTCCGCCTATAGTCACGGCAACTCCGCCAATATCAACAGTGACAGCTACCTCCTTCCTGAAAGTATCTGTTGTGAGTATTGCCTCAGCAGCATTCTTATCATCATATGAAAGAGAAGGAACAAGAGCATCTATGCCGCTCTTTATCTTACTCATATCAAGAGGAACGCCTATCACACCAGTCGATGATACAAACACAGCGTTTTCATCAATTCCAAGCTTTCCAGCACAGTAAAGAGCTGTCTCTTCAGCATCAGCAAGCCCCTTCTCACCGGTGCAGGCATTTGCATTTCCGCTGTTGACAACTATGGCCTGGGCCTTGCCCTTCCTGAGTATATCCATATCCCAGATAACAGGAGCGGCCTTGACTTTGTTTGTAGTGAACGCCGCAGCGCTTACAGCAAGAACATCGGATACAACCATGGCCATATCCTTCTTCACCTTCTTCAGTCCTGCATGGACACCTGCCGCCTTGAAACCTTTCGGGGATGTTATCCCACCATCATTTATCACTGTCATATATACCTCAATCAATAAGTGGAAGCGGAAGAGACGCTAAGCCCTTCAGCCTCATCAAGGGAGAAGAGGATATTCATGTTCTGCACAGCCTGTCCAGCCGCTCCCTTCACAAGATTATCCAAAGCACCCATCGCAACGATATTCCTTGTCCTAGGGTCTATCCTATAACCTATATCAACGGTATTCGAGCCTTTGACATAGCGAGTCTCAGGAGGAGTCGGGACAAGACGTATGAACTTCTCTCCCTCATACATGGAATACGCCTTTTCAACATCAATCTCTTCAACGCCATCCTTCAGCTTCGCATAGCACGTTGCAAGGATACCCCTGTTCATCGGAACAAGATGAGGCGTGAACTGAACAAGAAGAGGATGCCCCGCGGCCTGTGAAAGCTCCTGCTCTATCTCCGGAGTATGCCTATGGTCTGTTACACCGTATGCCTTGATGCTCTCATCAACCTCACAGAAAAGCGATGTGACCTTCTCCCCCCTTCCTGCACCTGTAGTTCCAGATGCAGCATCTATGACGATCATGTCCACATCTATAAGGTTATTCTTCACAAGGGGATAGAGTGTAAGTATCGAGCATGTTGTATAGCAGCCTGGGTTTGCGACAAGACGTTTCCCTGCAATATCCTTCCTGTGTATCTCAGGAAGTCCGTAGACAGCTTCTTTCAGAAGATCTTCGGCATTGTGTTCCTTCTTATACCACTGCTCATATACATTCTTATCATGAAGACGGAAATCAGCACCAAGATCGATTATCTTTGTCTTTGCAAGTATACCTGCAGTCACAGTCTTCGCAGCAAGACCTGCAGGAAGTGCAAGGAATACCACATCCGCAGCATCCGCCGCTGCATTGATATCATCTTCTGAAAGCACGATATCGACAACAGAGCGAAGACCGGGATATATATCAGAGAATTTCTTACCTGCATATGAGTGCGATGCAAGGTACGTCATCTCTACATCAGGATGGGATGAGAGCAGTCTTACAAGCTCTGCACCTGCATATCCTGTAGCACCCAAAACAGCCGCTTTTATCATTTTTTCCTCCAAAATATGGCATAATTATACACATATAATGGATTATTACTACTGTTTATGCATAAATATTTAAATTTTTATGCATATCAATGGATTTCGGAAATATCATAAGGTGTTGTCTGGTAGACAAAGTAGTTAAGCCAGTTTGAATACAGCAGGTTCGCATGGCTGCGCCATCTCATGAAAGGAACGGCCTCCGGATCATCATCGGGGAAGTAATTCTTAGGCACAGGCGTTGAAAGCCCCTGCGAAATATCCCTGAGATACTCCAGCTTGAGCGTATCGCGGTCATATTCGCTATGCCCTGATATGAATATCTGACGGCCATCCTTCGTCATTGCGGCATATACCCCAGCCTCCTCAGATGCTGCAAGTATCTTCAGCCTTTTCTCCGCCATCATATCATCGACAGTACATGTCGTATAACGCGAATGGGGCACGTAGAACACATCATCAAACCCACGGAGAAGCACAGGATTGCGATAAACCACACGGTGAGGGAAGACTCCAAACAGCTTTTCTGGAAGCATCGTCTTCCTTATCCCGAAATGATAGTAAAGCGCTGCCTGTGATGCCCAGCATATATGGAATGTTGAATGCACATGCGTCTTTGACCATTCCATTATCCTCTTAAGCTCTTCCCAATACTCAACTTCCTCGTATTCAAGCTTCTCGACAGGCGCTCCTGTTATCACCATGCCATCGAAGTTCTCGTTCTCTATATCCCTGAAGGTACGATAGAACGAAAGCATATGCTCCGGCGATGTATTCCTGGATACATGGCTTTCTACCTGAACAAGGGTCAGCTCAACCTGAAGAGGCGTATTGCCAAGAAGCCTGGAAAGCTGAGTTTCTGTAGCTATCTTCGTAGGCATCAGATTCAGAAGCGCTATCCTGAGAGGCCTCATATCCTGAGACAGAGCCCTCTTTTCAGTCATGACGAATATATTCTCGCTCTCAAGCACCTCCTTGGCAGGTAGCTTATCAGGTATCTTTATAGGCATTTATCCAGAGCCTCCTTGATATCGCAAAGGATATCATCAACATCCTCTATGCCAACAGAGAGCCTTACAAAGCCAGGATCTATGCCCGCTTCCCTGAGCATCTCATCCGAAAGCTGACGATGCGTTGTAGATGCAGGATTGAGGACACATGTACGGGCATCTGCAACATGCACGACTATCGCAGCCATCTTCAGGGAATCCATGAACTTCATCGCGCTCTCTCTCCCGCCCTTCATGGAAAAGGATACAACACCGGAAGCCATTCCTCCCTCCAGGTATTTCATAGCCTTATCATGCTCCGGAGAGGACTCAAGGCCCGGATAGCTGACACTCTCTATCAGATCAGTGCGTGTTGAAAGATAGCTTGCGACCCGCAGCGCATTCTCGCTGTGTTTCCTGATTCGCAGGTCAAGTGTCTCAAGCCCGATATTCAGAAGGAATGCAGCCATTGGCTGGGGTGTTGACCCAAGGTCCCTCATAAGCTGGGTCCTTGCTTTTGTTATATATGCAGCTCGTCCAAACTGCTTTGTATATATGACACCATGATAGGATTCATCTGGTTCTGTCAGCTCTGGGTATCTTCCATCCTTCTCCCAATCAAAATTGCCGCTGTCTACAATCACGCCACCGACAACCATCGCGTGTCCATCCATGTACTTTGTCGTTGAATGCACTACGATATCAGCGCCAAGAGCAATAGGGTTGCAGAGTATAGGAGTGGCAAATGTATTGTCTATCACAAGCGGAAGCCCTGCTTTATGCGCAAGCGGCACGAAACGGTCAAAATCAAAGACCTCCAGAGATGGATTGGCAATCGTCTCTCCGAATATGAGACGGGTACGTGAATCAATATGCGATAGAATCTCTTCATCGCTCATGGCCTCGTTTATCACACGGGCTTCGATTCCCATTCTCTTCATCGTCACCAGAAAGAGGTTTGTCGTACCTCCATAGAGATTCCCCATCATCAGGAAATTATCACCCTCAGATGCTATGTTAAGGACAGAGATAAGAGATGCAGCCTGACCGGATGATGTCATCATCGCCCCTACGCCACCCTCAAGATCAGCTATCTTCTTCTCAACAGCGGAAACCGTCGGATTAGATATCCTCGTGTACATATGTCCATCAACATCCAGATCGAAGAGCTTGGCAAGCTCCTCTGAGGAGTCGTACTTGTAAGTTGTGCTCTGATAAATAGGAAGAACCCTTGGTCCTCCATTATGTGCTTCATATCCACCTTGAACGCATAGCGTTGCCTTTTTCCATTTCTCACTCATATAAACACTCTCCTGATTATCAGGACAATAGCACGAAGAGAGGGGTGATTGAAAAGGCTGAAAGTATATGTTTTGCGGTTTTTCCTTATTAAGGAATATCATCAACAACGCTTTCTGGCGGATAAAGAAGCTCTTCGGGATCCTTGAAATACTTTATGAAAAGCTTCATGGCAGAAGCATAATAGAATCCATCGCAGATCCTCTCGTCAAGATTGGCGACGAAATCTATCACACGTTTCTTCGAAGCGTTGCCCTCGTCATCAAGCACTATCTCATAACGCTTGGCGCCAAATGCGATAAAGACAGGCACATTGCCGAAATTATACAGATGATGGACTATTGGCGGAATGTTCAGCGATGCCATGTTCGTGATGAACAGCGAACCATGGAATGGAGATGCGTTCACAACAGCCCGTGGCAGGAGCCCGAAATAATCCAGGAAGCGAAGAGTTCCGATAGCAAGCTTCTTGAATATGCCTGGAATATAGCAGACAATCCTCGCAGCCTTATCACCGCCGCCTTCGCCTCCGATCTGTATCCTGCTATATGCTTCGTTGAACTTCCTGTAGACATCTATGATCGTATCGCTCGGAGAAAAGACAAGCTTGAGCGTCGTATCATCAGCATTGAGCTTCATCTTCGTTTTTGCGACAAGGTTCACGACAATTCCATTGCGCGCCCATATCTTCTGCCCCCTGATGAATCTGTTTACACCGGGTCTTTGGCTTATTGCGCGGATATATGCTGCGATTATCACATGCATCATGCCAATCGAATCGTAGCCATCTGCACGCATCTTCCGCACGAGCTCTTCTGCTCCAGATACCTCTGCGAATGTCCTGATTGAGTTCTGGCTGTCATGGCGATGGACCATGATATATGGAATGATCATGTTATACGGGGAAAGTGTCTTGATCCTCCGCCCTTCCTTGATTCTCTTCACAGCGCAATTGTACTGCCAAAACTTCATATAATCCACAAAAATGCATCATCTGATGACAAACCGTGCAATTTCACTCCCAATATTCATCAATTCAGCTATTTGGAGTATATATACAGGTGGAGATAACATGAACCAGGAAGATCTTGGAACGATGAGGATACCAAAGCTGCTGCGAACCATGGCCTTGCCGCTCGTCATCGCTCAGATAGTCAACGGAATGTACAATCTGGTTGACAGGGTATTCCTCGGACATATTGCGGAAAGCGGAGCTGAAACACTGACAGGCGTGGGGCTTACATATTCTGTAATCCTGATCATATCTGCATTCTCATCCCTTATCGGAAACGGCGGTGCGCCACGTGCCGCAACATGCATGGGACAAGGAAACAGGAAACGTGCAGAGCAGATACTCTCAACAAGCGCTATCTCGCTCCTCATCCTATCATTTGCGCTCATGGCATTCTTCTATATGTTCAAAGTCCCCCTCCTATATCTATTTGGAGCATCTGACAGAACAATAGTATATGGCAATGAATATCTGACCATCTATCTGCTGGGCACTCCCTTTGTACTGCTGACACTTGGCCTTAATCCATTCATCTCAATGCAGGGCAACACAATGCTAAGCATGATGACAGTCGTGATAGGAGCTGTACTGAACATCGTCCTCGATCCTGTCTTCATATTCCTATTCGGCATGGGGGCAGGCGGAGCTGCTGCTGCAACAGTCATCTCACAAGGTGCTTCAGCGCTATATGTTGTTCTCTTCCTGACAGGAAGGAAAAGCTCTCTGCATCTTTCATTCTCGCCAAGGAGCTTCACGCAAAGCGCGCTCCGCCCTATACTCTCCCTTGGCCTCTCCCCTTTCACCATGGGAATCACAGAAGCCGCGATTTCATTTGTATTCACATCAAGGCTGCAAAGCATTTCCGGGGATATGGCTGTCGGGGCAATGACAATACTTTCCTCAATACTGAACTTCGCGATGATGCCTGTAAATGGAATGAACCAGGCATTGGTGCCGATAATCAGCTACAACTTCGGAGCAGGAAGGAAAGACAGGGTGCTGCAGGCATTCAGGGCAGCCCTTGCGATAGCGCTGATATATACAGCAGCAGTGTCGCTTCTCTGCAACATATTCCCAAGAGCCTTCATATCCATATTCACATCATCGAGCGCACTTGTTGATTTCACTGTTCCTATGATGAAGTTCTATATCACAGGCTTCATGATATTCGGCTTCCAGACAGCAAGCCAGAATACATTCGTGGGACTTGGACAGGCTGGGATATCATTATTCTTCGCATGTTTCAGGAAGGTAATACTCCTCATACCTCTTGTGTACATACTTTCATCGACTGTGCTTGGTGCTGAAGGGGTTTTCCTGGCTGAGTCAATTGCGGATTCCGTTTCCGCTATCTCTGCATTCACAGCATTCATGCTGACCAGAAACAGAATACTTGATAAAGGAGCAGTAAGAACATAAGCGTTTTGCTTGCCCTTAGAGCAAATGGCGTATACGATAACCTTATGGCTGAATACAAGCTTACAAGGCACGATAAGAAGATGATTGAGCTATCGAGCAGGCTTCAGGCCCGTGCTCCGGAATCTCTTACCGATGACCTGATAGACAATATAAACAAGATGAGCATAACGCGACGTGAAGAGAAGCGTTACCTATGTCCATCAAAACATATATCAACATCAACATTCGTCATTCCTGTATCAGGAGGTGCTGTCACAGGATATTATTTCTCAAACCCAAGGGTTGCTGAGCTTTCAGGCCTTACCCCGCTCATGGTTTTCTGCCACGGCGGTGGCTGGGTGTTCGGGAATATGGATTTCTATTCAATATTCCTGCGTCATCTTGCTGATGTAACCGAGTCCTCGATACTCCTCATCGACTACAGGCTATCCCCTAAGTTCAAGTTCCCTACAGCTGTTGAGGATTGCTATGACGCTCTTCTATGGGCATATGAGGGAGTCCGATACTGGAAAGTAGATCCAGATAGGATATTCATCGCGGGAGATAGCGCAGGAGGAGCTCTGGCAGCTGTCACAGCAATGCTGGCAAGAGACAGGAAAGGCCCTCAGCTTGCAGGGCAGATCCTTTTATACCCTATTACTGACTGCAGGCTGAGAACAAACTCCATGACACAGTATAGGGATAGTCCAATGCTCAACGAGAACATGCTCTCATTCTATGTGAAGAACTATGCCAGAGAACCAAAGGACATCCTATCTCCGATGTTCTCACCTCTTCTTGCACAGGATCTTTCCCGTCTTCCTCCAGCTCTCATAATCTCTGCGGAGATCGATCCCCTATCAGATGATGGAGTGCTATACGCAGCAGCGCTCAATGAAGCTGGCACGAAAGCCAACGCACTCGTCTGCAAAGGTGCAATGCACGGCTTCATGCCATATAAGGATGGAAAAGGCCGGGAAGAAGCAGAATGTGCAATACATCAGTTCACCGGCGGAAGATCCGTTGAGAACGTACAGCTTTGCTCAAGAAGAGAACTTAGAAGAACCACGAAGAACCTTACTGTCTGAGTGCACAAAAAAAGGAGAGGACCGACCGGGGTAGGTGTGCGCTCAGCTAGGTCATCAGGGGGGATTCGCTTAGCATGATCCCGTTGGTCAATCCTCTCGTTCAGATTCTGCTATTCCACAGAATCCATATGAATTACCGCACACATTGCTTATTTTGTCAATATAAAGTACTCAATAAATTCAAAATTCAACAAACTGTCCAAATTTTATACCGAATGCTGGCTACACGTATCAGGAAAGCAATGTTAGAATAAACCAATGGATAAGGAACTTTTCTCTATTTATGACAGCATACTCATAAACGAGCTGAAGCCCGCACTCGGCTGCACGGAGCCGATTGCCATAGCCTTTGCAGCTGCAACCGCAAGAGCGGCACTTGGCCGCATGCCAGAAAGGATCACTGTAGAGTGCAGCGGGAATATCGTAAAGAACGTGAAAGGTGTTACAGTCCCGAACTCAAAGGGAATGAAAGGGATTGAGGCAGCCGCTCTGCTAGGCGCGATAGGTGGAGATGAGAATAAAGCACTTGAGGTACTTTCAACTGTCACAGATGAGGATATAGAGAAAACAAGGAAGCTTCTTTCAGCATCTGTCTGCTCAACTGCCCTCGCGGAAGGTGTTCCTGGATTGTATATCTCCGTGAAAGCTGAATACGGACAGGAAAGCGCAGAGGCGACAATCATCGATTGCCATAATGAGATATGCTCTCTGAAGAAAAACGGGAAGGTTTTATCATCAAGGAACGCACAAGGAACAGAAAGCAAGGAAGATGAGGCCAAGAAGCATCTTTCCGTTGAGAATATAATAGACTATGGAAGGAATGGTGACCTAAGCGCCGTCAAGGATGTGCTCAGAGAGCAATGGAGGATAAACGAGAGGATAGCAGAGGCTGGGCTTGAGGATGAGTATGGAGCTACTGTCGGACGCACGCTTCTGAAGCGTTATGACAGAAATGATGTCAGGATACGTGCAAGGGCAAAAGCCGCCGCAGGGTCTGATGCAAGGATGTCAGGATGCTCCCTTCCTGTTGTTATCAACTCAGGCAGCGGCAATCAGGGACTGACCGTATCGCTTCCGGTAATCGAATATGGCAAGGCACTCTCAAGGACAGAGGAAGAGATCCTGCGCGCACTCGCCGTCTCAAATCTGATAGCAATACATCAGAAAAGATATATAGGGCCGCTTTCCGCATACTGCGGTGCGGTAAGCGCTGCAGCTGGAGCTGCTGCAGGGATTGCCTTCATATCCGGAACAGACGATAAAGTCATTGCAGACTCAATATCAAATACGCTCGCATCTGTCGGCGGCATAGTCTGCGATGGAGCAAAGCCATCGTGCGCAGCAAAGATATCATCAGCACTGGAAGCAGCAATCCTTGGCTTCGAGCTTGCAGAGGAACAGAAGGCCTTCGAGAACGGGGAAGGCCTCGTGAAAGAGAATATCGAGAAGACAATAGAGACATTCGGAAAAGTCGGAAAGGAGGGAATGAAGGAGACTGATATAGAAATCCTTCATCTGATGATAGATTGACTGAAAGCCAGAGAAGCTATTGCATGTCACGGATCAAAGGGAAGAACACCTCAATCGAGAGAGCTCTTTCCAGAGCCCTTTGGCATAAGGGCATAAGATTCAGGAAGAATTCATCTTCTGTTTTCGGACATCCGGATATCTCTATAAAGAAATACAGGATAGCTATATTCTGCGATGGGGACTTCTGGCATGGCTATGACTGGGAGAACAGGAAGGATGCAATCAAATCACGTAGAGAGTACTGGATTCCAAAGATCGAGAGGAACATCGCGAAGGATGAGGAGACCAACCATATCCTTTCTGCTATGGGATATAAAGTAATAAGAATCTGGGAACACGAAATCAGGAATGACATAGATGACGTTGTCGCCATGATCATGAGAGCAATCGAAGAGCAGCGTATCAATCTCTCTCATCAAGATAAGCCTGCATTCTGACTGTATCTTCGTATGAAACGCCAAACACTGTCCTCCATGGGGATATCGGAGCATCTGTTCCATTGATAAAAGCCGTAACGTCTTCGATGTTATCAAATCGCAGCATCTCCTTGAGCGTATACAGCCGGCTTCCTCCCACACAAGCCTTCTCCCTCATTGCCGCAACCCTATCCGGGCAACCTCTTTTTGTCACAGAAGAGACCCTTGCCCCGCTTGTCAGGATAAAACGTCCATCCTTTTTGAATACTGAAGCGGTATAGTTCCTATCGGAATATATGAATGTCTGTCGGTCGAGGCGGAGCGCTGATCCCCTTCCCCTATGCGTTACGGAACTTTCCGCTGCAGCTTCAGGGATTGGCATCTCATCAACACCGAAAAGAGATGGCAGCTCATCATCCGGGATTATGCGCGAAGTGTCATGCACTCCCCCAGCTTTCAGCCAAAGGCTATCGGCTTCGCTGTCAACAATACGGTCAAGGAACAGTTCAAGATCTATTCCACGGAGAGAAAAGATAAGTCCTGGATCTGTATCAAGGCGACTTCCTATGCCATACAGCACAGCTGCGACATGCTTGCATAACGATGCCCAATCGGGACATGAGCACGAATAGCGTATTTCAGAACGCTTGGGAAAGAGAACACTCTCGAACATATCCTCAAGCCCTGCAGGAAAGCATCCTTCCAAAAGCTCGGCAACGTTTTCGAATCTATTTCTGCACCTATCCAGAAGAGACAGATATTCATCCACACCGAGAGGTGCAATCTGAACGGTAACACGGTAAGGAAAAGCATGGGAACCTGAAACAAACGCCCTTACGCTCCCAAAATGCTCTGCATCAAGATCCTCAATATACCCGCCACGGCAATATGAACGTCCACGGGGCAGCCTATTCGACCAATCAGCAAAGCTCTCGATATTGCTGCACCATTTCCTTCCCCACCATGTATTCGCTATATTCCGTCCTGTAATGATTACTGGATTCATGGCGCATCCCCTGAAAAACGCATTGCCCGAATGATCTCATCTGGAGTCAGTTTCGATATTATGCTTTCGCTTCCATTCCCTATCACAGATGCCGCCAACGTTCTTTTGTCAGAAAGCATCTCATCTATCCTCTCCTCGATAGTGTCCGATGAAACGAATCTATAGACAGTGACGTTCTTCTTCTGCCCTATCCTGAAAGCCCTGTCTGTGGCCTGATCTTCAACAGCTGGATTCCACCAGCGATCAAAATGGACAACAGTGGAAGCTTCTGTAAGATTAAGGCCGACACCAGCTGCACGAAGTGAGAGAACCATGTATGGAACACCACCGCTTTGGAACTCATCCACGCATCCCTTACGCTTTGCAGCGCTATCTTCTCCGCTTATGGTGAGTCCTCGCTTTCCGAAAATGCCGAAGAGGAAATCATCAAGATAAGGAATGATTTCCCTAAACTGCGTGAAGACCAAAACGCTTTCCCTTTTCTCGGCAAGTGTTTCCGCAATTTCCCGAAGCGCCATGAGCTTGCCGCTTCTTTTCTCCTCAAAGCCGCCATCTCCCGTGTACTGTGATGGATGATTGCATATCTGCTTCAGGCGAAGTAGCGTACGAAGGATCATTGACTTGCCCTCAAATGCACCAAGAGCGGTGGAGAATCCATTCTCAAGCTTCCTGACCTCTTCTCTGTATAGGACTATCTGTTCCTTTGTCAGCGATACCATTATGTTGTTCTCAATCTTCTCCGGCAGATCCGAGATGATTGACCTATCAGTCTTCAGACGGCGCAGCATGAATGGCGAAATAGCCCTTCGGAGCTTTGCATACTTACCCATCTCACTGCTCTTTGCAAGCTTCCTGAACGCATCAGCACTTCCGAAAAGCCCTGGATTCATGAAATCAAGGATGGAATGAAGATTCATCAGGTTGTTCTCTATAGGAGTGCCTGTCATTGCTATCCCAAGCTTCTTCTTCAATGCTTTTATGCTCTTTGTCTGCTTTGTTCCCGCATTTTTGATTGCCTGGGCCTCATCAAGTATTATGATATCCCAAAGCTTCGAACATACATTCTCATTCTTGGCAGCCATCTGATAAGTCGAGATAGTAAGAAAGGGAAAGTCAGAAGAATCCTTATCCTTTCCGTATAGTATCAGATAATCAAGAGACGGGGCAAAGCGCTTTATCTCATGCTCCCAGTTCGCAAGAAGCGAGAGCGGCACGATGAGAAGGACGCTTTCCATTCCACTTTCTTTCTCTTTCTGCAGGAACGCCAGCATCTCGATGGTCTTTCCAAGCCCCATATCATCAGCAAGGCATGTTCCAAGCCCTAACCCAGACATGCAGCAAAGCCACTGGAACGCATCCTTCTGATACGGTCTGAGCGTCCCCTTGAATCCATCTGGAACTGCATAATCAGCACTAAGGGCAGCTGAAAGCCAGGACGATGAGTTGAAATGAAGTTCCGTGGTTATTCCTTCAATCTTTTCTATGCCAGTCTCAGCCTTTACCGCAGTTGCGATATCTACCCTGCTATCCTTTGCTTTTTCGTAATCGGCAAGCAATGCGCGAAGTGCATCATGGTCAACTTCAATCCATCGTCCCTTGAACAGATACAGGCCTTCGTTTTTCGCAAGGAGCTCCTTCGCCTCTGCAGCACTTATCCTGATGCCGTTATAGATCATCTCCGGCACAAGCGATAGCACCACAGAGCGTGAGAAATAGCTTTTGCTCTCAACCCTGACATCTATTGAAGATGCTTTCCGCTGCCTCCACCAAGCAGGAACGCGGCATATTATCCCATGGCTTTCATACAGGCTTGTCTCTTTCAGGAATGTATAGGCTTCGCTTTCAGAAAGCCTGATCGGAAAGAAGATATCACCGGACTGTACAAGGGATGAGATGAATGCACTATCCTTTGCCACTAGCTTTATCGCAGCGATGAGCGCACTGAGCTTTTCCTTGTCATCCCTGTATTCATATCTGGCATACTTAAGAGGGTAATGCCTTATGGCTCCAGTATCATCGATTGTCGAATACGTTGCCATGAAAGCAAATCCAGCATCCGCTCCAGGATACTCAATCATATGGAAGTAAACTCTTGAAGGAATGACAAGATCTTTCCGAAGGCTGCTGAAATAGAGATCAACGGTCCCTTCAAATGAGGCTATCTCTTCCCTGAATACAGATAGAAGTGCCATGCACTGGTGCATGATCCACTCCCCTGTTATATTCTCTCCGCCAATCATGTATGGAGCACTTTCAATCAGGTTTTCTATATCATCGCGGCTGTACTCAACCGATGCCTTTTCCCTGGCAATCTCCAATGATGGAGTGCGGAGGAGGTTATCAACGAAGAAAATTGAAAGAGATGAAAGAAATGAAAGCGAAGGCGTATCAGAATCAGCTTTTCTGAATGCAAGGAAGTACAATGCCTTATATTTATCATCCTCAAACTCTTTCTTGAGAGCTTCATCTGCCTCACTGAGCTTGCCCTGAAGGTAATCAGGGATGAATGAATCTTCTGTGATTATGAAAGCAAGGGATGACATATAGAAAGCCTGCAAGCTGCTGCATCACATGAAAAGTTCTGGAAGCTTTCGTTCACGGCAGATTTCCTCAAGTCTTCGCTTTGATGCAAGGAACATCTCCTCATCCAGCTCTCTTGCACCGTTTGGGCAGATTTCCAGACAACGCATACACGAGATGCATCTATCCTTATCGGTCTTTGCAGGATCTGCCTTATCAATTGCGGATACGGGGCAATGCTCTGCACAGATACCGCACGATGTACATTTATTGTTTGCAGAAGGTACCATACCAGAGCCTCCCCAGCTCTTATATGGCCTGTTTCCGGGGACAGAAGGCTCTCCTATACAACCACTTGCAAGCTTCTCAGAGATCCTTGAAGCAAATTCCCTGAGCGTTATCTTATCGTCATCGTCAGGTCGACCTGCTGCAACTGTACGGACAATAGAATGCTCAGCAATGGCAGAAACCGCGGCAACAACCGAGAAGCCAGCACCTTTTGCTGTATCGCAGAGCTCTATAAGTGTATCTTCATAGGCTCTGTTGCCATACACGCAAACCAGTACCGCTCTTGCACCATTGCCATGCAAAGCGGAAATCCTGGAAACAGCTGTATCTGGACACCTTCCTCCAAATGAAGGAACTGCAATGATAACAACATCATTCCCATTGAATCCAAAGGAATCAAAATCACAGACAGCGTCTGTCAAATCTATCTTCTCAACATCAGCACCAAGCTCCTTGCTGATGATATCTGTCGTTTTCCCTGTTCCGCCTGTTGGACTGAATATAGCTTTCCAGATCTTCATACCGCTCTCCCTTAATCGCTATTCTACCACTTGCAAAAAAATATGAATATCTCGACAGATGGTAGAAATCTCCATGATATTCAATCCTGATCCTGATATGATCAAACGTCTGATTGAACCCCAGATCATACAGTCAATGAAGGATTCCCCTTCAGTTACTATATATGGGCCAAGGCAATGCAGAAAGACAACGACTGTACGTAATCTCTTTCCTGACTTCAGCTATGCGAACCTTGAAGATCTGAACACAAGAAAGCTTGCACAGAACGATCCCGTAGGCTTCTTTGCACGATTTCCGGAGTCCGTGATGGAATATATAAAAGCCAAAAAGGAGGCTTCCATCTCCTGCCTGAAAACGGGAATATTCCCGTCGTAGGTTTATAAGCGCAACAAAGGCTTTCTATGCTGTGTTCTTTTCCATTCAGAAAGAGTTCGCTCTATTTTCCTGTACATGAGCCAAGGCTCATGTCAAATGACTTTCAAGTCCATGAAAATCACTTCATGAATGACTTTTCCGGACTTAAAGATAATTTAGTATCAAATCAGAACAAACGCAGCTGGCAAAAGTGTATCGAAATCTGTATACGCTTTCTGAAATAGTGTATCTAAATTCATATACACTTTAAGTGCCCCAGGATATCATGGAGTGAACAGAGGAAGATATCCGGACAGAATCAGAAATCATGCATGTAACTCCTGGCCGGGAACTCTCATTACGACCTATGCGACAACGAAAAGAAAAACCCCATTCAATGCAGAATGAGGCATCAATGGAGCTAATGGGACTCGAACCCACCACTTTCAGATTGCGAACCTGACGCTCTACCAGATGAGCTATAGCCCCTCATTTTGCAATATATTCAACATCCTTTTGCGTTCTCTGTCAATTCATAACAACAATTCCTTGATCTCCCCATTCTCATATGATCTAATTCATATAAAAAGAGGAAGATATGAGTTCAATGCGACATGATGAAATCAAGTTAATGTGCGAATCTCTAGATATATCTCAAGGGAAACTATCTGATGAATATTTATTTACGATTGAAGCTGTAGATGCCTTCTACTATGATGGCGATATCCGAAAAGATGCTATACAGATTGGTTTTGTCGATGGCCCTAATGACGGTGGTATAGATTTTATCTTAAATAATGAAGATACCGTTTTTTTCATTCAGGGAAAGTCTTCTGCATCTCTAAGTTTTGATGACATAAAAAATGTTTTCTATAAAGCAAAAGGAACAATACAACGATTAAAAACAGATACCTATAATAATACAGTATCTAAAAAAGTAGTCCAAGCTTACTTGAATTCATACGACAACTGTACAGATGAATATCCAAACTTTTGTATTGTTCTATTCACCAATACCGTTGTTTCAGAGCAGGATCGGAACCTGTTTGACGAGTTTGCAAAATCAGATGACTTTGAAGATTATCAGCTCAAGCTCTATGACCAAGAAGATATTGAATACAAGAAAACATTGTTAGATTCACAAAATGATTTAATTGGTTCTGGAAAATTGGAAATATATATGATGCAAAGGCAAACCGTGTCTTCATTAAAATATGGAGAAAACGGACTAATTGTAAACATTAGCGCATCTTCTCTTAAGAAATTATTCGATAAGCATCGAGAAAAACTCTTTTCATACAATTTAAGAGATTTTATAGCACAAAAAAGTGTCGATGATGGCATCGCTCATACAATCAAATACGAACCAAATAATTTCTGGTTTTTTAATAATGGTATCACTATAGGCTGTGAATCATTCCATCTTGATGGTACAACTTTAAAATTATCTAATTTTTCTATTATCAACGGAGCTCAAACAACAACACAGATAAGTAAGTGTCTACAAGGGAATTCAGACTTTGCCTTAGTTTGCAAAGTTATCAAACCAGCTGCAGGTACAATTGATGATGATCAAGATTTCATCAGAAATATATCTGAAGCCACAAATTCTCAAAAACCGATAAAACCAAGAGATATAAAAGCAAATGCTACTGAACAACTCATATTACAAAAAAGATGTCATGATCATAAACCTCCTCTATATGTAGAGATCAAGAGAGGTAAAAAAGCAAAATTACGAAAAGATGATGAAAAATGGCAGAAGGTAACAAATGAATACATAGGCCAACTTATCTGTTCTTGCCTAATGCAAAAACCAGGAACTGCTCGTAACTCAAAAAGAGCCCTATTTTCAAATAATGAGCTTTACAACAGTGTATTTAAACGAAAATATGATACAGATACTTTGTTTGATCTTGTTCGCATAGCTGCAATATTGGATTCATATGTGGAAGAAATAACAGCAAAGATTACCAAAAGCACCGATGAAGAAGAGAAAAATAAACTCCTTAAGGATCTTACAATCTCAAGAAATGGAAAATTCGCCATACTTTCCATAATTATCTATACTCACTTAAAGGCGATAGGACAGATACAAAACTACAAAGATCCTAATTTGAAAAATCTTAACTTGATAACAGGGTATTTTATAACCAATTATCCTAATGATGATTTAGAAGACAGGTTAAAGAATCTGTTTGGATATATCATTTATCAATTAGGGAAACTGTATGACAGTATTGCAAACAACAAAGCAATAACCAGTTATTCAAACTTCTTCAAAACAGATGCATATTATATAGATATGCTGAAACACTTTGATGAGCTTTGGGCGTCCAATTGGGAACGGCCAACAATTGAAAACCTCATTTCTGTCATACAATAAATACTAATCAAGGAGGCCATGCAAACAACGGGCCTCCATTACTTGAAGAACAAAAATATCTTTATTGTAATCGTAATTTGCTGCTATCCTGGATTCATGGATAATCTGGCAAAAGAGATTGAGAGTGCGGCCAATGCTGCGTTTGTTGATAAAGCCATAAATCATAGTCTGGCACTACGTCCATCGCTAATAGACAATTCGGTAACAGAGCAGAATGATATGCTCTCCTATATAAAGAAAGGACTGAGTTCTGCAGAAGAATTCCTTATATCTGTCTCATTCATCCGCATGAGCGGTCTGGCAATGCTTGTACAGACTCTGAAAGATATCGGGCAGAAGAAGATAAAAGGAAGAATAATAACAACAGATTATCTTAACTATACAGAACCAAAGGCACTTAGAAAGCTGCTGGAATTCCCATACATAAACGTAAGAGTTGTCACAGAGGAAGCCTTCCATACAAAGGGGTATCTCTTCTTTGATGGGGAGAAGAATACAGTCATAATCGGAAGTTCAAACATCACAGCAGGCGCATTGAAATCCAATAGAGAATGGAATCTTCGGACAACTTCCCTTGAAAGCGGAAAGCTGAATGATGAATTCAGAAAAGCCTTTGAAGAACTATGGGATACGGCTCATGAGATTACAGAAGACTGGCTATCTTCATACACAGAAAGCTATGAGAAAACACTGAAGATCCAACGCACCGCAGAAAAAGAAGCAAGAATACGCACATATACCATTGAACCCAATTCAATGCAGAAGGCTGCAGCTCTATCGCTGAAGAAAATGCGTGATGCAGGAAAAGACAAAGCGCTCCTGATAGCAGCAACAGGAACAGGCAAAACATATCTTGCCGCGTTCGATGTAAGATCATTCAACCCTGATCATATGCTGTTCATCGTTCACAGGGAACAGATACTGCATGATGCCGCAGATAGTTTCAAAGATGTGCTTGGTGCTAATATAGAAAATTATATAGGATTCTTAACAGGGAATAATAAAGACTATTATAAGAAGTATTTATTCTCGACAAACCTCACAATGTCAAAGCAGGAGATATACTCAAAGTTCCCACCTGACTATTTTGATTACATCGTGATAGATGAAGTGCATAGAGCCGGAGCCGAATCTTACAGGAAGATAATGAATTATTTCAAGCCAAAGTTCATGCTAGGAATGTCAGCAACTCCTGATAGGACAGACAGTCAGGAAGAAGGAAAGAATATATACAAGCTATTTGATTACAATATTGCGCTCGATATAAGGCTGAAGGATGCCCTTGAAGGACAGCTGCTATGCCCTTTCCATTACTATGGGGTATCAGACATAACAATCAACGGAGAACCTATTGGAGAAGACGAAAGCTTCAGCAATCTTACAACAGATGAAAGAGTCCGGAATATACTTGAAAAATCGGAGTTCTATGGTTTTTCTGGAGACCGGGTAAAAGGCCTTATATTCTGTTCAAGACAGGAAGAAGCTATTTCCCTGTCAGAGGAGATAAATAAAAGGAAGAAGAACGATAAGCGCAATTGGCAGTCAGCTTATGTAACAGGAGCTACAAGCATCGAAACAAGAGAGGAATATGTAGAGCAGCTCCAAAGCGATAAGGATGATGAAAGCGTATTGGATTTCATCATAACAGTTGATACTTTCAACGAAGGCATTGATATCCCAAAAGTCAATCAGATAATAATGCTCCGCCCAACCCAATCATCCATAATCTTCATACAGCAGCTTGGAAGAGGACTCAGGAAGAATGCAGAGGGGAAAGAGTATCTTGTTGCCATTGACTTCATCGGCAATTACAGGAAATCATTCCTGATTCCTGTCGCACTTTCTGGTGATAACACATATGACAAGGACAATCTGAGAAAATACATAACAGAAGGATCTTCAGTACTGCCTGGAACATCGACTGTGGACTTTGACCCAATAGCAAAGGAACTGATCTACAAGAATATAGATACAAGCGATATGACACGGATGGATTTCCTTAAAAAGGAATATTTTTCGCTAAAAAGCAGGATCGGAAGGATTCCATCAATCTCTGATTTCAGCAAGGAGAACGCTATAGATGTGCTTAACTTTGTTGATAAATCAGGTTCGTATTACAGCTTCGTAAAAAGCATCGACAAAGAGTACGACAAAGAACTGGACGATGATGAAGAGACTGTCATCAAGTATATTTCAGAGAAATTCTCGAATGGTAAGCGGCGAGCAGAGCTCTCACTTCTGAATGATCTCCTATATAGCTATTCCGAAGGATCAAAAGCTGCAGAGAAAGATTCAGAGTATATGAAAAGAACTATGGGACAAACCTTTGATTCCATGATCGCGAATCTCGATATGTCATTTCTGAAGTCACAGGACAGCAAGAAGTACGGAGATGTTCCTCTTATAGAAATACGAGGCGGATCAATCTACCCATCAAAACGACTTGCATCAATGCTTGAGGATGATACATTCAGAGAGATACTTGAAGATATCATAACAGATGGGCTGAGGAGAAACCGTACAAGATATAAAAATCCATACAAAGATACAGCTTTTGTCCTCTATGAGAAATACACTTATGAAGATGTCTGCAGGCTGCTCTGCTGGGATAAGAACATGAATGCACTCAACATCGGCGGTTATTTCTATGACAAGAAGACAAAGACCCTTCCTGTATTCATAAACTATGAGAAGGATGATGGAGCAATACAGTATCAGGATAGGTTCATAGATGAGGAGAATCTTATCGCACTATCAAAGAAGCCCAGGAAAATCGGTTCATCGGATTACAATCATTTCTACAAGATCACTGAAGAGGATAAAGATAACCATATCTACTTGTTTGTAAGGAAGAACAGCGAAGACGAAAGGAAGGAATTCTATTTCCTCGGAGAGATCAACGCCACAGGTGCTGCGATTCCAGTAAAAGTAGATAATCAGGACGCCTTTGAAATACATTATGTCATTGCAATGCCAGTACGTAGGGATATCTATGATTATCTAACATCCTGAATGTCATCTGATTTTGTGATCACTACTTACTATTATAGACGATGCACTATAGCATATGCAACAATCACGCTATGGATATTCCTAATAGCAAAACTATCATGCCTAATGAATATGGAACGACCGTATTCCTCAAGAATATAGTGCAGGCTGAGAACATAAGCATCGGTGACTACACCTATTATGATGATTCGAAAGATCCCATGGGCTGGGAAAAGAACAACGTTCTCTTCAACTATCCATTCTTCGGTGAACGTTTGGTAATTGGCAATTAT
>CALXLI010000038.1 GCA_944389155.1 uncultured Spirochaetaceae bacterium | reverse complement strand
GACAATCAGATTATCTGGAGGATTTTATGAAAAAGAAAATCGCAGTATTGGCAGTTATGCTGCTTGCAGCATCTGCGGCATTGTTTGCTGTTGAGTTCAAGGCGGTTGTCGGACAGCAGACATCAGCATCGCTTGAGTTTACTCAGACTACACCGAATTCCGATGTCCGCACTCAGTTCCTGTTCAATATCGATGCAGAGCTGGATATGGATTTCAGCGAAGGCCATGGAATGCTTGTGAAGGTGAATCCTTTCTCAGAAGGCAGCTCTGTTGAGTTTGGCCTTGGTGTTGGATATGCTTATCAGGATTGGATCAGCAACAGCACAAGCCTTATCGTTGGAGTTGGTCCTAAGTTCGTATTCGGCAGCGGTGGAGTAGGCTTTGGGCTTTTTGCAACAGTCGATTTCGATTTCCATGTCTCTTCTTCAATGTTTGTCCGTGTCGGAACAGGTGTGAACTTCGATCTTGGTCAGTTCGGTGATGATAACTTCGGCAAATGCCTGAACCTCATGATACCTCTTCCGCATCTTGGATTCGGCTGGCAGTTCTAAAGCTTGCAACAAGGTCTTGCTTCTATTGGCAGGACCTTTTTCAGTGTATTATGGATGATGGTTTCACAAAGGCTATCCTGATAGCCGCAGCTGTGGCCGTATCTGTTGCTGCTGTTATGATCCTGGCATTTCTCTTCTCATGACAAGATCATGCTGAATGAAAAACCGAGGGATTTTTCACCCTCGGTAACAATCAGCCTTTCTTCCTTAGTTCGGCTTTTCTTATCTTTCCGCTTATCGTCTTAGGCATCTCTTCCACGAACTCTATGGTCCTTATCCACTTATACTCAGCAAGACGTGAGTTGCAGTAGTCCTTTATCTCCTTGTCCAGAGCCTTTGATGGTACGATGCCTTTTGCTGGGACGATGAATGCCTTTATGGCCTGACCTCTTGCAGGATCGGGAATGCCTACGACTGAGCATTCAAATACAGATGGGTGTTCGATCAGAACATTCTCGATCTCATATGGCCCGATCCTGAATCCTCCGCTCTTGATTATGTCATCAAAGCGGCCGTGGAACCAAAGCGCGCCATTTTCATCCTGCCATGCAGAGTCTCCTGTATGATAGACACCGCCTCTCCAGACATTCCTATAAAGCTCATCGTTATCGAGATAGCCTGTAAATACGCCAAGTGGCTTCTTGCCATTCTTCGGTACAAGCACGATCTCTCCAATCTCTCCCTGAGGTGTATCTGAACCATCCTGCTGCACAAGCTTTACGCTATAAAGCGGAGAAGGACGCCCCATTGAGCCATCAACAGCTTTCTGTCCGACAAAGTTAGCTGCAATGAGCGCTGTCTCTGTCTGCCCATAGCCTTCATGAAGGACAAGCCCTGTCCGCTCAGTGAACTTGTTGAAGATATCGGGTGAGAGGAACTCACCTGCAGTGGATGCATGCTTGAGCGATGGCATATCAGGCGTGCCCTTGCGCATAAGGTAGCGATAGATCGTAGGTGGTGCGCAGAACGATGTGACACCGTAGCGATTGATGATCGTAACGAGCTGCTTTGGATCGAAATTATCGAAATCGAAAGCCATTACAGCAGATCCGACGAACCATTGCCCGTATAGCTTTCCCCATGATGCTTTCGCCCATCCTGTCTCAGCAACAGTGAAGTGCAGACCTCCATCATATGCACCCTGCCAGTATTTTGCAGTTACTATATGTGCAAATGGATATGAATGATCATGGATGACTCCCTTTGGATATCCTGTGGTTCCGGATGTAAAGTAGAGGAGCATAGGATCTGTTACGGATGTATTGATCCTTTCCAGCTTATCACTCTGCGCTTCCTTCTCTTCCGAGAGATTCCTCCAGCTGCCCTTTGTTCTCTGCACCGTCCATAGAATAGGTGAGAATGAAGCTCCTGCGAGTGCTTTCTCGACGTTATCTGTAACATCTTCATCCGGTGTTGCGACTATTCCCTTCAGCTCGGCACAGGAAAAACGATATCTGAAATCATTTTCCGTAAGCATATGCGTCACCGGTATCATCACAGCGCCGATCTTGCACAGTGCCATCGCGACAAACCAGTACTCGTAGTGCTTCTTGAGCACAACCATTACCTTATCTCCCTTCTTTACTCCAGAAGACAGGAATACGTTTGCGACTTTATTGCTTTCTCTTCTGATGTCCTCAAATGAGAATATATGCTCTTCGTTTTCAGTATTGCACCAGACAAGAGCCCTTTTGTCAGGTGTCCTTGATGCGATAACGTCCAGACAATCATATCCGAAGTTGAAGTTATCAGGATAGTTAATCTCAATATCAACAAGAGACCCATTCTCATCGACAGTCTCTTTTACATATTCTTTATATATGCTCATCTCTTCTCCGTGTATTTCCTTCCGAACGATCTGAAACGGTCATAGCGCTTCTGAAGCAGCTCGCTTTCACAGCAAAGCGCGTCAAGTTCAGCCTTTATCTTCTCTCCGAGTCTGTTGTAAAACGCTTTGCCTCCAAGGCCATCTTCGCTGATTATCTCCTCAGCGATTCCCAATGAGAGGGCATCGTGTGCTGTAAGCTTCAAGCCCTCTGCTGCTTCTGCTGCCTTCCCAGCATCTTTCCATAGTATGCTTGCGCATCCTTCCGGCGAGATTACCGAATAGACCGAGTTCTCAAGCATCCAGACCCTGTCAGAAGCTGCAAGTGCAATAGCACCTCCGCTTCCGCCTTCGCCTATGAGGATTGCAAGAATAGGGGTATCAAGATCCATCATCTCCCAGAGATTCTCCGCAATTGCCTCTCCCTGGCCTCTTTCCTCTGCATCAATGCCGCAGTATGCACCGGAAGTATCGACAAATGTGACGATAGGGCGGTGGAACTTCGCAGCTTCCTTCATAAGGCGGAGAGCCTTCCTGTATCCCTCTGGCTCTGGCGCTCCGAAATGCCTTTTTGTGCGTTCTTCTGTATCATGGCCTTTGTCTATTGCTATTGCTGTCACAGCCATGCCATCAAGCATGCCGATACCTGCAAAGATAGCAGCATCATCTGCGTATCTTCTGTCTCCATGCAGCTCGACAAAAGGGGAGAAGATGCTCTTCACATAATCTGAGCCAGTTGGACGGCTTCCCGATCTGGCTATCCGTACGATGTCATATGCGCTCATTCTCTTCTCTCCTGTGCATCGCAAGAAGAAGCCTTATCATCTCCTTCTCTTCATCCCTGCTTACAATCGCGTCGACAAAACCATGGTCCAGCATCGATTCAGCTGTCTGGAATCCTTTTGGAAGAGGCTGCCTTGTTGTCTGCTCAACAACGCGGGCACCTGCAAATCCTATCGTTGCTCCGGGCTCAGCTATTATGATATCTCCTTCCATTGCAAAGCTTGCCGTGACTCCGCCTGTGGTTGGATCGGTCAGGACCGTAAGATAGAAAAGCCCTTTGTTGCTATGCCTTTTCACAGCTCCGCTCGTTGCTGCCATCTGCATAAGCGAAAGCATTCCTTCCTGCATCCTTGCACCGCCAGAGACCGTAAAGCCTACAACAGGGAGGTTGTTGCCCGTAGCGTACTCGAAGAGCCTTGTGATCTTCTCGCCAGTTGCTGCTCCCATGCTTCCCATCATGAACAGGGAATCCATTATGAACAGCGCGCATTTCTCGCCTTTTATCGTGCATGTGCCTGTAAGCACAGCCTCTTTCCCGCCTGAGACGCTTTCTGCTTTCCTCAGCTTCTCCTGATACCCAGGGAATGAAAGAGGATCGGTGCTTCTTATATCTCCGAAAAGCTCATAGAAGGAATCCTTGTCTGCAATGAAGTCCAGCCTTTCCTTGGCTCCCATCCTGAAATGGTAGCCGCATGAGCACACGCCATATGTCTCCTCAAGTGTCTTGACCGTCAGAGTGCGATGGCAGTTCGGACATGTTTTCTCTGGCTCTCCATAGAGAGGAGCTGCTTTCCTTCCTCTTTTCTCAAGTTCGTTCTGGGGCTTGAAGAGGAACTTTAGCCTCGGCATATCACTTAGTCTCCATGAAATCAGTATCGTAGTGACCGCTTGTGAACCTTGGGTCGCTTATGATCGAAAGCTGCTCTTCGATGTTTGTATCAACGCCATCGATCAGCAGTTCGCATAGATATGCCCTTATCTTCCTGATAGCCCCTTCACGGTTTCTCGAATAGACGATCATCTTTCCAAGAAGAGAGTCGTAATATGGGGTTATCTCAGTGCCGTTTTCAAGGAATGTATCGAATCTCACGAACGGCCCTGATGGAATGTGCACCATGTCAATATAGCCTGTGGAGAGAGCATTGATCCTGCATTCTATGGCAGATCCTGAAAGGCGTACATCATCATGAGTGAAGTCGATAGGAACACCTGCTGCGATCCTTATCTGCCACTTCACGAGATCTATTCCTGTAAGGATCTCTGTAACACCATGCTCAACCTGAAGCCTTACATTCATCTCCATGAACCAGAAATTACCGTTGTTATCCATCAGGAACTCAAGTGTGCCTGCACCTGTGTAGCCAATCTTCCTGATAGCTATTTCGACTGTTTCAAGAAGCTTTCTTCTCTGCTCTCTGGAAACTGCAGGGGATGGTGTTTCTTCAAGAAGCTTCTGGTGATGGCGCTGTATGGAGCAGTCACGCTCCCCAAGCGCTATTACATTCCCTGTCTCATCTGCCAGGATCTGGACTTCTATATGATGAGCTGGCGTTATGCACTTCTCAAGATATACAGCACCATCTCCGAATGCGGCCTCTGCCTCAGCTACAGCATTTGGGAATGAAAGGCGAAGCTCCTCGCTGTTGTTTGCAAGCCTTATTCCTCTTCCGCCCCCGCCGGATCTGGCTTTGAGCATTACAGGGTAGCCGATTCTGTCTGCTGCCTTGATAGCCTCTGCAACCGAGCTTAGCGGAGCTGTTCCGGGAATTGTCGAAAGCCCTGCTTCCTCTGCAAGCCTTTTCATTCCTGTCTTGTCTGAAAGCCTGTTCATCTGCTCTGCTGTAGGGCCTATGAATGCGATTCCGTTATCCCTGCAAAGTGTTGCGAAATGAGGATTTTCAGAAAGGAATCCATAGCCTGGGTGTATAGCATTGGCCTTTGTCGCAAGTGCTGCGCTTATTATGCGCTCTTCATTGAGATAGCTGTCCTTTGCAGAAGCTGGCCCTATGCAGATATTCTCATCTGCAAGAGCAACATGAAGAGCGTTCCTGTCTGCTTCTGAGTATACTGCAACAGTTGCAATGCCCATCTCCTTGCAGGCGCGGATTATCCTGACAGCTATCTCGCCTCTGTTTGCTATGAGTATCTTGGAGAACATCAGCCCTCCTTCTTCTCTGTGATGGCGAAGGAGAACTCTGCTGATACGCAGAGCCTGTCGCCAACATATCCTTTTCCTTCTCCGAAGTAGAATGGATGGCGAGCCTTTGTTATCCTGCACTCTGTCCTGAACTCATCTCCTGGAAGGACAGGGGAGCGGAAGCGTACCTTATCCAGACCTGCGTATACAGGGATTGAGTTCTCGCTCATCTTATCTGTAAGGAGAACGCAGGCTGATTGCGCAAGTATCTCGCAGAGAATCACGCCCGGGACTATCGGAGATCCTGGAAAATGTCCGCGAAGAAAAAACTCATCACCTTTTACGCGATACATGCCATGGGCTGTATCATCAACACGCTCCACTTCATCCAGAAGAAGCATGTTGTCACGATGTGGGAGTATTTTCTTGATTTCTTCTCTATCCATCATATTCTCCTGATGCGGAAGAGCTCTGTGCCAAAACCGACGATCTGGCCGTTCTTTACGCTTACCTTCTCAACAACGCCATCGAATTCAGCCTTGATTTCATTCATCAGCTTCATTGCTTCGATTATGCAGATCGTGTCACCTTTCCTTACCTTTGCCCCGACTGTGACAAATGGATCTGAATTCTCAGCAGGGGAGGTGTAGAAAACACCGACCATCGGGCTTGTTACAGCTTCTCCGCTCTCTTCGCTTTCCTCTTTCTTCTCGCTCTTCTGCTCAGTTGGTACTGAATACGTCTGGACAGGAGCTGCTGCTGTGCCTCGCTCCAGTCGTACTTTTGCTCCATCCATCTCGATCTCAAGCCCTGTCAGCTCGAGTTCCTTCATAAGATAGGCGTATTTCCTGATATCTTCTTCTTTCATCAGACCCTCCTGAATGCAAGACATGCATTATGTCCGCCAAATCCAAGCGAGTTGGAAAGGGCAAGCGTCACATCTGCCTTTACGGCTTTGTTCGGACAGTAGTTGAGGTCGCAATCCGGATCGCTCTCAAGAAGATTGATCGTTGGTGCGATAATCCCGCTTTCAAGTGTCTTTATGCAGGCGATTGCCTCGATGGCACCTGCTGCTCCAAGCATATGCCCTGTCATTGATTTCGTGCTGCTGATATAGGCCTTTCCTGCACTCTCTTCACCAAGCGCTGTCTTTATAGCAAGTGTTTCAGCCTTGTCATTGAGAGGAGTACCTGTCCCATGAGCATTGATATAGACTGTATCGGAGTCTGTGTACCCAGCTTCGTTCATTGCCTCTACCATAGCTCTCCTGCCTCCATCTGCATCTGGACGTGGAGCTGTGATGTGGTAAGCATCGCAGGTTGAGCCATAGCCTACAAGCTCTGCATATATGTGTGCGCCTCTTGCCTTTGCGTGCTCATATTCCTCAAGCACAAGGGCCGCCGATCCTTCTCCGATTACAAAGCCTGCTCTTCTCTTATCAAATGGAAGGGATGCCGCATTTGGATCAGATGAAGTTGAAAGAGCCTGCATGTTCACGAATCCTGCAATGCCGATTTCGCAGATAGAAGCCTCTGTTCCTCCTGTGATCACTGCATCAGCATAGCCATGCCTTATCACTCTCAGAGCTTCTCCGATTGCATTCGAACCAGATGCGCATGCTGTTACTGCGGGCAGTGCTGGACCTTGGCAATTATAGCGGATAGCGATCATTCCAGCTGCCATGTTCGCAATCATCATAGGCACGAAGAAAGGGGAGACCCTGCCAGGCCCGCGGTCTATGAATTTCCTCATCTCGTTCTGGAATGTCTGGATACCGCCGATTCCTGTGCCGAAATATACAGAGATGCGGTCTGGATCAAGCGTCCCGATTATACCGCTCTCCTCAACAGCCTGAGTTGCTGCTGCGATGGCGTATTGTGCGTTTCTGTCAGAGCGGAGGATCTCTGCCTTCTCCATATAATCACGTGGATTGAAGTCCTTGACCTCTGCATCGACCTTGGCTTTGTAATCTGCTGTATCAAAAGCTGTGATCAGGCCAATGCCGCTGTTGCCTTCAACAAGGTTATTCCATACGTCATTGACATTATTTCCAACCGGGGTGATAGCTCCAAGCCCTGTAACTACGACTCTCCTTATTTCGCCAGTCATTTCTTTCTCCTTACATTGCGATGCCGCCATCGACCCTCAGAACCTCTCCGGTGATGTAGTCCGAAGAGATGAGGAACGTTACGGCTTCTGCCACATCCTCTGTCTTTCCCATGTGTCCAAGAGGAATAGAGGATAGAAGCGGATTATTTTCCTGCGGGATATCCCGTGTCATATCTGTCTCGATGAATCCGGGCGCAACTGCATTGCATGTTATGCCCTTTGCTGCAAGCTCTCTGGCAACGGACTTCGTAAGTCCGATGACACCAGCTTTGGAAGCTGCGTAATTTGCCTGGCCTGCGTTGCCCATGATGCCTGATACGCTGCTGATGTTGACTATCCTGCCGCACTTGGATCTGAGCATCAGGGCTGCTGTGTTGCGAATCATATTGAATGCACCCTTGAGGTTTACATCTATGACTCTGTCAAAGTCTTCTTCCTTCATGAATGCGATGAGGCCATCTTTTGTTATCCCTGCATTGTTGACAAGAATCTCAACTGAACCGAAATCCTTCCTGATTTCCTGTACTGTATTCTTTGTCTCCTCTGCAGATGACACATCGCATCTATATGCCTTTGCGCTTATTCCATGCTTGAGACATTCTTCTACAGTCTCAGCTGCAGCGCTTTCATTTCCGCTGTATATGACAGCAACATTCGCACCCATGGAGGCAAGGCGTACCGCTACGGCCCTGCCTATGCCTCTTGATGCTCCTGTCACTATTGCATTCTTTCCTTTGATATCCACTAGATTCCTTCCTTGATGCTCTCTATTCCTGAATTGTCAGAAGCATTGAAAGTGCGTACTGAGCCATCAATCTTCCTGATGAGTCCCGTAAGTGTTGATCCCGGTCCGATTTCGATGAAGGTATCAACTCCGCTTTCTATCATCCTGCGGACAATCATCTCCCACCTGACAGGAGAATCTATCTGCTTTGAAAGTGTTCCTTTGATATCATCGCCATAAACATCACCGAGGGCATTTGAATAGATCGGAAGCGATGGGGCAGAGAAGCTGTACTTGTCGAGTTCCTCAGCGAAGAGCAGTGCAGCATTCTTCATGAAAGGGGAGTGGAATCCACCTCCGACGCTGAGCCTCATGGCTCTTCCGCCTTCTTCCTTGACTTTTGCTTCAAAAGCAGGGAGTGCTTCGACTGTTCCTGATACGACAACCTGTCCTGGTGAGTTGTAGTTGACTGGATAGACATCTGCAAAGCCAGATGCGATCTCCTCAACTTTCTCTGCAGGGAGCTTCAGGACTGCACTCATTGCAGCTTTGTGCTTCTCAGCCTCTCTCTGCATCAGCTCGCCTCTCTTTGAGACAAGCTCAAAGCCTTCCTCCAGCGAGACAACGCCTGAGTATACCAATGCGGCCATCTCTCCAAGGGAGAAGCCTGCTGCGGCATCTGCCTTTATGCCCATGTCGCTGAGTACGGCAGCTGTAGCTGTCTCGACAGCAAACATCGCCGGCTGTGTATTGCGTGTCTCCATAAGCTCTTCCTTTGTAGATTCAAAGCAGAGTCTCTTGAGACCAGGCATCTTGCTTTCAAGACGATTGAAAACATCTGCAGCAGCCTTGTAGGATTCCATGATTTCACGTCCCATGCCGGGGTACTGTGCCCCCTGACCTGAGAATACGAAAGCTACCTTACCCATTTAGCAGCTCCTTTCAGTATCGGCTCAGCTTCTTCGATCACTGAGCGGACAATATCTGCAGCCTTCTCGACTTTGTTGACAGCAGATGCTACCTGTCCTGCAAGGAAGCAGCCGTTTTCGCTGTCTCCGTCCTTTACAGCTTTCCTGAGTGCTCCGACTGCGAGTGCCTCAAGCTGGTCGTCCGGCATATCGCTTTATTCAGCTTTTGCATAGTTGCGGGCGAAAGTCGTTCTCAGGCTTCTTACAGGATGGCCGAGCCTCTTCCCTGTAACCATGGTGCAGAGATCTCCAGCCTTGAGGATCTTTTCGCGATATGTATCGCTGATAGTGCATTCTTCTGCAGCAAGGAAGCGTGTTCCCATCTGAACGCCAACAGCACCAAGCATGAATGATGCGGCAACACCTCTGCCATCGACGATTCCTCCAGCTGCGATGACAGGAAGGTCCGTAGCATCGCATACCTGTGGAACAAGTACCATCGTCGTGAGTTCTCCAACGTGTCCGCCGCTTTCTCCGCCTTCTGCGATAAGAGCACTTGCTCCAAGACGTGTCATGAGCTTAGCCATTGCAGTTGATGCAACAACAGGGATGACGTGTATGCCGGCATCTTTCCATGCCTGCATGTATTTCGAAGGATTTCCTGCTCCTGTTGTCACAACTGCAACGCGCTCTTCAGTTGCAACAGCTGCAACCTCATCCGCATATGGGCTCATAAGCATTATGTTCACGCCAAAAGGCCTGTCTGTCAGCGAGCGTGCCTTCTGTATCTCGGCCCTTACATAATCTGCAGGAGCATTGCCTGCTGCTATGATTCCAAGTCCCCCACCGTTAGATACCGCCGCAGCAAGCTTGCCATCGGCTATCCAGGCCATACCGCCTTGGAAGACGGGGTACTTGATTCCGAGCATCTCTGTGATAGGGGTGACAATCATCTTCGCTCCTTATTTTGAAACGATGAAGGAAACGAGATCGCCAACAGTCTCGATCTTCTGGTCAAGCTCGATTGTTGTGTTAAGCTTGTCCTCAAGTCCCATCATAAGCTCAACTGTATCAAGGGAATCGATTCCGAGATCCTTGAATGTGCTTTCCTTCTTGATATCTGCAGGATTGCAGTCTGTGCGATCAGCTACAAGCTCAACGATTGCGTCAAATACTTCATTCTCTGTCATTCTATGACTCCTTATTATTCGTGCTATAAGTTTGACAGTTTTTGAAAAAATGTCAATAAACACTATGTTAAAACGACTTGAAGTAACTATCCGCACGCGCGTGCATAGTTAAGCATATGATAGCCATAGTGAATAATAACTATAAAGATATTTATATATAATATAAAGAATTATATTTCGGTATAAGCCTATTGCGCAAATATGGTGTCTATGTTTGCATTTTCCTTCTCGAGAGCGGCCTGGATGCTCTCAATCCAGCAGAATGCCTTTTCAGCAGCATCCTTCCATGATCCATATGCGGCTGCACCTGATGGGCATCGTACAGATATCCTGTATTGCTGGAAATTCAACCAAAGCTTCAGATTCCGGGTTGGCAGAAGACGCATGCTGCGGCGTACGCACTATAAACCCAAGGATGAGCCTGTCTTCTGTTTTATGGCCATGTTCGGAAGGAAGCCCCTTCTTGAATAAAGGAGAAGGGCGTATGAAAAACCATGAGTTCGGACTGAATGGAAGAAGCCGCCCCAGAGGACGGCTTTCCTGTCAGAGCAATCAGGCCTTTCAGATCAGAAGATCTGCGTAAGCTTTCAGAAGCTCATCACCTTCGCATCCTGCAAGCACTTTCTTCGCAAGCACCTTGCCAAGCTGCACCCCTTCCTGATCGAAAGAGTTGAGATTCCAGATGAAGCCTTGGAACATTACCTTGTTCTCGTAATGGGCAAGAAGAGCTCCGAGCGCTTCAGGTGTCAGCTTATCTCCATAGATGAGTGATGATGGCCTATTCCCGTCAAACTCCTTGTTTGTGTTCTCATCTTCCTTGCCACGGGCAAAAGCAGCGATCTGGGCAGAGAGGTTCGCATTGAGTTTTTTCTGGCTTGTGGAACCAGCAGTCTCTATATCCTGGCCATACTGGCAGTTCCTGAAACCTATGAACTGCAGAGGAACGATATCTGTTCCCTGATGAAGAAGCTGGTAGAAAGAGTGCTGTCCGTTTGTGCCAGGCTCACCGAAGATCACTGGACCTGTAGGGTAGCTGACCTTCTCCCCAAACCTGTTCACATGCTTTCCGTTTGATTCCATATCAAGCTGCTGCAGATGGGCCGGGAAACGTGAGAGGGCCTGGGAGTACGGGAGTATTGCTGTTGATGGATATCCGAGGATATTCCTCAGATAGAAGCCTATAAGGGCATCCATCAATGCGCCATTCTTCGTTATATCCTTCTCTGTAGCTTTCACATCCTCTTCGTGGGCACCATCCAGAAGCGCACGGAATGTGTCGAAGCCGAATGCAAGCGAGAGCACTGTTCCGCCTACAGCTGAAGTGGATGAGTACCTTCCTCCGATGTAGTCATCGATGAAGAATGATGCAAGCATTGAGCTGTCTTTTGCCAGCGGGCTTGTCTTTGAAGTGACTGCAACCATGTGCTTTGATGGTACAAGGCCTGGAATAGGGGAACTCTTGAGAGTCTCAAGGACAAGGTCCCTGTTGGTGAGTGTCTCCTGTGTTGTTCCGCTCTTTGAGACAAGGATGAAAAGCGTTGTCTCGAAATCCAGCCTCTTGATTACAGCCGCTGCATCATCTGGGTCGACATTTGAGATGAACTCTGCATTGAGTGTCTTTATTCCACAGCCATCTGCCCAGCCTTTAAGGGCAAGATACAGAGCCCTGGGACCAAGGTCAGAACCTCCGATTCCGATCTGGCACACAGTCTTGATGGCTTTTCCTGTAGAGCCTTTGATCTCTCCATTCCTTACTTTCTCTGAGAAACTCTTTATGCTGTCGAGGACAGAGGAATAGAACGCACCCTTATCCTCACCATCTGCCATGACGCTCTGTCCAAGTACGTTTCCTCTTGTAAGGTGGTGGAGCACAAGACGCTTCTCGCCTGTATTCATCACTTCGCCTTTAAGGATTTCCCTGTATTTATCAACAAGCTCTGTCTCATCGGCAAGATCCTGCAAAGCACTGACAGCTTCATCGGAGACAGGCATTGCCGCCCAGTTGTATCTCAGGCCGCCTCCTAGCGGAATGTCTGAGGTATGTACACGCTCTGGTGTCAGAAGTTCCTTTACAGCAGTCCTTTTAAGGCTGTTGAGCTTTTTCAGTCCATCTGTTTTATCAAGATTGACGTAATTCACACTATCCTCCCCAATCATACAGGCTGTGTCGGATCGTTTACTTCAGGGATTCGCGAATTGAAGCTCTCAAGAAGATCTTCCTTTGTCATTCCTTCTCTGAGGATGACGAAGATCGTGTCATCTCCTGCTACCGTTCCGAGAATCTCAGGAAGCGCAAGCACATCAAGGGCAAAGCCGACGCTGTTTGCGTGTCCCGGTCTTGTCTTGATGACACCGAAGTTTCCAGAGAATTCAATTGAGATTATACCTCTTCTTACATCCTGTATGTAGCTTTTTTCTGATTCGCTTATAAGATCGTTCTCAGGAAGCGTGTAGTAATAGCCAGACCATCCATCAGAGATCTTGCCGACCTTGAGCATCTTGAGGTCTCGTGAGAGTGTTGCCTGTGTTACGTTGTAGCCTTCTTTCCTCAATAGCTCCAGAAGTGTGTCCTGATTATCTATCCTATTGTTCTTTATGAGTTCTTTCACTACGGAAAGCCTGTTGTGCCTTTCTTTCATCAATGCTCCTGTTTGTATACTTATGCAATCAATATGCAATTTTACATTTTAGATGTTTACTTTGCAACCATGTTCTCAGAGCATACTCTATGCTATCCTTTTATGCGGAGGATATTATGATTGTTCTGATTGTAATCGCTGTCATTGCGGTAGTCATAGTTATCTGGTGTGTCAGTACATACAACTCTCTTGTGATGCTCAGGAACAAAACAGAGGAGGCAGAGGCTGGAATCGATGCCCATCTGCAGCAGCGCTATGATCTTGTCCCCAATCTTGTGGAGACTGTCAAAGGCTATGCCAGACATGAAAGCCAGACGCTTGAAAGCGTTATCGCGGCACGCAATGCTGCCCTGAACGCGAAAGGTGTGAAGGATAAAGCTGAGAAGGATGATGCTTTCACAAGCGCCCTCAAAGGCGTATTCGCCCTTGCTGAGAGCTATCCTGAGCTTAAGGCAAATGCAAACTTTGCAGAGCTCCAGAGACAGCTTGAGAGCATAGAGAACGATATTCTCTCTGCAAGGAAGTACTACAATGCTGTGGCAAGGGAGATGAATGATAAGATCATGGTATTCCCATCCTCGATAATCGCATCTGCCTTCAGATTCACGAAGGCTGATTACATAGAAGCTGAAAGCGAGGCGAGAAGCAGGGTAGAGGTCAGGTTTTGAAGCATCTTATACTTCTTTTCTCGATATTGCTTTCGCTCTCTTCCCTTAATGCAGAATCCTTCATCATGGATCGATACAGCGTCTCGATTGATGTAGATAGTGCACGCTCTCTTCACTATAGCGAGGTGATGGATCTGGATTTTGCATATCCATCTCACGGGATCATACGGGATATACAATACAGATTCCCTGGCTATGATGGATATCCTGATACAGTAGCAGAGGTCTCTGATATAAAGGCAAATGTACCTCTTTCCATCGCCCGGAGCTCTTCATTTATCGATCTGCGGCTCGAAGATGCCGATCGCCTTCTAAGCGGGAAGCAGAGCTTTTCCATCACGTACGATTTTGGCCTTGGGAAGGATTACTACGATGAATATGATGAGCTTTATATCAACATAGTTTCCGCCAATGGCTGGAACACTCTCATCCGCAGCGTATTCTTTTCCGTGAGTCTTCCTTTTCCTGTTGATGCTGACAGGATCTGGGTCACATATGGGCGCTATGGCTCATCCTCAAGGCTTCCCGTGCATCTTTCTGAGGACGGGCTGACCATAACAGGTGAGGCATACAACCTGGCTCCTGGAGAGGCTCTGACCCTGCGTGTCGAGATGGATGAAGGATACTTTGCAGATGCAAGGAACCCATATAGCGTTATGTATATCATGATCGCTATAGGTACAGCTTTCTCAATCCTGGCCGTTCTGCTGGTCCTCTTCCTGTATTTCAGGCATGGCCGTGATGAAAAGCTGATATATCCTGTAAGTTTTCACCCCCCTGTTGGAATAACGCCGATGGATGTTTCCTTCATCGATAGCGGAAGCATTGATGATGCTGCGGTTGGGGCAATGCTATTTTACTGGGCTGATAAAGGATATGTGAGGATTGATGAGACAGCGCGTGGCTCCTATACATTCTCTGTGGTTCTATGGCCTCAGGATCTGGATAAAAGGGAAGAGGCTCTCTTTTCCTCATTCTTCTCATCATCTGCCGTGGACGGAAAGGCTTTGAGGATGTCAGGATTTGCGGCAAAGCTGAAAAGCATTGTCATCCCGGAAGAGGGAAGGTACTTCTCCGGCGAACGCGCCCTTTTCTCCCAGGAGAGCATGAAAGCGAAAAGGAAAGCTGATGCTGCAGCGGTTGGGCTTGCAATCGTTCATGCAGTCATAGCGGTCTTGCTTTCCGGCTCTTATCTGCTCATGCCATGTGCTGTTCTTTCGTTCATGGCTTTCGCAGCATCCCGGACGCTTTCCTCTGTAAAGGCACTGAAAGCACCTTTGATAGCATTCACTGCATTTTTCATGTTCTTTGTTGGTTTTGGTTTCTGCACGGTGCTCTCATCTGCGATTCCTTCAGCAATAGCAGTAGCTGAGGCAGCTGTTTTCATGATTTCATTATTCGCTGTTTCTGCAATCACCTCATTCATCTCCAAGCGAAGCAAGTACGGTGATGATCTGAAAGGGAAGATTGAAGGATTCCGTGAGTTCATCGATAAGACAGAACGCGATAAGATTGAAAAGCTCTCTGAGGATGATCCTAGGTATTTTTATCATGTGCTCTCCTATGCTATGGTGTTCGGACTCGCTGATAAATGGTGTGGGAAATTCCGCGGGATAACAGTTGAGGATGTCTCTTGGTACAATCCTTATGGTGGCGTTGGGGATATCATGGCATATGCATATTTCTCACGTGCATGGAGAAGCATGTACAGAAGCTCTGTCATGCCAGGAAACAGCGGAGGCCGTGGAAGCGGAGGTGGACGTCCTACATTCTCCGGGTTCTCTGGACGTGCAGGCGGTGGTTTTTCAGGAGGAGGCGGCAGATCATGGTGAGCGATACGGGATCTTTGGCGATTTCATTCATCTATATAGCGGTTTCGATACTTGCCTGCTTCTTATTGTCAAGGAAAGCTCCTGCTGTGATTGCGAGGAAAGTGCTTCACCTCCTGTCTTCTCTCTGGGTTTTTGTGATGGTCTATGGCTTTGAGAGCATCACAGCCAGGATTCTCGGTCCTGCGCTGTTCCTGGTTATAAATGCGGTTTATTCATATAGGAAGGGAAGAAGGATAGATAATGGCCTTGTGGCATTCCCTCTTGCACTGCTCATCATTGCACTTCTTTTCAGCTATGGCAGGGTAAGCGGAGAGAATGCGATAACATCGCTTCTTATCCTTGGTTTCGGAGATGGAGCGGCTGCAGTGGCGGGGTATCTTCTGGGGAAGACCGGAAAGAGCGTGGAAGGTTCTGTGACTATGTTCCTTGTTTCATTTATCGTTCTGCTGATCTTTTCATCAGTTTCGCTTCCGTTTGCGATCCTTGCAGCGCTCGCTGCTGCCTTGGCTGAGCGTCTTACCCCATCTGGTTTGGATAATCTTACGGTCCCGCTTACATCCGCGCTGCTGCTGGAGGTCATATGTCTCTTACGCTGATGCTTGATACTCTCTTCTTCGGGCTGTCTAGATGGGAGAGAGGCGCAATCATAATGGCTGTGCTCCTTGCACTTGCATCAATTGCCTATTTCAGATACTACCTTGACCTCCTGGGGACAGCGGCAGCAGTGGTAATAGGATTCATAGTCTTCTTTTCAGGAGGCATTTCAGGTTTTGCCATCTTCCTTTTCTTCTTTCTGTCTTCCTCTATCATCACAAAAGTGTGCGGCAATGAGGAAAGGAAGAAAAGACGTGGAATCTCCTCGGTCCTTGCAAACGGCCTTCCTGCTGCAATCTCTCTCATTTTCTATTCATTGACAGCCAATCAGATGTTCCTCGTTGCGTTTACGGCAGCTGTTGCAGAGGCCACTTCCGATACCTGGGCAGGAGAGATAGGGCAGCTGTCACACAGGGATCCTGTATCGATTGTCACATTCACACGTGTGCAGAAGGGGGTATCCGGAGGGGTTACTGTACTGGGGCTCATTGCCTCATTGATTGCATCTTTGATGATAGCGGTCCTCTTTGCAGGGACTTTCGGTTCCACGTTCAGGATTGCGGCAGCGATAACAGCTTCGGGCTTTACGGGTGCGCTCTTCGACTCTTTCCTTGGAGCTACAGTCCAGGCTCAGTATAGAAGGAAGGATGGAACCATCACTGAAGATGCGGATGAGGGCATAAGGGTAAGGGGCATACCTTTCATAGATAACGATGCAGTCAACTTCCTCTCAGGCCTGTTCGCCATGTCCATTGCGATTGCTGTATATCTGATTTAGCGCAAATCACTTTGTCAGAATACCACAAATCTGTTTGACGGAATGGCTGCGGTAATCTTCTGGTTTATTCGTCTGCGCTTAAAGGCAGTTTATCTTATTACCGCGATCGTTATGGTCTTGAAGCTGATTTAGTCCTGCATCTTGAGGATGGCAGGTACGCACTTATTGAATGCAAGCTAGGAGAGCGTGGGATAGAAGAGGGAATAGAGCATCTGGTTAAGCTGAGAAGCCTTATTGAAAGGAACAACAGCAAGGCAAATGAAAAAAGGGGGAGGGTATCAGACCACCTGAGTTCCTGATGATCCTTACAGGAGGTAAGATTGCCTCTACGACAAAGGATGGAGTGCATATCGTACCGATAGGGACATTGGGACCTTGATAGTTTATTTGCACATTTGGAATAATTTCTGTTGACATCATGAAATAGGGGGGGGGTAGACTTTCTGTATGCATACAGAGGAGAGTGCATATGAGAAAGTCTGTATTCTTAGCTATATTGGTTATCTTTCTTTCATTGTGGATGTCTTGTGAGAACAACGGCCAGAGCCCAGCAACTGAAACAGAGGCCGCTGCCGTTGCTGCTGAGCTGAAAGCCCATGAGCTTATACAGAATGCCATCAAGGAAGAGTCCGACGA
>CALXLI010000037.1 GCA_944389155.1 uncultured Spirochaetaceae bacterium | reverse complement strand
ACAAGCCTCGATGAGGCGCTCTTATAGGCGTTTATGAACTTCGATATCTCGCTGTCTGGCTCAGCCTTGAACAGTATATGGATATGGTCCTTATCGTGATTCCACTCTGCTAGTGTTATCTTGTACTTGGGTGCAATATAGCAGAATATATGTTTCAGATACTCCGATATGACATTGGTGATGACATTTCTTCTGTATTTGACAATGAGTATGAGATGGTAGTTCAGACTGAACACTGAATGATTGTTCCCATCAAGCTGTATCATTATTGGCTCTTCTCTCTGCTCATATTGAGATAAGAATAACACAGAATACGAAATTAATAAATATCTTCCTGAATCTAAAAGAGTTGTCTTTATACCACTGATTAACGAAAGGCCTTGGAGATGAAAGGATTTTCCACTCCAATCCTCCTTGCTGTCAGCCGGAACATCACACATCCGTCAGGGCATACGATATCCTTCACATACTTGTCGGAACCACCGACATTCCTTAAATCCCCACCACTTCTAATGGCTTCCATCAACGGATAGAGCATCATCATGGTCATTGAGCATATTCCACACCCCTCTTGGTTCACTGGAAAACCATATGTGCACGGATACTTATCTCCAATCTCTTCACCGTTGCGGCATAGGCCTTCAGGCTCTTCACCCCTCAGATACCCTGTAACCTCAACTTCGCACTCATATTCTTCATTCAACCATTTCTTCATATTGCAATCTTATCATACCCGATGTTTCTTCCTCCATTCCTCTCCATCTTTCGCTTCGCTTAGAAGATGGAGACTCCTGGAGAGGAAGGTTGAATCAAGATACCATATTAAAAGGATTGGCCGGATTCTCAAAGCTTCAATGTCTAGAGAATCCGGTTTCAGCCTGCCCTACTTCCCAGAAATTACAATATGCTCTTCCGTGCAATAGTCTGAAAGCAATTTTTCATCAAGCAGAAGTCCAAAGCCTTTTATGCTTGGTTTGCATCCAATAGGATTGATGCTGCTATCAGTAGCACATTCAAGGATTGTGGCTTTGAATGAATCGCTATCATCATCTTTTTCCACAGCTTCAACCCATCTTGCGCCTAAAGCAATTGCAATCTGCTGCCAGCCAGTACAGGCAGGACCGATAAGGCTATCATCGCCAATCATAACTCCAGCACCGTTCGATTTTATCTTCCTGGCAAGTTCAACGGCATCGATTATTGAACCAGCTGAGCCCGGATGGATATTGCAGATATCAGCCATTCCCGGTTTTATAAAATCTATTGATTTCCAGCTCGGACGCATTATCACATCAGGAATCAATGAAAGCGGAGATACTTCTTTCTGAAGTACTGTATACTGGTTTACATCCAATGCAGCAGGGTCTTCACAGGCATCCAGTCCTTCGTTATAAAGAATATGCATCGCCTTGGTAACATATTCCATATCTATGCTATCTGCATCTCGTCCATAACCAGTATTGACGTCTCCGATAAGATAAGAATCTTTCCTTGAAGCATTCTTCCGTACTGCTTTGATGATTCTGATATCTGTATCCAGATTTCCAAACAACTTGACCTTTATCACCTGAGAAAGATCTCTCTTGACTGCTTTATCTATCATGCAGGAGACATAATCGGGATCATCATTCAATACTACAAACGCCCCATTGACATTATGGATCTCATTCAGGCCTAGCAGAGAAACTGCACTGACTCCTTTTTCCTTGCCAGCAAGGTCAATAAGGGCCATTTCGGTCATTTCAGTAAAGCGATCACGCCATATCTCCAGATTATCACGCACTATATGCAATGCTTCTGAAATGCTTTTCCCCACAAGTATCCTGGCCCATGCAATCCATTCATCCAGCGATACATCAGGATCATTTATCGATATTATATTCTCTCCATAGCCTATATGGTCAGCAGTCTTCACAGCTATGAATACATGCTGACGGCTTGTCCATACTCCGAAACTGAATTTGCGTACAGCCTCAACATTATATTTGAACAACCTTATTTCCTGTATTTCATCATTTATATTGCAAAGTGAATCATAAAGTGCTGCTTTCATATTGCTCCTCCTAACTCCTCAAGTTATTTACGAAACTATCATTCTGGGCATATAGCCAATCCATGAGCATTGCTCCAAGCCTCTTGCCTTCAGGACTGTTTTCCGCAGCCTCTCCGACAAGAGGGGCAAGCTGCAGGGGATCCGAAACATTGTCATAGAGAAAGAACTCCACTTCAGGTACGATTCTGTATCCAACACTGATTACATATGTATACCTTTGATCACGGACAGCCCGCCATCCATATGACATGATATCCAGGCCATGCTTCCTGAAATCTTCTATAAAGATGTCCCTGCCAGGACATGCTGCTATGAAAGAACAGGATCCATCAGTAGTCCTATGATTCAGGATATCATCTGAAATACTATGTCCTTCCCAACAAGATGGTATTTCAATATCAAGCAGCGAAAGTATCGTAGAAGGGACGTCCTGACTGCCGAATACAGTCCCGCAGTATCCATGCTCTAAACCGCCACCGCCTATTACAAAAGGAATACCTATGCTTTCTTCATACCATACATGCTTGCCGATAAGGGTATGGGATCCAAGCATATCTCCATGATCAGCGGTAAGGACTACTATGGTGTCATCATATATCCCTTTCTTCTTCAAACAATCTATGAGTCTTCCAAACTGATCATCCAAGCCTGAGATTGCAGCAAAATAATCCTGTCCAAGTTTTATGATGCCATTCTCGGTAAGAGGAAATGGCTCAAATGTATGGTGCATGGTCTCTTGCAGCCTGGACATATCAACATTACCACGGATATAGGAAGAATCCCTGTACAGCTTCTTGTATTCTTCAGGAGCTGTATCATAGGGACTATGTGGAGGATTCCAGGAAACAAATAAAGCAAACGGACGTTTCCCATCCCTTCCTTCTATATATTCGATAGCGACATCTGTTTCATGGATTGGCGACCATTTATCAGAAGTTATCATTTCAGGCGAATTCTCCCAATAATGCGGAGAAAGATGCTTATCGCAGGCATTGTATGCATGCCAGAAACCAAAGCCATGCCTTCTTATCCCTGGTGGAGTATATGCATCCCATGCAGATGCTCCAGATGTCGGAGAAGGATCATGATTCTGCTCTGGTTCATCCAGATGCCATTTGCCGATATATCCTGTATCGTATCCATTGTCGGACAATGCCTGTCCTATGCAGAGATCATCATCTCTGAGCCTTATGTCAGAAGCATTCTTGCAATTGGTGAAAACACCTGTATGAAGAGGATACAGTCCAGTCATAAGGCTGGCCCTTGCAGGTGAGCACAGAGGACATGAAGATACAGCATCTGTACAGATAACACCTGATTGTGCAAATTCATCCATATTAGGGGTAATGACAGGATCATCCCTGTATATACCTAGACTGCTACGTCTCCATTGATCCGCAAATACAAAAAGAAGGTTCTTCTTATTCATTCGGTTCACCTCGTCTATATGAAACGAAAGCATCGCCACATCGCTTTCCCCAGCCTGCTAGTGATGTGAACATATCATCAATCAGAGGCTGAAGACTTTCAGCTGACCTGAGATTATCCAGTTCAAATGGATCTGAAGATAAATCAAAGAACTCTATATCTCTCCCATCATATATAAGCTTATATGGATACCTTACGACCATACGCCTGGTATCCCCATACTGATGGTTGCCATTATAGATGGAGAAAATATCCCTTGCCGGAGGTTCTTCTGATTTTTCCATGAAAGGAAGTAACGATATACCATCAAATGGATATTCAACCTTACCTAGAAGATAATCTACAATTGTGGGAACAAAATCCAGATGAGATATAGGACCATTATACCTGCCTATTGGGATTTCCGGGAAATGGAATATTGCAGGAACTCTTACAGCACTCTCATACATCTCCATCTTCTGATACATGCCATGCTGCCCTAGCTGTTCTCCATGGTCAGTAGTGCAGACTATTGCAGTATCGTTCATGATACCAGCCTCTTCAACGGCATTCAGAATACGGCCAAGCTGGTCATCAGAGAGCCGCGTCAAAGCGAAATGAGCCTTCCATGCATCCTTCCACCCATCAGCTGATACGTTCTCTGCAAGCTGGCGTGGAGAACCTTTTTCATATGAAGCAGGTTCATCTTTGTTTGGAACCCCTATATTAGGAGGAAAGCTGAAACCATCCATATCAAACATATCAAGATACGATTGAGGAACAGTCAGAGGTGGATGCGGAGCCCAAAGACATACAAATAAGGCAAAAGGTTTTCTGTGTTCTGATTTTATGTACTCAATAGCTTTATCTGCAAACCAAACATCCTTGAAATCATGCAATGGCTTATCCCATATCGATACAACAGCATTGGAATATGGTCTTCTTATATATGTCCCTTCACAATTCTCCATTACATAATCACATTGATCCTCACTGCGATGAATGTCATATCCTTTACCGGAAGCATACTCTGCATATGATTCATCATCGACCCAGCATGAATATGAAATCCTATCCTTGAGCTTTGGCATAAGGCTGATATGATCAACGCCAATATGCGCAACTTCATATCCAGCATCAAAAAGCATTTCATGGATGGGTATATTGTCCTTTGCATATTTTCCCGGCAAATCATTCAGCAGCATGCCTGTGTGCAAAGGATTCAGCCCTGTAGCTAAGCTTGTACGGGAAGGGACACATAAAGGGCATGAATCATACGCTATGTTATATGATATGCTATTATCGGATAGAAAATCCCAACTAGGGGTGATTTTAATATTATTTATTGCAAGACCTGAAGAATCAGCCCTTTGCTGATCAGTCATGAAGAAAATCAGATTCTTATTGCTCATAACCTTATCCATATCGGAGCGCTCCCCCGAAAGGCAACGCTCCGACAGTATCCTTAGAATGACTTATACCTCTCGTATGCATCAGAATATATCTGGATATATTCCTGCAAGCCCATATTGTTCAGAGTCTTGAGATAATTATCCCATTCATTTTCTATACCGCCGTTGACAATCCAATTGGCGTAGCACTGATCGACATATGCTTTTATGTCTGTTTCAAGTACTGATATGCGTTCTGTCTCCTCAACGGTAAGGTACATACTCGGGAACACCTGTTCCTCTGGCACATTATATGGTGCAAAAGCTGCATCAAGATCTGCACGTTCCTGTAGATTCGCGTTCAGCTCAAGCTTATCGGAAACATCAGAAATCACTGCACTGATGCCATTTACACCTGGTGAATAATCATGGATCATCTCCGTAAATGTCTTACCTTCCGGAACTGGCAGGAAGCTCAGATTACCCTCATCATCCATCTGCAGTGTTCTTCCAAGCAACCCTTGGTCAACCTGTATGGAAACAAGCGGGTCATATTGTATATCAGCCCAGCGCATCAGAACTTCAGGATGTTCGCAAGCAGATGTAATGGCAAAGGAACCCTTCGAATTTATCGGTGATGGATATGAGTTCCATATCTGGCGCCCATCCTCTCCTTTCAATGGCGGCAATGCAACATAGTGCTCTGCATTAGCTCCTGCAGCAGATGCCAATGACCAGCCGACCCAAGCTCCTACGATAAGATCAGGTGACTTTACCTTTGCTAGATATACATTGAAATCATGGGTAAAACCTTCTTTATCTATAAGTCCTTCCTCATATAAGCTGTGGAAATACTGTATTGCCTCCTTGTATGGTTCAGTTATGGCTGTATAGACAACATTTCCATCCTCATCAACAATAAAGTGATCAAGCTTATCAAGCTGGCCGAATGATCCAAAGAGTGAGAACAGTCCATTCTCCTTTCTGTTATAGAGGAATGAGAACGGTATCTCATCAGCTCTTCCATTACCGTTCATATCGTTTTCCTTGAAAGCCCTTAATGTTTCCGTAAACTCTTCTATCGTGGTTGGCATTGGAAGGCCAAGCTGATCAAGCCATGTCTTGTTTATGAAAAGCTTATCATGCGTCATCGGACTAAGCTCTGTGCTGTTAGGCAGTGCATAGATATGACCATCAGGAGCAGTGAGTTCCTTCCTATATGAACCTCTTTCAAGAAGAGCCTTTATATTTGGGCAGTATTGCTCAATCAGATCATCAAGAGGAATAAGCAGCCCCTGGCTTGCATATTTGATCACATCAACATCAGTCAATATAGCCTGGCCAAAGAATGCATCCGGCAAATCACCACTGAATAGAAGCCCCTTCTTTTCCTTCCATCCATCTTCACTGCTCATATTCCATTCAATATGCACATTGGTCTTTTCTTCCAGCTCCTGGAAGAATTCAAGATTTGCGAAATTCTTGTTATGCCTTGTCTTTGCAGCAAGTTCAAATGTCACCTTGTTATCGACAATCGGCAATCCCTCTGGATGGAATCCGATATCAACAACTGGACTTTCTTCCTTGGCCCCACCAGCAAATGCCATCAGCGTCGCCAACGAAATGATCATAATGACCGAAAGCAACCTCTTCATAGATTCTCCTTTTTGTTTTTATCTAATCGCTGAAAGCCTCAACCCTTCAGCGAACCAACCATTACACCTTTTGCAAAATATTTCTGCAAAAATGGATACACAACCAAAACTGGAAGCGAAGATACAATAATCAACCCATATTTGATAAGCTCGGCAGCCTCTTGCTGGGCTATCATGCTCTCTATATCTCCCATCATATCTGCAGAAGCCTGGTTCTGGACCAATATTCCCCTAAGCACAAGCTGCAATGGATACAAGGATTCGCTACGCAGATAAATAAGTCCATTCATGTAATCATTCCAATGGGCCACACCATAGTAAAGGATCAGCACGGCAATGATTGTTTGCGATAACGGGAATACAACAGTACCGAAGAAACGGAAATGAGAGCATCCATCTATTGAAGCAGCCTCATATAATTCATTTGGGATATTATTCTCTATATTTGTCTTGCATATTATGACATTGAATACATTAAGCGCAGGGAGCAGAACCATAACCCAACGTGTATTATAAAGATGCATCTTCTGCATAAGTATATAAGTCGGGACAAGACCTCCTTGGAAATACATCGTAAACATCATGAAGAAGAGAAGACCTTTCCTTGCGAAGAATTCCTTACGTGATAATGGATACGCAAACAGCATTGTCATCACGATATTTATCGCTGTTCCAACAACTGTGTATATGATTGTGTTCTTATATGCATTCCATATGCTGGCATCTGCAAATATTTTCTCGTATCCAGTGGTATTGAAACCAACAGGCCAGAATAATACACGTCCCGTATTTATTGCATTGGGATCAGACACGGAAGCAATGACAATAAAGTACAGAGGATAAAGAACCAGGAATGCAGCAATGCCGAGGAGCGCATAATTGAATATATCAAACAGTCTGTCACTTGATAGCAGCTTATTGCTTTTCATAATATATACACCTCCTTACCAAAGACTGCTTTCACTGGTCTTCTGTGCGATTTTATTGACGGAAACAAGAAGGATTATATTCACAATATTGTTAAACAGGCTGATTGCCGCGCTATAGCTATACTGGGTATCAATCAATCCAATCTTGTATATGTACGTAGGGATTATCTCGCTAGCCGTTATGTTAAGGCTATTCTGAAGCAAGTATGCCTTTTGGAAGCCGATATTCATTATCTTGCCAACTTCAAGGATGAGCATCATTATCGCTGTCGGTGCGATGCTCGGGATATCTATATGCCTGATAAGCTGCCATTTGCTGGCTCCATCAATCTTTGCAGCTTCATAAAGATCAGGACTGATGCTCGTCAACGCTGCAATGTATATGATTGCTGACCACCCTGAGTTCTGCCAGATTCCAGATAATATATATATTGGACGGAACCATTCTGGTTCAGCCATGAAATGTATCGGCTCACCTCCAAACAGCATGATCAGCTGATTTATAAGACCGCTTCTTGGAGACAGGAATATCGTGATCATACCAGTAAGGACCACTATTGATATGAAATGCGGACAGTATGTGATGCTTTGGACAAACCTCTTATACCGATAGCTTTTTACCTGATTCAGCAGGATAGCCAATATCAGAGGTACGGGGAAACCTATCAGCAGCTGAAGGAAGCTGAGAGAAAGCGTGTTCTTTATAAGAGTCCAGAATTGATATGAAGAAAAGAATCTGTTGAAATGCTTGAAGCCAACCCATGGACTGCCTACTATACCCTTTGCTGCGTAATAATCCTTAAAAGCAATCTGCACGCCATACATAGGAAGATAATGAAAGACAATATAATAAATCACAGGGAGCAGACAGAGAACCAAAAGCTGCCAATCCCGAACAAGAACTTTCCTCAATGAAACAGGCTTATGAATAGATTTTTCCTTCTGTTTTCTCATTCATTCCATCCTTTGTATTTTCAGTATTCGGTCAGCCAGAAATGTTTGCAATAAACAAAAATTTAATGCGTAAAACCAATTTTTTCTTAGCGGAAGATTGTCATTTTTTTACAGGAAAATAAGGATATACAATTTTTTCTTGTATCTTAATTACTTTATGTACAGATAATTACCTCTTGCAACAAGCATGAATGCAATAATAAGGAAATCATAAAGCTGCATGCTGTTTATGCCTGATTGATTATTGTTGTTCCGAACGCGCTTCCGTCATTGTAAGATAATAATCATGAAGCATTCGAATGGTTATTATCATTTTCTGATATCCTATATCCTCATCATGGTCATACCAATCGTGATACTTGGAGCAATATTCCTGATATCTGTGGATAAGCTTTACCGTGACCAGGTATATTCTGATGCAGAAGGCAACATCGAACTACTTGTGCAGAATCTCAACAATGAAGCAAAGAACCTCTCGGATATAGTACTTCAGGTACGAATACAGAAAGTCATAAACAATGACTACAGATTTGAAGACAATCCTCTTCTGGCAAACAACATAAAGCAAATACTCTCATCGTTTGTCATTACTTCAAACTTCTATGATGAAATAATCTTCTATAGCCCTAATTCTGACTATCTTTTCTCAAGCAATACGACATACGAAAAGGGAATTTTCTTCAATTACCTTTATCAGATCAATGGAATGACGGGATCTGAAACGATAAAACTGCTTGGCGGCATGAGAGGCCCCACAACCCTGCAATTGTACAATACAGATAAGAAAAACAGCAGGATTGCATATTGCCAGCCAATCCGTGATTATAAAGACAACCTGACTGGGATGATGATATTCCTGCTTTCTGAATCAAAGTTCAATGACTATATAAAGCAGCATATAGCAATATATGATATCAAACTGGTAATATCAGGAGAGGATGGTCAGGTATTCTATGGCCAGCTAGATGAACAAGCTACCGATGGCATCGATTATTTCTACACCATACCAGAGCTTGGCTGGAACCTTGAATTCACAGTAGCTGATGATGTTTCCCTATTCAGTGCAATGTCTAACTATCTGATCATATTCATCCTGTCATTATTGTTGATAATAACCATATCATCATTGGCAATCATGCATTTCATGCACAAGAACTATACCCCATTGGACCGTATAAGCCGAAAAGTAAAGGAAATGGATGCTGACAGCAATCCAGAGCCCAATGAAGAGACTGAATATGAAAGAATTGATAGATGCATAACACAGCTTAACAGCAACAACAACAGCCTCATAGCGCAGGTTGCTATCCTTAAGAACAGCAGAAGGAACATCGAACTTCAGAAACTGCTGACAGGCGGGTACTATGACTCCACAGAAGAATTCAATGAAGCAAACAAGGATATCATCACGCTCAGATATCGATATTTCATCTTCACCTGCATCCTGTTCACGAAAGACTGCCCTGATATAGAGGAATTTGCAGACAAGAGCAAAAATGAACTGAAAGGTATCTCTGATACATATTATATATTCACGCCATTTCCCAAGAGGCTCTATCTTCTCAGCAATGTAGAAAGCCTGGAGAATATCCATACACTATATAGAGAGCTGAAACAGCTCAAGCAATTCTGGGAAGATGAATATTCCAATGCAATAACAATGGGCATAAGCAGCGTGAAAGAAGGAATAACAGAAATCCCCGCTCTTTTCCTTGAGGCAAGAACCGCTATTGATTATCGCTTCATAAAGGGGAAAGGAACGATAATAAGATTTGATGAGGTAAGCAGTGCAAATCTGGATGAATATCCAAAGTGCGAGATAGAAAACCTTAAGAAGGCTATCCTGCAGAAAAACAATGCACAGATTGAAAAATACCTAAATGACTTCATTGCATATCTAGAATCAAACAAAATCGATCTGTTCACAGCCAAGGGCCTCTGCTTCGATATTCTCCGATCGTACATGATGGTAAATCCAGATAAAGATATAAAAGGCATGCTTCAGAATGAAATGATCATGATGAATGATGTCGAGACTGCAAGTGAACTCATTGATATAATAAAGGCCAGCCTGAAATCTTATGATGAAGAATCAAGGGATATGACAAAGGAAGACAGAATCCTTGTCGCACGCATCCAGAATTATATACAAGTCAATTGCTTTGACTGCAATTTCTCACTTCAGGACGTTGCAGAATACGTATCGATGAATATATCGAGACTATCCTCATTCTATAAGAATGCAACAGGGAACTATCTAGTAGATTATGTAAGCAATGTGCGGCTTGAAAAGGCTCAGAAATTACTTGATACGACAGATCTGCCGATAAAGGAAATAAGCATAGCAGTTGGTTATTACAACTCATCGTCCTTCATCAGAAGATTCAGGCAGAAAATCGGGATATCCCCAGGAGACTACAGGAAAATAATCCATTAGAAAATCAATAGGAGCCTTTGTTGTGCTACCAGTCTGCAGGTCTTATATCACGCTCTTGTAATAAGAGCCGAACTCCGCCATCTTTGAAAGCAATCCCTGAAGATTCTTTCCAAGCTCGGTAAGGCCATATTCGACCTTCGGTGGATTGGTTCCAAAATCCTTCCTGTATATTATCCCATCGCTTTCCATCTCCCTCAGACTCGTCGTCAGGACTTTCTGGGAGATACCATCCAACGATTTCTGAAGCTCGTTGAAGCGCCATGCACGCTCTGAGAGATTGCGGATTATCAGAAGCTTCCACTTGCTCCCTATCAAGCTCACAGTTGTTGCTACAGGACAGTCAGGTAATTCGGATTTCCTTTTCATAGCTATATGATATCACACATTCACTTTGTTATACGCAGTTACTTTTTTGTGCGTACTTTTCTTATAGCAAAACCATCTGTATGCTGTAAACAAGGAGATAAGGAAATGAATTTCACAAAAATCGGAAAAGCAGAAGGTGCAAGGACAGAGCTCCATGATAAGCTTGGCCTTACAGGAGCTGAAATCAGCGTCAATACGCTGAATGCCGGAGCATCAGTGCCATTTGTCCATGCACACAAGGAAAATGAGGAAATCTACTTCATTCTCTCAGGAAGAGGAAAAGCCGTAATCGATGGAGAAGAGGTTGCCCTTAAAGAGGGAGACTGGATCAGGATCGCGCCTGCGGGAAAGAGACAGTTCTTTGCAGCAGCTGATTCAGCAATGAGCTACATCTGCATTCAGGTAAAGGCAAACTCCCTTGAAGAATATACAGCAGCAGATGCTATTGTCTAAGTATTATTACATAGTAATATATTCTTATTTAGGAATTATTTTCTGCTTGAGCTTCTGATAACAAGCTCAGTATCAAGATAAACAGAACGTATTGATTGCAATCTGTTCTCGATTCTTTTTGATTATCATATCGGCAGCCAATGCACCCATCTGGGTAACAGGCTGCCTTATCGTAGTGATGGATGGTGCAGTCATACGCGATATAACCTGATCATCAAAACCTATGATTGATATATCTTCAGGAACACGGAAGCCTCGCTCTGCTGCATACCTGATTGCAATCGCAGCAAGAAGATCTGATACGCAGAAGATTGCATCAGGAGGCTCTGGAAGCGTAAGCATATTTGCAACAGCGGCTTCGGCCATCTCGAAATCCATATGCGAACCGATTTCTGAAACATACTCTGCCCGATACGCAAGGCCTGCATCCGACAAGGCCTTCCTATACCCGTTATAACGGTCTATGCCATATCTGAATGAACGGGAACCGTTTATCATGGCTATGCGTCTGCAGCCGGAAAGCGCAAGGTGCTTTACTGCTTTATATGCAGCTCCTTCATTGTCGATAAGGACAAATGGCACATCCACATCCCTGGGAGCTTCACTGCACATTACGCATGGGACAACACTATCTATCCGGCTTATCAAGCTGCTCTCTATCGTATTTGCGCTTATGACACCATATGCACCGACAGAGACAATCATGGAAAGAAACTGATCTATCGTTGACAGCGAAAGATCATCCTCATTCTCCAGAAGCACATAGCCTTTGCCTCTGGCAACGCTTCGGGCAGCACTGACTATCGGAAGGTAGAAAGGATTTGATGGAAGCGGCGCATTGAATATTATGATCTTCCCTCTTTTTTGCTCTGTAAAGTAATCATTCGGATCCCCGCCAAGGGCTATGATAGCCTGATTGACTTTGGCCTTAGCAGATACTGATACACTATCCGGAGTATTGACTATACGTGATATAGTTGCAATCGAAAGTCCTGCTTTGGCAGCAATCTCCTGATAAGTGATCTTGCTCATTTTCTGGTAGATTCCCGGATTATGAGCTCAGTGCCCAGCTGGATGGACTGAACACTCTCCTTTCCCTTCTCAATGCACTTTATCAGCATTTCACCAGCAAGCGCTCCAAGCTGCGCAACAGGCTGATTGACTGTCGTAATGCTTGGATTCATCATCTCAGAGAGCGAAATATTGTCAAAACCGACAACAGATATATCCTCAGGAACACGATAGCCACTGCGTATCGAGGCATGGATGGCTGCAGATGCAAGCATATCAGAGATGCAGAAGAAGGCATCTGGAGGAGTCGGGAAGCTCAGCATATGCATAACAGCAGCGCCTGCAACATCGAAGTCCATATCAGAGCCAACCTCCGCAATGAATTCTCTCCGGTACTCAAGGCCTTCCTCTTCCAGTACTTTCCTATATCCCTTGAACCTGTTCGAAGCATACTTGAATGAACCTGGACCATTTATCATTGCTATACGCTTATGCCCCAACGACGTAATGTACTTCACAGCATTGTATGCTGCGCTCTCATCATCAATCGTGACGAACGGAACAGATGAATCCGGTACAGCTTCACAGCATGTAACGACAGGTACTGCAGCATCTATCCTCTCAAGAGTCTCCTTTGTCATTGCATTCGCTATTATCACCCCGCATGTCTTTGTCCTTGAGACAAGAAGCAGGAACTGATCG
>CALXLI010000036.1 GCA_944389155.1 uncultured Spirochaetaceae bacterium | reverse complement strand
CTTCATACCATAATCTATACAGAGGATGGTGAGCACTCTGCTACGATAAGGCAGTCACCGTTGCTATGAATACAGAAGGGCTTGCTGTTATGGAATAATTGCAAGGGTCTTGAAAGATAGCCTTATCGAGGAGGAAATCTATTATCGCGATATTCAGGAATCCATTCTCATCATACCATCTTCCTGAGATATCCCCACAAACAAGAATCTTCTGAAAAGAATCCTTTGCAAGTATGAAATGATAGGTTTCTGTTTCCATTTTGCTTTATTGCAGGATTTTTGCCATAGACAGGAAGTGGAATATAATGTCATCAAATGATATCCTCTGAATATGGAATCATTAAGGGAACTGTATAGGATTGGCTATGGTCCATCCTCATCTCACACCATGGGACCGAGGGCAGCCGCTGAGGCTTTCCTGAAAGCACATCCGGAGACGACAGAAGCAACAGCGGAACTATATGGCTCTCTAGCAGCAACAGGGAAGGGACATCTTACAGATAGGGCAATAAGGGAGGTATTCCTCAGCCATTCCGTTCCTGTTGAGATTCTGTGGTTTCCAGGTGAGATAAAGCCTTTTCACCCTAATGCTCTTACGCTGAAGATGACAAAGCCTGATACCGTAAGCGAGACATATTACTCCGTCGGTGGCGGGAAGATAGTCAAGGAAGGTGAGGGAGAGGAAGCTTCCATAGACGTTTATGATAACGGGAAAGTCGGAACGATGGATAAGCTCCTGTCGTATTGTGAGGATAATGGCTATCAGATATGGGAAGTGGCTATAGAGGCAGAGGGAGCTGGCATCATAGATTATATGCAGGAAGTCTGGTCTGTGATGAAAAGCGCAATAAAGAGCGGACTTGAAGCAGAAGGTGTACTTCCCGGTGGGCTTCATCTCCAGCGAAAGGCTTGCCAGGCCTATGCAAAAGCAAGGGATCTATCAGGACCTATGGGGAATACTGCACATGCTTTTTCCTATGCGCTTGCCGTTTCTGAGGAGAATGCGGGAGGAGGATGTATCGTTACAGCTCCTACATGTGGCAGCTGCGGCGTCCTTCCTGGTGTTCTGTATCATCTTGTCGCTGAATATGACATCCCTGAAATACGTATATTGAGAGCGCTTCTTACAGCGGGGATTGTCGGGAACATTGTGAAGACAAATGGCTCGATATCAGGGGCTGACGTTGGCTGCCAAGGTGAGGTCGGTGTTGCTTGTGCTATGGCGGGTGCGGCTGCAGCACAGCTTCTTGGCGGTACTATACATCAGATAGAGTATGCCGCAGAAATGGGCCTTGAGCATCATCTTGGGCTTACATGCGATCCTTTGATGGGACTTGTCCAGATTCCATGCATAGAACGCAATGCGATGGCGACCATGAGAGCGATAGATCATGCGTCATATGCGCTCTTGGGCGATGGACATCACAAGATATCATTTGATGATGTTGTTGAGGTTATGATGGAAACCGGCCATGCCCTGCCTTCTCTATACCGCGAAACATCTATGGGCGGGCTTGCAAGGATATACGAAAGATAGGGAAGGGGATGACCGAAGCCATCCCCATATCCTTTTATTTCACTACGATGTTGACAAGCTTGTTAGGGACTACGATTTCCTTGACTATAGTCTTATCGGCAATCCATGTCTGGATCTTGCTGTCATTCTTCGCTTCCCTGAGCATTTCTTCCTTATCCGCTCCCTGAGGCATCTGAAGTCTTGCCCTGAGCTTTCCATTGACCTGCACGACAATCTCAACAGTATCATCGATTGTCTTTGCCTCATCATACCCTGGCCATTTCTCGGCTGCGATCGATGGTTTGTGCCCAAGCATCTCCCAAAGCTCTTCAGCGAGATGAGGTGTATAAGGTGAGAGCAGCAGGGCCAGCGTCTCAAGCACTTTCTTCGGAACAGTATCAAGCTTATTGATCTCATTGACTGCAACCATCATCTGGCTTATCGCAGTATTGAAGGAAAGTGTCTCGGTATCCTCTGTAACCTTCTTTATGGTCTTATGCATGAGTTTATCGAGATCAGGTGCTATATCGATATCCTCAACATTCTTCTCCGTTGCAATCCTCCATATCCTATCAAGGAAGCGGTAAACGCCTATGAATCCATTTGTCGCCCAAGGCTTTGATTCCCTCAGAGGCCCCATGAACATCTCATACATCCTTACGCTGTCTGCTCCATAGTTCTTGATGAAGTCATCTGGATTTATGACGTTCTTCAGGGACTTTGACATCTTTGCGATTACCTGCTGAAGTTCCTCTCCTGTTTCCTTATCGATGAACTTGCCGTCTTTTTCCTCAACAAGATCTGCCGGAACGAGACTCTTGTTTGACTTCTGGTAAGCAAATGATGTGATCATGCCCTGGTTTACAAGGCGATGGAATGGCTCAGATGTCGAGACCAGTCCAAGATCGTAAAGGACCTTATGCCAGAATCTTGCATAAAGAAGATGGAGGACGGCATGCTCAGCACCTCCTACATAGAGATCTACAGGCATCCAGTATTTCTCTTTCTCTGGATCTACGAACATCTTCTCGTTCTTTGGATCTATATACCTGAGATAATACCAGCATGAGCCAGCCCACTGAGGCATTGTGTTTGTTTCTCTCTTCGCATCTCCTCCGCATTTCGGGCACTTGCAGTTTACCCATTCCGGAACGTTGACGAGCGGGGATTCACCTGTGCCGGATGGTTCGTACTTGTCTACAGTTGGCAGACGGAGCGGGAGCTCATCTTCCGGGACAAGGACCGTACCGCAGTGAGGACAGTGGATCAAAGGAATAGGCTCACCCCAATATCTCTGTCTGGAGAAAACCCAGTCGCGGAGCTTATAATTCACGGCTTTATGCCCGTATCCCTTCTCTTCAAGGAATGCAAGCATCTTGTTTATGGCATCTTCCTTGTTGAGTCCATCAAGCCACTCAGAGTTTACGTGTATGCCATCTTCTGTCCATGCCTCTTCCTGAACGTCAACCTCTCCCTTGAGTACCTCAATGATAGGAAGAGAGAATTTCTTGGCAAATTCCCAGTCTCTTGTATCATGGGCAGGAACAGCCATGATTGCACCTGTTCCATAGCTTATGAGCACATAATCTGCAATCCAGATCGGGATTCTCTTGCCATTTACGGGGTTGATGGCGTATGAACCGGAGAAAACACCTGTCTTGTCTTTTGCAAGATCTGTTCTTTCAAGATCAGACTTGTGCTTGGTCTCATCAAGGTATTTCTCAACGCTTTCTTTCTGCTCCGGTGTTGTGAGAGCTGGTACGAGAGGATGCTCTGGTGCGACTACCATATAGGTTGCGCCAAAGAGAGTATCACAGCGCGTTGTATATACTTCAAGCTTTTCATCCATTCCATCAATCTGGAAGAATACAGCAGCACCTTCAGAACGTCCGATCCAGTTGCGCTGCATGGCTTTTACGGATTCAGGCCAATCAAGGTCATCAAGGCCTTCAAGGAGCTTATCTGCATAGGCTGTTATCCTGAGCATCCACTGCCTGATGTTCTTCTTCTCTACTTTCTCTCCGCAGCGTTCGCAGTGTCCTTCCTTTACCTCTTCATTGGCAAGTCCTGTCTTGCAGCTTGGACACCAGTTGATAGGAGTTACAGCCTCATAAGCCAGGCCTTTCTCATAAAGCTTTTCGAAGATCCACTGTGTCCAGCGGTAGTAGTCAGGCTCGCATGTTGAAACTTCCCTGTCCCAGTCATATGAGAAGCCAAGGCTCTTTATCTGCCTGCGGAAGTTGTTAATGTTCTTGTTCGTTGTTTCCCAAGGATGCGTTCCTGTCTTTATCGCATAGTTCTCTGCAGGAAGGCCAAATGAGTCAAAACCCATTGGATGGAGAACGTTGAAGCCCTTCATCCTGAGGTATCTTGAATAGATATCTGTAGCTGTATAGCCTTCTGGATGCCCTACATGCAAGCCAGCTCCCGATGGATAGGGGAACATATCCAGTACATAACGCCTCTTATCCTTCGGAACGGAAGGATCCTCTTCTGTGTGGAAAGTCTTGTGCTCTTCCCAGTATTTCTGCCACTTAGGTTCAATCTCACTGAATGGATACTTGCTCATAGCGTTGAGGATATCATTATGAAAGGAAAAAGGCTATTGCAAAGACACGTCCTGCAGAGCATCATTTTGCCATGCGCATACAATTTGAAGATGTCATTTCGACAATGACAGGGAAACTTGAAAAGCACGGTGCTCCAAAGGAGAAGGCAAGAACAGTCGCATATGAGATGGCGACAAACTCTTTGGAGGGTACCTATACCCATGGCATCAACAGATTCGCACGTCTCATCAGGGCTATCGATAGCTCTATCGTCCATCCTGATGCCGATCCTGAGCTGATAGCTTCTTTTGCTGCCATAGAGCGCTATGAAGGCAATCTTGGCTTTGGCATAACGAATGCTCTCTTTGCAATGGATAGGGCCGTAGAGCTTGCACGTGAGCATGGGATAGGCATGGTTGGCCTTAGGAATACAAACCATTGGATGAGAGCTGCAACATATGGCTATAGGGCTGTAAGGCAGGGATGCGCGGCTATGTGCTTTACGAATACGATACCCAATATGCCTGCATGGGGAGCATTGGACTCAAAGCTGGGAAACAACCCTTTCGTAATGGCATTCCCAAGAAAGGATGGGAGGCATATCATCGTGGATTCTGCGATGACGCAGTTCTCATATGGGGCTTTGGAGGTCGCAAAGATGGAAGGACGCATGATGAGCGTTCCAGCAGGGTATGACAGGAACGGGAATCTGACAGCAGATCCATCTGCAGTGCTTGAGACAAGAAGGACGATACCTTCAGGATATTGGAAGGGATCGGCAATGTCTTTCCTGCTGGATATCTTCGCTTCATGCCTTTCCCTTGGCCGGGCTGTTGCAGATATAGCAAAGCTTGACGGAGATGAACATGGGGTTTCACAGCTCTTCTTCGCTATTGATTATGAAAAGATCGTTGACAGGGAAGAAGCTTCCGATACAGCAGAGAGAGCTATAGCATTCCTGAAGGAATCCACAAAGGCAGAAGGAGTGAACGAGATCGTTTATCCTGGTGAGCGGATGATGAGGACAAGGGAGCGCAATCTTAAAGAGGGGATTCCTGTCGATGATAATGTCTGGAACGGAATCCTGAGTTTATAGGAGAAGCATTTTTAACAGAAAATTAATATTTTATTTACATATTCTTAACAGTGTTCTAAACTCTACATATTCTAGATCAATAGGATGTGTAGAGGCTTATGACTACAGTTTTCAGCTTAGTTGAACTTGAGTATCTCTTAAGGATATTGCTCTCTGCATTATGTGGTGCCTTCATAGGGCTTGAAAGAGAGAAGAGAGCCAAGAATGCCGGTATAAGGACACATATACTTGTTGCCATATCTTCGACTCTTATGATGATTGTGTCGAAGTATGGCTTTTATGATGTGATAACCACTCCCGGAATCTCTCTGGACGCATCCCGAATTGCTGCGGGTGTCGTTACAGCTATAGGTTTCCTTGGAGCTGGCGTTATTTTCGTAAGAAAGGAAAATACGGTCGGGCTTACAACATCAGCAGGTCTTTGGGCTACTGTCGGTATGGGTATCACAATAGGCGCTGGACTTTATTTCACAGGCATGATGTTCACGTTTTTCATACTTCTTCTCCAAGCCTTTCTGCATAGCCATTTCTCCAAGAGCGGAAATCGTCTCATAGCACGTATTTCACTCTCCATTTCAGATAGCAATGTAACCTTGCCGGAGATTTCAAGGAAGCTTACAGAACGCGGGCTTAACGTCATGAGCGCTGAACTCAAGCTTAATAAGAGCGGAGGGCTGAGATACATAGCCTTGATTGTCGTGCCGCATTGCCTTACAGTCTCTTCGCTGCTTGATGATCTTTCAAAGATCGGAGAGGGGTATGCTGTCGAGGAACTTGATATAAAGTGAACAATTGAGTTCTGCCTGCAAACTGTCTATACTTATTTCATGGCCTATGATGAAAGCAATATAAAATCGCTCTCCTCACTAGAGCATATCAGGCTGCGTCCTGGCATGTATATAGGAAGGTTGGGCAATGGTTCGCATCCCGATGATGGTATATATGTCCTTCTTAAAGAGATCATAGATAATGCTGTCGATGAGTTCACGATGAAGCATGGAAACAGGATAGAGGTCACGATCCTTGATGATTCTGTTTCTGTCCGTGACTATGGCAGGGGAATTCCTCTTGGGAAGGTTGTCGAGTGCGTATCCGTAATAAATACAGGTGCAAAATATGATAGTGAGGCGTTCCAGTTCTCTGTAGGTCTCAATGGAGTCGGAACGAAAGCTGTAAACGCTCTCTCGTCAGAGTTCCTTGTGCGTTCTTATCGAGAGGGAAAGTTCGTTGAGGCGGTTTTCAAGGCCGGAGTCCTTGAAAAGAAGAAAGAGGGGAAGACAAAAGAGCCCGATGGAACGTTCGTCTCGTTCCGTCCTGATCCTGCGCTTTTCCCAGATTTTCATTATCATGATGATATAGTCCAGGATAGGTTATGGAGCTATGCTTACCTGAATACAGGGCTCACGATCGAATACAATAAGACAATCATCAAAAGCAGCCATGGCCTTCTTGATCTTCTTTCAAAGGTCCTTGGAGATGAAGGACTGTATCCTACGATACATTTCAAGAATGAGCATCTTGAGTTTGCTTTCACCCATACATCGGGATATGGAGAGAACTATTTCTCATATGTCAATGGCCAGAATACATCAGATGGAGGGACGCACCTTGCAGCTTTCAAGGAAGGTGTCCTGAAGGGTATAAACGAATTCTTCCGCAAAAGCTGGCAAGCTCCGGAAATCAGGGATGGCATAGTCGCAGCTGTTGCTATCAAGATGCAGAATCCTGTCTTTGAGAGCCAGACCAAGAACAAGCTTGGCTCAACAGAGGTAAGGACATGGATTGTGAACGAGGTCAAGGAAGCTGTGCTCGAAGCCCTTCTGAAGAACAAGGCAATCGCACAGGGGCTTCAGGACAAGGTAACCACAAACGAGAAAGTCCATAAAGAGGAACAGGAAGTCAGGAACAATTCCAAGGAGAGGGCTAAGAAAACAGCCCTTCACATCCCGAAGCTGAAGGATTGCCGCTATCATATTGATAATGCGCCTGCTGCTCATAGAAAGGAAGCAGAATGCTCGATGATCTTCCTCACCGAGGGCGATAGTGCTGCCGGTACTATATCAAAGAGCAGGAATCCTGATACCCAGGCCGTTTTCGCGCTTCGCGGAAAGCCGTTCAATGTCCAGGGATACAAACGTACAGAGCTTTATAAGCATGAAGAGCTTTACAACATCATGGTCGCACTTGGCATAGAGAATGGCATAGATGATCTGAGATATTCAAAGGTTGTCATTGCTACCGATGCCGATACCGATGGCTTTCATATCAGGATACTCCTTATGACATTCTTCCTTTCCTATTTCGAGGAGGTCGTTACCTCTGGCAAGCTCTTTATCCTGGAGACTCCGCTTTTCAGGGTCAGGAATAAGAGCGTTACGGAATATTGCTATACGGAAGCTGAGCGTGATGATGCCATGAAGCGCATCAGAGGCTGTGAGGTTACAAGGTTCAAAGGCCTTGGAGAGATAGATGCGAAGGAGTTCAAGAACTTCATCGGTGATGATATAAAGCTGCTGCCTGTCTCTATAGGCTCGCTTAAGGATATCAGGGATAAGATGGAGTTCTATATGGGAGACAATACACCTCAGCGCAAAGAATTCATAATGGAGAATCTTCTAAATGTCACAGGCTGATAAATTATATCGAAACTATTTTCTTGAATATGCTTCATATGTAGTCAGGGATAGGGCAATCCCCGATCTTGTTGATGGTTTCAAGCCTGTGCAGAGAAGGATAATGCATACGCTTTTTGAGATGGATGATGGCAGATTCATGAAGGTTGCCAATGTAGTGGGCGCCTGCATGAAGTATCATCCACATGGAGACTCCTCTATATATGAGGCACTTGTAAACCTTGCGAACTACGGGCTTTTCATCGATACACAGGGAAACTTCGGAAACTTCCTTACCGGTGATGGGGCTGCTGCTGCAAGATATATAGAGTGCAGGTTGAAGCCTTTTGCGAAGAAGGTGCTGTATAACCCAGAGATAACCGAATATGTAGATTCATATGATGGGCGAAACAAAGAGCCGGTACTCTTCCCTGCAAAGATACCAGTTGTAGCGATACAGGGAACGATGGGTATAGCGGTAGGAATGTCCACCCAGATACTCCCGCATAACCTTTTCGAGGTTCTGGAAGCAGAGAAGAAGGCACTGAGAGGCAAGAAGTTCTCCCTTTATCCCGATTTCCCCGGTGGAGGGATCATTGATGTTTCGGAGTACGATGACGGAAGGGGAAAGGTAGCCGTAAGGGCAAGACTCAACACGTCGGATCCGAAGAAGCTTGTAATTGAAGAGCTGCCATATGGCGTTACAAGCGAATCGATGATTGCCTCAATCGAGAAAGCCAATGCAACAGGACGGCTGAAGATAGCATCCATCAGCGACTATACGGCAGAGAAAGCCCAGATTGAGATATGCTGGCAGCGCAATGTCTATTCAGAGGATATGGTAGATGTCCTCTACGCAACAACCGACTGCGAGAAGAAGATCTCCGTGAATCCTCTTGTAATCGTTGACGGCTATCCGAAGGTTGTTTCCATTACGGATATGATCCGCTTCCATGCAAAGCATCTTGTTGAAGTCCTTACGGCAGAGCTTGAGAATGACAAGAAGCATCTTGAGGAAAAACTCTGGGCCAGGACCCTTGAGCGGATATTCATAGAAGAGAGGATCTACAAGGAAATAGAGACAAAGAAGAGCGCAGAGGATGTCAAGAATGCTATCATCACAGGTTTTGCTCCATTTGAAGCAGAGCTTGGAGGACAGGCTCTCTCTGATGATGATATAGAAAGGCTCCTGAAGATCCCTATCAGGCGCATAAGCCTCTTTGATATCGAGCGGAACAAGGAAGAGATAAGGGAGATCCAGGGTTCTATTGAAAAGATAAACTACAACCTTGAGCATATCATAGATTATGCGGAGGCATACCTCACAGAGCTTGAGGATATGTGTGACAAGGAAGAGTTCAGGCGCAAGACTGAGATTTCATCTTTCGAGACACTGAATGTAAGACAGGTTGCTGTCCGCAATATGGATGTCCGCTATGATCCTTCTACAGGATATCTTGGAACAGCTATAAAGACAGGGGAACCTCTTCTCAAGGTAAGCCCATTTGACAAGATCTTCTATATGAAGACCAATGGTGAATATAGGGTGATTCCGGTTGCTGATAAGACATTCATCGGAACAGAGGGATTGTTCTATATCAACTATGGAGATAAGGAGATACTTGCAAATGAGGTATTTACCGTTATCTACCGTGACAAGATCAGGGATAAGAGTGTCTACCAGATAAAGCGATTCAGGATCACGTCTTTCACTACCGATAAGCCTTATTCCGTTGTCTCAGGGCCAAAGGCCAAGGTGAAGAAGATGTCCACATGGCCATCTGCCGTGATAACTATGAAGTTCAAGCCAGGCTATGGCTACAAGATCCTGGAGGATACAGCGCGCTTTGCAGATTTCCCTATCTATAAGTCAGCAACAGCAGCAGGACAGAAGCTTACAGGCAAGGAGCTTCAGTCCCTTTCGATAAGGCAGACCAAGGATACAGCTACGACGGAAGAATCTTCTCCAAGCCTTCTTGATGGAGTTGATGATGATAAGTGACCGTATTCTCTATGAAGACAATCATCTTATTGTCATCAACAAGCTTCCTGGAGAACTTGTCCAGGGTGATGAGACAGGTGACAGGACGCTCCTAGATGATGTCAAGGAGTACCTTAAGGAGAAGTACCACAAGCCAGGAAATGTCTTTCTTGGCGTTCCCCATCGTCTTGATAGGCCAACATCCGGCATTGTTGTATATGCGAAGACCGATAAAGCCCTTTCCAGGATGACTGCGCTTTTCCGTACATCTGATGTGAAGAAGACGTACTGGGCCATTGTTGACAGAAAACCGCAGAAAAGCGAAGCAACTCTTGTCCATTACATAACACGCAATACGGAGAACAATAAAAGCATAGCCTCCGCAATCGAGCGCAAGGGTTCGAAGGTCGCGAAGCTTTCGTATCGCCTCATCGCCTCTTCTGATAACTACCATCTATTGGAGATTGACCTTCATACAGGAAGGCATCATCAGATCAGGGCGCAGCTTGCAGCGATGGGGGTTCATATCAAAGGGGATCTCAAGTACGGTGCAGCTAGGTCGAATCCAGATGGAGGGATAAGCCTGCATGCCCGTCACATTTCGTTCACCCATCCGGTAAAGAAGATCCTTGTGGATATCACAGCAGATCCTCCACATGACACACTGTGGGATTATTTCCTGGAGAAGAGCAGGGAAGATGGAAACTGAACGCCTTGTCCTCAGGCCTTGGATGGATGAGGATGCTCCATCTCTATATCGTTATGCATCCGATTCTGCCGTCGGCCCGATAGCAGGATGGCCACCTCATACATCGATCGAAGATAGCCTTGGTGTAATCCGCTCTGTTCTCTCTGCCCCTGAGACTTATGCTATTGTCCTGAAAGCTGCAGACGAAGCTGTTGGAAGCATAGGGCTTATGACAGGAGATTCGGTACACTCTGCAGAGATGAAACCGGGAGAGATGGAGATAGGGTACTGGATAGGCGTTCCATACTGGGGGAAAGGCCTTGTCCCTGAAGCTGTAAGGTGTATTTCTGAGAGAGCTTTCACTGAACTTGGCGCAAGTGCTCTCTGGATTGGCTTCTATGATGGAAACGGCAGATCGAAACGGGTTGCAGAGAAGTGCGGCTTCTCCTATCACCATACAGAGGAAGGAAAGATCTCTCCACTTGGTGATGCAAGGACAGAGCATTTCATGAAACTTGATAGAAAAGACTGGGTTGGTAATCAAAAATCTGATTTCTGATATCAAAAATAATGGGATTTAACCCATAAATCGAGTTATTTCATTGTATTATAATCAATAATTTCTGATTATCAAAAATCCTGAATTTGATTATGATTAATCAAGTTTTGTGTTTTGGTAATCAAATTTTGTATTTTTGTAATCAAAACTTGCAAATTTGATTAGTCTTGAACAAGGCTGGGTCCTTGGATAAGGTGTTACCGACCAATGCAAGCATATGGAATCTATCGTAAAGCTATTATTTACCATTGCAGAAATTGATAAGCATATTGTTTTATCAGCAGAGATTCCAGGTGTCCCATTATCCCTTCGGCCTGTGTATTATAAAGGAAGAGGCCCACTTAAGGGCTCTTATATAAGAGTCGGTGAGTCAGATGAACCTATGACTGCCTACGAAGTTTATAGCTATGATGCTTATCATAAAGGTATACACGATGACAGAAGGCCTGTTGCTGAATCTGATTTATCTTTCTTGGATGGGGAATTGCTTTCTCAATATATAGCAAGGATAAAGAATACAAGGGTAAATCTCTCAAAGCTTCCAGACGATGATATCCTAAGGCTTTCCGGCATTGTCAAGGAAGGAGCACTGACTGTTGCTGCATTGCTTGCCTTCTCCCATTATCCTCAGTCCTTTTCCCTCAGCTTGCTGTAACAGCGGTTGTTATCCAGGGAGAGTAAAAAGGGGTATTGGATAATCCATCATCGCCGAGATTCATAGATTCAAGGCGTTTTACAGGCAATATAAAGGATATGCTCGATGCTTCGGTTTCCTATATTCTCGATAATATCCGGAAAGCGATTGCCTTTAATGAAAATGGCAGTCGTACTGATTTGCCTGAGTATCCGCCGGTTGCTATAAGAGAGGCGGTTCTCAATGCACTTCAGCATAGAGATTATAATGTATACAGCGAAGGGGCTTCTGTAAGGGTGGAAATATACTCAAATCGGTTGGAAATCGTGAATAGCGGAGGTCTTTATGGAACACTTGCGCTGAGTAAGCTTGGACATATTCCACCAGAAGCCAGGAATCCAACGCTTTCAGATATCCTTGAAGTCTTGGGAGTTTCAGAGAATAGAGGTTCAGGAATACCTACTATCAGA
>CALXLI010000035.1 GCA_944389155.1 uncultured Spirochaetaceae bacterium | reverse complement strand
GGACGAGACCGATGCCACAACAAAAAAGCCCGGCTCTTCACCGGGCAATCTGTATGCTTTTATAGATTAGAGAACCTTGAAAGCATCGCGACCTGCGTACTTAGCTGTCTCACCAAGGTAGTCCTCGATTCTGAGAAGCTGATTGTACTTAGCAAGCCTATCAGAGCGGCTCATTGAACCTGTCTTGATCTCACCTGTCTGGAGAGCAACAACGAGGTCTGCAATGAAGCTATCCTCTGTCTCACCTGAGCGGTGGGAAACAATAGCAGTGTAGCCATGTCTCTGTGCCATGTCGATAGCCTCAAATGTCTCTGTGAGAGTACCGATCTGGTTAACCTTGATGAGAATTGAGTTAGCAACACCCTTCTCAAGGCCCATCTTCAGGCGCTCTGTATTTGTAACGAAGAGGTCATCGCCAACAAGCTGTACTCTGTCACCGATTCTCTCTGTGAGCATCTTCCAGCCTTCCCAGTCATCCTCTGCCATTCCGTCTTCGATGGAAATGATAGGATACTTGTTGACCCAGCTCTCCCAAAGCTCAACCATCTGAGCAGAAGAAAGCTGCTCGCCTGTTGTCCACTTGAGAGTATACTTGCCTGTCTTCTCGTCATAAAGCTCAGATGTAGCAGGATCAAGAGCAATCATGAAGTCACCATCGCGACCTGCTGTGTATCCAGCCTTTCCGATAGCTTCCATGATAACATCCAGAGCTTCCTCGTTTGACTGAAGGTCTGGAGCAAAGCCACCCTCATCACCAACACCTGTGTTGTATCCCTTAGCCTTGAGAACAGACTTGAGTGCATGGAATACCTCTGCGATCATTCTCACAGCCTCTCTCTCTGAGGATGCACCGATAGGCATTACCATGAACTCCTGGAAGTCTACCTTGTTATCAGAATGTGCACCGCCATTGAGGATATTTGCCATTGGTACAGGAAGTACGTTTGCATGATAAGCGCCAAGATACTTGAAAAGCGGAAGGCCGAGGAAATCAGCAGCAGCACGTGCAACAGCCATCGATACACCAAGGATAGCATTTGCACCAAGGCGTGCCTTGTTAGGTGTTCCGTCAAGCTCAATCATTGCGCGGTCGATTGCGATCTGATCAAGAGCATCCATGCCCTCGATTGCTGGAGCGATGATGTCATTGACGTTTGCAACAGCCTTGAGAACGCCCTTTCCGCCAAAACGCTTTGAATCTCCATCGCGAAGCTCTACAGCCTCGTGTACACCTGTTGAAGCTCCAGAAGGAACAGCTGCGCGTCCCATTGAACCGTCTTCAAGGATTACATCGACCTCAACGGTAGGATTACCGCGGGAATCAAGGATTTCTCTAGCTTCGATAAATTCGATAATGCTCATCAGATATCTCCTATTTCTTCATTCAGTTTAAAGCTATGCTAAATATCAGCTGTTTCGCCCTAAAAGTCAAGGAAATGCATTCATACAGCGGATAATTGGAAACCCACAGGGGAAATGCATATGCATATAGAGCAGCAGAAGCACGGTCCTATCAATGCAAGCAGCAGCATATGTGCAAATGGAAACCTGCAGAAACACAAGGGGGTAATATGCAAAACGGAAATCCAGACAGCAAATGAATAAGGAAGATTGTAACCAATCCAACATACTGATGGTTTTATGTATGTGTATTTGAAAATAACTATAGTATTGAATGAAAAGTTCTGATAGTATTTCAACAGCACTGAAGAAGGGGTTTTAGTCTCGATGCATATAGCCTTCGGGTTCGACATATTCTATCCAGAAACCAACGGTGTCATAACGACAACGATCAATCTTGCAAACAATCTTATAAAGATGGGACACAAGGTTTGGTTTTTCGTCCCGAAAGAGAAAGCCTTCACGGCAGATGTCATCGAGAATGGTATAAGGATAGTGCATGTCAAATCAGTGCCTGCATGGATATACAAAGGTATAAAGCTTCTTCCCATCTATGGGGCATACCTCATGCCATATCTTATAAAATACAAGATAGATGTGGTGCATAACACATCTCCATGGCTTATGGGCATGGCGCTCAACCATGCGGCAAGAAGGCTGCACATTCCAACACTTGCCACCCATCACACTCTCATCGACAATCCTATCTACATAAAATATGCACTCAAGAGCCAGAAGCTTGCAGATGCAGCACAGGATGCGATATGGTCTGTCGTATTCAGACCATTCTTCCGCCTCACATGGATGGCAACAGCCCCGAACAAGAAGACATGCGAGCATGTCATGAGCAAGATACCAGGACTTGATGTGAGGTACATCTCAAATGGCATTGACATCTCACGCTTCCAGAACAAGGGCAAGGAGAAGCCTATACCTGCGGCAATCGACCCTGCATGGCTTGGCAGGCGTACTCTCATATATGTAGGACGCCTTGGATTCGAAAAAGCAATAGATGTCGCAATAGAAGCTTTCTCAATATGCCTGAAGAAGAATCCAGATGCCCATTTCATAGTAATAGGGCAAGGTCCTGCTCATGATGCGCTTGTGAAGCTATCGGAATCACTCGAGCTGGAGGGGCATCTACATATGACAGGACTCATCCCCAATGATGAGATCATAGGATCCAGAGTCCTGACGAAAACCGCAGCATTCGTTACAGCTTCACTGTCTGAGAATCAGGCGATGACGGTTATAGAGGCTCTATGTTCCGGCACCCCAGTGATAGCTGCGGATATAGACAATATGAAAGCTCTCTTTTCAGAAAAAGAAGGCTGGTTCTTCGAGGGAGGAAACGCAGAAAGCCTTGCAGAGTGCATGGATCATGTCCTCAATCATCCCGAGGAAAGAGATGAGAAAGCCAGGAATGCAGGAGCGCTCATCTCTCATTTCGACGGAAAGGAGGTAGCAAAGCAGTTCGAGGATATATATAAGGAACTGCTGGAAATGAAGAAGGCAGGCTTCTATGTTCCGGGCGGTGAGAAAAGGGCAATGAAATACCTGAAGCACGTTCAGAAGAAAGCAGAGAAATAAGCACCGAAATCGAGGTCAAAGCCTCCATCGTAGCCTTCCATCGGAAGATAATCATAATAGAAACCTATATATGCACGGAAGACACCAAGGATGTTCAGCTGAAGCCTTGTCCCGATAGCCCCATACATCTTTACGCTTTCGGTCGCATCCAGGCTATTGAGCACACGTCCCGCTGATACAGCATTCTCAACAAAGACATAGAGCTGCGGATATGTTCCGACCGTAAAGAACTCAGGACCATTCAATATAAGGCTTACATTGACGTCGGTGATGAAGGAACGAGGCGGTATCTCATTGCCTCTGAACCTGACGGAATAGGCATAGCGCGGAACATCAGAGCCGAACAGGAACTGGCAGTTAAGGCGGAAATCCATGACGACTGAGAAAAGATTGAAGTCTCCCTTCCTCAGTTCATATGCAGTATATTTCCACGTTGCATTGTAAAGCAGCCTGTAATAATCGATCCTTGTCCCAGCATTTACGATCGAGAACCTGTCATTGAAAAGCCACCATGGCGCTATTGTCCCGGAAATGGAGAAATTGTATCCATCCGGGTGAATGTAATGATCATCGAGATTCATGAATGAAAGACCGAAGTTCAGGGATGTTGCAAGGGAATACAGATTGCCGGAAAGCTCTGGTGTTCCAGGATAATCCTTCCTTTCTCCCCCGTTGAAGTAATCAGAACCGAATACCCCATTCATATTACCCTGCTGTATATGGGCCAGAGATGCAAATGCCTGCTCCCATCGCATGCCGAGGGAGACAGATGCGGTAAGGAAATCAGACTTACCCTCGCCTCCATCGACAATGCCCTGCTCAAAACCGACCGTTCCATAAGAGAAGACAACCGAATAGTTCTCATCAGCACCTGGATTGTGATCCGTTATAAGCTCACCTGTTTCTGGATACTGCCGGAGTGTACGCTGTGCCATGCCAGCTTCCACACGGACAACCACCTTTGAATTGAGGTTGGGAAAAAGATCTATATGATCTATACCGAACTCTCCCCAGAAACTTATAGGGAATGCCCCCATCGCAAAGTCCGTAAGATAGGAAGCATTGACTATATTCGAGAAGAAAACCTCCCCTTTCGCATACAGCGAAGAGAACGCAAGGATGAATACTGCGATAAGAGGAATAACACGGCGCATGAAAGTATCTTATCATTTAAGAACAATTGTGGTATAGTCTTTGGGCTATGAATAAGAAGGTCCCGGAAAACCCTGTGCAAAACCGGATTGGCAGCTTTCAGCCGCTTACTGTCGTGACTGCCATTCTCGTTACATTGTATCTTACAGCTAATCTGATGGCTGTGAAGATCATATCCATCGGTCCGCTTGCCTTGTTTGATGCAGGCACCATAACATTCCCATTTGCATATATGCTTGGGGATGTCCTTGCTGAGATATGGGGATACAGAACATCGAGGAATGTGATAATACTTACATTCATATCGAATCTGATGCTTGTAATATTCACAAGCATAGGAGTTGTTCTGCCCTATCCTGAATATATGGAAAGCGTACAGAGCGCGTACAGCACCATATACACTTATGTTCCACGTATCGTAGCAGCATCGCTTCTTGCCTTTCTCCTTGGAGAACTCCTGAATGCAAAGGTCCTTGTAGCGATGAGGGATAGATCAAAGGATGGCAGAAGACTATGGATGAGGACAATAGGCTCATCTGCAGTCGGGTATATCGCGGACTCCGCTGTTTTTGTCATAATCGCGTTTGCAGGTACCGCCCCCACACGCGACCTGCTTTCGATGATAGGCGCGCAATATATCGCAAAACTGCTTCTGGAAGCACTCTTCGGCACTCCGCTGGCATATGCAGCCATTGGCTATCTTAGAAGGAAATATCTATGAGTCTTGTACGTTACAGTGAGATCAAGGAAGGAATGAAAAGGGAATTCCTCCTTCTTCAGGGAACAGGATGCAGATGGAAACGCTGTACATTCTGCGACTACTATGATGATGTATCCCCTGATCCATTCTCCACAAACAAGGCGGTGCTGGATCAGGTTACAGGAAAGTATGGTACGCTGGATATCATAAATTCTGGCTCAGCCCCTGAGTTTGATGCAGAGACAGTGAAATACATCGTGAAGACAGTAAAGGAAAAGAACATCAAGGATCTTTGGTTCGAGGCACATTGGATGTATAGGAATGTTCTTTCTGATTTTTCCTCACAGTTTCCATGTCACGTGCATTTCCGCACAGGTGTTGAATCATTCAATCCAGCTCTCCGTGCCTCATGGAACAAAGGAATAGATGAAAACGTGACGCCTGAGATGATACGGCAATATTTCGAAGGTGTATGCCTGCTCGTAGGAGTCAAAGGCCAGACAGAGAAGGATGTAATGGAATCTGCAGCGATAGCCGAGAAGCTGTTCTCGTACTACTCTGTCAATATGTTCACGCCAAACAGCACCACAACCGAAAGAGACAATGCTCTCTGCCGGATCATAGTGGAAAAGATAGCCCCCAAGCTAAGGAAAAGCAGAAAAGCTGAAGTGCTGATAGAAAACACCGACCTAGGGGTTGGCTGAAAAACATCTCCCTCTCCTGCATAATGAGTGAAAGGGAGATTCAGCCCTTGTGTCAAACGTTGAAGCGGAAGAAGACTATATCACCATCCTGAACGATGTATTCCTTTCCTTCCAGCCTGAGTTTGCCATTTTCCCTTACCTTAGCCTCTGAACCATATTCAATCAGGTCATCAACACTGTAAACCTCAGCCTTGATGAAACCCTTCTCAAAATCTGAGTGGATGATTCCCGCACATTCCGGGGCCTTTGATCCAGCTTTGAATGTCCATGCTCTGTCCTCATCAGGACCTGCCGTGAAGAATGTCCTAAGGCCCAGAGATGAATAAGCAGCCCTTATAAGAGGATTGAGACCGCTTTCCGAAAGTCCCGACGCCTCCAAAAATTCCTGCCTTTCCTCTGCACTCTCAAGGGAAGCTATCTCACTCTCTATCTTTCCGCAGATCACAACAACAGGAGATCCCTCTTTTTCCGCGATTGACCTTACGATCTTCACATACTCATTATCCTCTGTGATTGTATCCTCATCGACATTGCAGACATAGATCACAGGTTTGAGCGTTATGAGATGCAGGTCATAAACAAGCGCCATCTCATCCTCATCAAGGCCAAGGGTACGTGCAGGTACGCCATCTTCCAGGCATTTGATGAGCTTTTCATAAAGAGGAAGCAGCTTTTCATTTTCCTTCTGCATCTCCTTCGATACACGGGAAAGCTTGGATTGCTTATCGTAGCGCTTCTGAACAGTCTCAAGGTCCGCAAGCGCAAGCTCTATGTTTATAGTCTCGATATCCGAAGCAGGATCGATCCTGTTTGCTACATGCACGATATCAGGATTATCAAAGCACCTTACGACATGAGCGATAACCCCGACTTCCCTTATAGATGCAAGGAACCTGTTTCCAAGCCCCTCTCCCTGGCTTGCACCTTTCACCAGACCTGCGATATCCACAAACTCGACAGTTGCGGGAATCACTTTCTTTGTAGGTATAAGACGCACTATCTCATCGAGACGCTTATCCGGAACGGAAACCATCCCGATATTAGGATCGATTGTACAGAAAGGATAATTAGCAGCCTCGGCAGGAGCCGAAGTCACAGCGGAGAATATTGTTGATTTACCAACATTAGGCAGTCCGACGATACCACAGTTAAGAGCCATTAAAACCTCCAACGACAGCAAATGATTGACCAAAGAGCAATGAGTGTCAACATCATAGCATTCTACAAGGATATGTTACAGTCTGCAGAGCTTGAAGAACATTCGCAATGTTTTACAAAAATATACAGTATATTGAATATTAATTAACATTAAAAGTGTATATACCAATAGTATAACACACATTTAACTTCATTGTGTATCATGAATTACTCCCATATACTCAATACAATGACAGTCGAAGAGCTAAAGAAGGTCGTGGGAGGGAACATCAAGAAGGAAAGAATCCGCAGGAATCTCACGCAATCAGCTCTTGCTGAAAAGGTCGATATGTCCATAAAGCAGATTGCTGCTATCGAGACAGGGCATTCATATCCGGAAGCAGGAACCCTGATAAAGATATCAAATGCTCTCGATGTTCCACCAAGCTTCTTCTACAAAAGCGAAGATGATGAGAAAGCCGAGCACAGCAAGCTGCTTGAGCATTTCAGGAATATACAGTCCAAGTTCGATATGATCCTTGACGAGGAATCGTCTTTTGCCGGCAGCAAATAGGCTATTTGGAAAAATATTCCAGATATGACCTGCGGCAATACCTGCAGATGTCTTCATCAGCGGCTTCATCTGCTGTGAAATCATAAGGGCCATTTACACGCCATCCATTCAGGATTCCCGTACGGATTGCATCTTCCGGGCAGTTGAATGAACAGCCCATGCATATAGTGCAATCATTTCCGAATACAGGCCTGCCCTTCTCCATCTTTATGTTTCCAATAGGACAGACTCTTGCGCAAAGCCCACAGCCAATGCAGCTATCGCCTACGCTGAAGCCCCTGCCTATAAATAAGGCAGCAGGGTGCTCTACCTTCAGGGCAGAGGAAACAATACGCGCAATGATTCCAACTTTCCACCTATGTTCAGAAAGAGAGAAGATAATCCTTGCATCCCCATTTATGCGTGAATCTGCAGTCCTTAGCATTCTGGATGCCATGCCGTCTGGATGACGGAATATGATGTTGTATGGCATGACGTACCAGAAATAGCCCTTGATGCCATAGCCTTTCCTCCTGAGAATGCGGGCAAGAGACAACACAGCAGACTTATTCAGCGAAAGAGGTTCTCCTGAAACCTGCATGATATACAGAGGAATCTGTGCATCAGGAAGCTTCCTTGCAAAATCCAGGACAGGACGGGGAGAATTAAATGCATGTACAGGATAGGCTATCACAAGAGCATCATAGGAAAGGACAGGCGTAAAGTCCTTTCCTATCTTAGATATGTCAACAGCACAGCCAAGCTCCTCAAGCCTTTTGGCCAAAAGCAATGAGAGGCGTTCTGTATTTCCAGTTCCAGTGAAATAAGATATGAGAATACGCATTATGCAGAAGAAGCCAGCATCATGCCGGCTTCAGATCTTATTTCTCAAGGACAGCCTTTATCCTTCTGATACCTGCAGAAGATGACTGCTCCTTCAATATCCTGAAGTGTCCCATATCACCAGTATGGGTAACGTGTGGACCACCGCAGACTTCTTTGGAAACATCTCCGATAGTATAGACCTTTACAAGCTCGCCATACTTTGAATCGAAGAATGCAATTGCCCCCTGAGCCCTAGCCTCATCAAGCGTCATTGTCTCAACAGTTACGGGCAGATCACGCTTTATCGCATCATTCACAAGATCCTCAACTTCCTGAAGTTCTTCCTTTGTCATCGGAGCTGGATGAGTGAAATCGAATCTGAGGCGTTCCGCTGTAATGTTGGAACCCTTCTGACCTACATGATCTCCAAGTACCTTCCTGAGTGCAGCATGGAGAAGATGCGTTGCTGTATGAAGCGCTGTTGTTGCCTCACTGTGATCAGCAAGACCGCCTTTGAACTGCTGCTCAGCTCCAGCTCTCGATGTTTCCTGATGCTTCTCAAATGCTTCAGCAAAGCCTTTCTCATCTACTGTGAAGCCATGCTCAGCAGCAAGCTCCTTTGTAAGCTCAATAGGGAAACCATATGTATCATAGAGCTTGAATGCAAGACGTCCTGATATAACGCGGCTATTGCCCTTCATGAGATTCGGGAGCATCTTCTCAAACTCACGCTCGCCTTTTGTAAGCGTAAGAGAGAATTTCTCCTCTTCCTTCAGCAGCTCTTCATGTATGAACTCCCTATGCTCAAGAAGCTCTGGATACGGCTCTCCATAAAGTGAAAGAACCACATCAGCAAGCTCAGGCAGGAATGAAGAGGATTCGATTCCGAGTTTCTTTCCATGCCTGACAGCACGTCTTATAAGGCGACGGAGAATATAGCCCTGTCCAACATTTGAAGGTGCGATTGCTTTCTGATCTCCAAGGATGAAAACTGACGTCCTTATATGATCGGAGATGATCCTGATAGACATATCATCGTCTTCATTATCACCATACTTCTTTCCGCACATATTCTCGATAGCATGGATAATAGGCTGGAATACCTCAGTCTCGTAAACGCTTTTCTTTCCCTGAAGCACAGCAACAGTACGCTCAATGCCCATTCCTGTATCGATGCACTTCCTATCCATCTCATGGTATGTGCCATCAGCTTCCTTTCGATACTGCATGAAAACATCATTCCAGATTTCAAAGTACTTGCCGCACTTGCATCCAGGCTTGCAATCCGGACCGCATGCAGGACGGCCTGTATCATAGAACATCTCAGAGTCCGGTCCGCAAGGCCCTGTCTCACCCGCAGGTCCCCACCAGTTATCCTCGCGAGGCATGAAATAAATGTGGCTTGGATCAATTCCGAGCTCTCGCCATCTTGCAGCAGCCTCTTCATCACGAGGCACTGTATCATCACCTTCGAAAACCGTAACAGAAAGCTTCTCAACAGGAATCTCAAGAACCTTTGTCAGGAACTCAAAGCTGTATCCTATCATCTCCTTCTTGAAATAATCGCCAAGAGACCAGTTGCCAAGCATCTCAAAGAATGTAAGATGATGCGGATCACCTACACTGTCGATATCACCAGTACGTATGCACTTCTGATAATCAGTAAGCCTCTTCCCCGCTGGATGCTCTGCACCAAGGATATAAGGTACAAGAGGATGCATACCTGCTGTGGTGAAAAGAACCGTAGGATCATTCTCTGGAATAAGAGATGCTCCTGAAATCTGCTTATGTCCCTTAGAGACAAAGAAATCAATGTATAGCTTCCTTAATTCGTTTGCTGTAATTTCCTTCATAAAACAACCTTACCGCGTCTATCCTATTCATGCGTCCCCCAATCGTCAAGATAGTGTACTTATCTAATGTCAATACTCAAAGCATTTGCTGGCAAAGCAGGGAAAACAATTCCAGCATTCAGTGTTAGCTGACTCCAAACAGCACCAATGGCAGCATACGCCACATCAGCATCACGAGGGCTCCGCCTAAGAACGTACAAGATGCCCGTAATGCTCGAAACGGTTAGAAAACAACTTACTTATTGTTTTTCGCACAAAATCCAAGAAAACATGAATGTAAATTGCCCCAATTATACCATTTGTAGCAGTTGCTTACCGAGCTATCAGTATTGAGATCCCGATAGCTATGAATACAATAGGAACAATGATCCTCTGATACTTGACTATCCTGCTCTTGAACCACTCTACGCTGGTTATGCACGAAGCAGCTAAGCAAAGCAGCCCTGTGAGCAGAAGGAATATGGCAGCGGTCACAGAAATCGACAGGTATGAGTACTGTGAAAAAAGCGGAGTATATACACCGATGTTGTCCGCTCCGTTTGACACTGTAAGCGCTGCAATGCCAAGCACTGTCAAGTCTTCGGCTTCCTTATCATCGTCATTTCTTATGATAGCGGCTCTTATGCCAAGGATTATCGGAACGAGGCCAAGAAGCCAGACATAGCCTGCAAGGAACATCTGTGAGAATATAGAGAATATAATGCTGATGATAATCAGCACTGACATGCCAGCGAACTGCCCAATTACAACACTTTTTATGTCAGATATGGAGAAAAGGATTGAAAGGATGAGGATATCATCAATATTCGTGGCTGCAAATGAAACAATGGCTTTGATGATAACAGACAGCATGGCAAATGGCGGCCGAAGCCGCCCTACTCACTCTGGTATTACCCTCATGAATCTCTTCTTGCCTGCTTTGAGAAGGAATTCTCCATCTCCATCGGCCTGAGCTAGGGTTATCATTGCCTTAGGATCTGTGATCTTCTCACCATTCACCTCTGCTCCACCTTGGGTGACAAGACGTCTGGCTTCGCCATTCGAAGGAGTAAGGCCAGAACGTGTGAACAGCTCAAGGACACCGACACCATTCTCGAATACAGACTTCTCAATGGAAATCGAAGGAACACCTTCCTTGCTTCCACCGCCAACTGCAAAGAGTGACCGTGCGGCATTCTTTGCCTTCTCAGCCTCCTCTTCTCCATGGATGATCTTCGTTGTCTCGTAAGCCAGACGTTCCTTTGCCTCATTTATGTTCCTGTTCGGATCTTCATACTCAGCAATCTCATCAAGAGGCATGAATGTGAAGATCTTCATGAAGCGTACAGCATCCGCATCTGCAACATTTCTCCAATACTGGAAGAAATCGTATGGGGAATAAAGCTCAGGGGAAAGAAATACAGCCCCCTTCTCGCTCTTACCCATCTTCTTTCCATCAGCGCGCATTATGAGATTGAACGTAAGGCCATAGCACTGCTCACCTCCCATGCGCTGTATAAGATCGATTCCTGCAACGATATTGCCCCACTGATCCGCTCCACCGATCTGCAGGCGGCATCCTGTCAGCTTATTGAGCATGTGGAAATCATAGGACTGCAGAAGCTGGTAGTTGAACTCTATGAACGAAAGGCCTCTTTCAAGACGCTGCTTTACCCCTTCGAAGGTAAGCATCCTATTTACCGAGAAATATACACCGACTTCTCTGAGGAACTTGATGTAATTAAGGTCAACGAGCCAGTCTGCATTATTCATCATCCGGGCTCGGCCAGTCCCTTCCTTTGGATTCTCAGAGAAATCAACGATCTTGCCAAGCTGCGTCTTTATCTTCTCGACATTGCTGTTTATATCCTCAACAGAAAGGATCTTGCGCATCTCCGTCTTTCCAGAAGGATCTCCTATGAGACCTGTGCCGCCTCCAACCAAAGCAATCGGATTGTGCCCAGCCTCCTGCAGATGGTGCATGGCAAAGAACGGAACGATGTGGCCAACATGCAGAGATGGCCCTGTCGGGTCAACTCCACAGTAAAATGATACACTCTCCTTATCCATCAGATCTGACAATCCGTCAAAATCCGTGCAATCCTTCACAAAACCTCTGTCTATAAGAGTCTGAAGCGCTTTATTCATTAGTTCTCCTGTAGTCCTTCATCTTCTGATTGATAAACGGAACAAGCTGATCGACAGCAACTCTCTCCTGAGTCATAGAGTCACGGAGACGTACAGTAACAGTCTGGTCTTCAAGAGTCTGGTAATCAACAGTAACGCAGTATGGAGTTCCGATCTCATCCATCCTTCTGTATCTTCTTCCGATAGCACCGCTCTGATCATAGAATGTGACGAAATCGCTTCTCAGGCCATGCTCAAGCTTTGATGCATATTCGGCAAGTCCGTCTTTCTTCACAAGCGGAAGAACTGCAACCTTCACAGGTGCGATGAGCGGATGGAAATGGAGCACAGTGCGTGTATCTCCCTCAGGAGTAGGCTCTTCATCATATGCATCACAAAGTGCCATGAGCACATTCCTTGTCAGGCCTGCGGACGTCTCGACAACATATGGGATGTACCTCTCATTCGTTTCTGGATCGAGATATGTAAGGTCCTTGCCTGAGAATTTCTGATGCTGTGTCAGATCATAATCCGTCCTCGAATGCACACCTTCAAGCTCCTGCCATCCCATCGGGAAGAGGAACTGTATGTCATATGCATCCTTTGCATAGAATGCAAGCTCATCCGGTCCATGCTGATGCCATCTCAGATGCTCTGGATGTATTCCCATCTTCTTATAGAATTCCATCCTCTGCTCTCTCCAGTATGGGAACCACTCCTCATCAGTACCTGGCTTGCAGAAGAACTGCATCTCCATCTGCTCGAACTCACATGAACGGAAGATGAAGTTCTTTGTCGTTATCTCATTGCGGAATGACTTGCCAACCTGAGCAATTCCAAATGGGATCTTCACACGTGAAGACTGGACGACATTCTTGAAATTCACATATATTCCCTGAGCTGTCTCCGGACGAAGGTAGACAACTGATGCATCATCGGCTGTTGGCCCTATATGAGTCTGGAACATAAGGTTGAAATTACGAGGAGTCGTAAATGATCCCTTGTTTCCACATACAGGGCATGGAGCGTTGAGGTCAATCTGATCTGCACGGAAACGGGACTTGCAGACCTTGCAGTCAACCATCGGATCTGTGAAATTCGAGACATGGCCTGAAGCCTCCCATACTCGTGGATGCATAAGGATCGCTGCATCAAGCCCTACGATATTATCATGCATCTGCGTCATTTCCTTCCACCAGAAATCACGGATGTTGTTCTTTAGGTCAACTCCCATCGGACCATAGTCATATGCTCCGTTAAGACCGCCATAGATCTCACTGGACTGGAATATGAATCCACGGCGACGGCAAAGTGAAACTATCTTATCCATTGTGGCTGCTTCTGACATTTCAATTCTCCTCAAGTATCTTAAGGCCTCGCTCAAGACGGCGCTCCGTCTCATCGATGCCAATCAAATCAATAGAATCAAAGAGAGGCAATGATACAGTCGAATTCGTTATCGCAACACGAATCGGCTGGAACACGCCGCCAACCTTCAGGTCAAGCTCTCCCGAAAGCGAAGAGATCTCTTCCTCGATGCTTTCCTGGCTCTTTCCTTCCCTCAGGCCAGATAGGAGTATATCCTTACCCCGCCTGAGCGCCTGGACAGTCTTCTCAAGATCAGCTCCTTTTCCAATATAGACATTCTTGTCCTCAACAGGCTCATCACGGAAGATGAATGCTGTAAGGGGAACAACATCCGAGAGCGTCTTCATCCTCTCCTTGACGCTTGGGACAAGCTTGGAGACAAGAGCCCTTTCATCATCGCTGATCGGGTTATGGACAAAGCCAGCATCCTGCAGATAAGGGGTTATGAGCTCTGCAAGCTTCTGGTTATCAGTAGCTCTTATGTACTGGCCGTTGAACCAATCAAGCTTCTTATAATCAAAGACCGCTGGGGATTTATGGATGTTCTCCAAACGGAAGCACTTCTCAAGCTCTTCCTTCGAGAAGAACTCCGTTGAACCATCAAGAGACCAGCCAACAAGCGTTACATAGTTTATTATGGCTTCAGGAAGATACCCCTTGGCCCTGAAATCCCTTACAGCTGTCGATCCATGACGCTTTGAAAGCTTCTGCCCATCCTTTCCCATTACCATAGGAAGATGGCAGTACTGAGGCACCTCCCAGCCGAATGCGTTATAGAGAAGCACATGCAGAGGCCCTGATGGAATCCATTCCTGAGCTCGCATTATGTGCGTTATATGCATAAGGTGATCATCTATGACATTCGCCAGATGATATGTAGGGAAACCATCGCTTTTAAGGATGATGGGATCTGGGGAGATATCACGATTACGGCGCGTTATATCGCCCATGAGGATATCATGGAAGGTTGTCTTGCCCTCGGTAGGGACACGAAGCCTTATGACAGGCTTTATACCCTGAGCCTCAAGTTCCGCCCTTTCCTCTGCACTGAGATTCGCACAGTGCCTATCATACCCCTGATACTCGCTCTTGGATTCAGCCTGCTCCTTCCTGAGAGCTTCAAGACGTTCCGGAGAGCAATAGCAGTAATATGCCTTTCCTTCAGCGACAAGCTGCTCTGCATACTTCTTATACAGATCAAAGCGCTCTGACTGGATATAAGGACCATAAGGGCCACCGACAACAGGCCCTTCATCCCACTCTATACCAAGCCAGGAAAGAGTGCTGTACAGGTCTTCAAGGGACTCATCACTGTATCTTTCCCTATCCGTATCCTCAACGCGGAGGATGAACTTCCCCCCTGAGGATCTAGCGAAGAAATAGTTGAACAGCGCAGTACGAATTCCACCGATATGCTGCAGCCCTGTTGGAGACGGGGCATAGCGAACGCGAACTTCCATCATATTCTCCTTAGATTGACGCTTTATCTTATTATCTTTGGAGCCAATTGACAACAAGAGAACTTTACCAAAGAAACAGCAACAACATCCATATCAACCAATAATCAACAGAAAATAAAGCAAGAAATGGAATCAGATACTCTTACCCGATTCCACTCTCTAGAGAACATGATTCGGATGATTTCAACATTCAAACGGATCGATTCCCAACTTGAGCATAGTTTTTCCCTGATAAGTCTGTGCAATTCTCAATCTCGATGCTAGGAGCTGTTGTTGCAGCACCAGCTAGATACCCCATCCGGCCTTCATTGCCTGAAGTTATGGTTGCCTCACTTGT